>CAKKOY010000073.1 GCA_919592095.1 Ralstonia syzygii subsp. syzygii | reverse complement strand
GCTGGCATGGTCGCGATGGCGGCGCGCGCATCAGTGGCGCGCTCAGCAGTGTCACTACCGGGCGCGGGGATGTGCTCCGCCATTTTGAGCTACGGCTGTAGTACTAGGCGTCGGCATCCGCCAACGGCAGGCGCAGCACGAAGCGCATCACCCGCGCGCCATCCTGGGCAATGGCATCGTCGATGGCCACGGTGCCGCCATGCAGCCGCACGATGTCGTGCACGATGGCCAGGCCCAACCCGCTGCCCTGCGGTTGGCCCGGGCGATGATCGGCATCGCCGCGGAAAAAGCGCTGGAATACTTCGGCGCGGCGCTCGGACGGAATGCCCGGACCGTTGTCTTCCACGCAGACGACGCCCAGCCAGCCGGCCAGCGAATCGGCCGTGGCCCCGGTCTCCCTTTCGATTCCGGCCCGCAGGGTTACACGATCGCCCGGCGGCACATACTTGATGGCGTTGTCGAGCAGGTTGGCGATGACTTCGCGCAGCAGCACGGCGTTGCCCAGCACGGTCGCCGGTTGGGTTGCGGCAGGGCCTGCCTCTGGCGGCCAGGCTTCGAAACCGAGATCGAGTCCTTGCGCAAGCGCGCGCGGCACCCATTCCGCGCCGGTGTCAAAGGCCAGGGCCACCAGATCCAGGCGTGTCGGCGGGCCCAGTTGATCCAGCGTCATGCCGGGCTCGGCGCGCGCCAGGGTCAGCAACTGATTGGACAGGTGGACGGCGCGGTTGGTGCCGGCCTGCAGTTCGAGCAGGGCCGGGCGCGCTTCGTCGAGTGTCTTCGCGTCGACTGCGCGATCGGCATGCAGCTTGAGCGCGGTCAGCGGCGTGCGCAGCTGGTGCGCGGCGTCGGCGATGAAGGTGCGCTGGGCTTCCAGTGCATCGCGCAGGCGCGCCAGCAGCGCATTCATGGCATTGATCAGGGGCTGTAGCTCGGCCGGCACGTGCCTGGCGGATTCAGCCGGCAGCGGCGTCACCGATTGCGCGCTCTGCCGGTTGAGGGTGTCGGCCAGGGCCTGCAGCGGCTGCAGTTCTTCCTTGAGCACCAGCGTCAGGATCAGCCCGCCCACGGCCAGCAGGACAATCAGCGGAATCGAGACCGACAGCAGCACCTCTTTGGCGGCCAGGTCGCGCCGGTCGAGCAGCTCGGCCACTTCGATCACGACCGGCGGTGCCAGAGGGGTGGCGGAGCGCGCGGTCTGCGCCTGCGTGGGCGCGAGAGCCGGGCGCGTGACATCGCTCCTGGCCTGCGCCGTGACAGGGTGGCGTGGGGATGGGGGCCACGGCATCTCGGCCGTGACGCCCGGTACCAGCAGATGCACGGCCCGCACCTGTTTGCCGTCGAGCCAGCTGTAAAACACGCGCGCCTCGCCCATGTGTACCTGGCCCGAGCCATAGCCCAGCAGCGCCTCGCGTCCGGCCAGCGTGCCGGTGGGGCCGGCGATGCGCCAGTAGACACGGTCTTCGCCGCTGCTCTGCACCAGCGTCTGCGCGGCGAGGGCGATGTCGAAGAGCTGCGTGGCGCTGACACGCGGGCCGGCCAGCCGCAACTGTTCGGCCAGGGCATTGGCCACGCCGACCAGCGCGCGGTCGAACACCTGCGCGGTGTAGTGGGCCGCCAGCCAGTATGACAACGCACCGGTGCCGACCACCAGCCCGAACAGTGGCGTGGCCAGCGCGCGCAGCAGGTGCAGGCGCAGGCTGGTCGCGCTATTTGCGCCGGGGGCCGGCGTGGAGGGGGCGGCGGGACGATGGCGCTTGAACATGGACGGTGGCGGTGCGGTGTGCCTTATGCCGCGGCGCGCGCCTGCAGCAGGTAGCCGAAGCCGCGCACCGTGACGATCTCCGCCTCGGACTGCTCGATCTTGCGGCGCACGCGGTGCACATAGACTTCGATGGCGGTGTCGCCCACCACGTCGTGGCCGGCCTCGCCCAGCGCGTGACCGAAGCTGGCAAGGTGGTCCTGCAACTGCACCTTGCTGACCACGCGGCCCTGCCGCTGCATCAGCAGTTCGAGCACGGCGAATTCGCGCGGCGACAGCTCCAGCGCCGCCGCATCGACAAAGATGCGGCGTTCCGCGCCGCTCATGCGCAGGCGCCCGACCACGGTGTCGGGGCGCGGCATCGGCTCGCCGTTGTCGCCGCGCCGGCGCAGCAGGGCCTGCACGCGCGCGACCAGTTCGAGCATCTCGAAGGGCTTGAGCAGATAGTCGTCGGCGCCTGCGTTCAGGCCGCCTACCTTGTCCTGCAGGCGGTCGCGCGCGGTGAGGATCAGCACCGGCGTGCTGCGGTCGCGCGCGCGGTACTGCGACAGCAGCGTCATGCCGTCGATGCCCGGCAGGCCGAGATCGAGGATCACGAGATCGTGCGATTGCCGCGCGAGATGCTCGACGGCAAACACACCGTCGTGCACGGCGAGGACACGGTGGCCCACCTGCGTGAGGCCGGCGTGGATGCCGCTGGCGATGGCGCGGTCGTCTTCAATCAGCAGGATGCGCATGACGTGGCGAAAGGAGAGGGGTGGGCCGGGCCTCGGGGGCGGCGCTACAATGGCCGCATGACCGATGCTCTGCTCACGATCACCGACCTGGAGGCCGCCATCAACTACTGGCGCGCCCGTTCGCCCTCGCAGGGCGAGGAATTGCGGTTGTGTGCCGAGGCGTCGGCACTGGCCAAGCCGTATGCGCTGATGATTGTACAAGGCGCCACCCGCATCGCTCCGGAACAACTGGGCGAGAAGGCGCGGGCGGCTTTTGAGGCGTGGCGCGCCGCGGCGGGCGCGTAGGGGTAGGGGACCGGACCGGCTTACTTGGCGCCGGTCAGCTTTGCGGCCTGCTCGATGAAGCGCGCGAGATCGGCATCTCGGTGCGTGAGGCCGTTGGCATCGTGCGTGGACAGCGTGATGTCCACGCGATTCCACACGTTGAACCACTCCGGATGATGATTCATCTGCTCGGCCTTGAGCGCCACGCGCGTCATGAAGCCGAACGCGGCGTTGAAGTCCGTGAAGGTGAAGCGCTTGTGGATCGCATCGCGGTCGCTCTGCGGCGACCAGCCCGGCAGTTCGGCAAACAGGGCCTCGCGTTGTTCGTCATTGAGAGTCGGCATCATGATCCTGGGTCGATGGCGGAGGGGAATGCGCGCAGTATAGCCAGCGCTCAGGTATCCACCGTATCGCCCCAGCCTTCGCGGGTGCCGACATTGAGGACCGCATCGCTGTCCACCACGTCGCCGGCGCCGAAGGTCGGCAGCTTGCCGAGTTCCTCGTACAGCGGCGTGAAGTCCGGGCGCGTGGCGTCGAACAACTGCTCGAAGCTGTCGATCACGAAGTAGGTCTTCTGGAAGGTGTCGATGCGGTAGCGCGTGCGCATGATGCGGCGCACGTCGAAGCCGATGCGGTTGGGGCCGGCCGAATCCAGTGCATACACCGACTCGCTCTTGCTCGACACGATGCCCGCGCCGTAGATGCGCACGCCGGCCGGCGTGCGGATCAGGCCGAACTCCACCGTGTACAAGTACAGCCGCGCCAGCATGTCGAGCGAGCCCAGGCGCGCCGCCTTCAGGCCGCCCTGGCCGTAGGCCTGCATGTAGTCGGCGAAGATCGGGTTGATCAGCAGCGGCACGTGGCCAAAGATGTCATGGAAGCAGTCCGGCTCCTGCAGGTAGTCGAGCTGGTCGGGGCGGCGCATCCACCAACTGGCCGGGAAGCGGCGATTGGCGAGGTGGTCGAAGAAGACTTCGTCCGGCACCAGGCCGGGCACGGTCACGATCTGCCAGCCGGTGGCGCGCATCAGCGTTTCGTTGAGCTGGTCGAACGAGGGCACCCTTTCGCGGCGCATGCCGAGCGCGGACAGGCCCTGCAGGAATTCATCGCAGACGCGGCCGGGCAGCAGGGCTTCCTGGCGGTCGTACAACGTGCGCCAGGTGGCGTGGTCGGCGGCAGTGTAGCGGTGGACCGGCTGTTCCATCGTGAAATCCGGGCGCAGCGTCTGGCCGTCGAGGCCGTCGGCGAACTGTTCGCGGAGCTTGTCGGTCAGGGTGCCGGTGAAGCTGGCCGGGGCCGGGCTGGGGGCTGCGCTGGCGGAGGTGGCGATGGCCATGGTGGAGACCTTGGTCGAATGCGATCGGAATCCGGCCAGTGTAGAGGTGGGGCCGCGCGGATTGGCCGCAAAACCAGCGCCATTAGCACATTGTTTGCAGATTTCATGCAGAATCTCATTCATCCACGCAGGAGATTTGCATGATTTCCCTCGATCCCTTTGATCTGGCCCTGCTTGCCGCGCTCCAGCGCGATGGCCGTGTGACCCACCAGCAGCTCTCGGAGCAGGTCCACCTGTCGGCCAGCCAGGTCGGGCGCCGGCTCGCGCGGCTGGAAGCGGAGCGGGTCATTGAAGGCTATCGCGTGATCTTGTCGCCGACGGGGCTGGGCCTGGGCGTGACCGTTTTCGCCAGCGTCAAGCTCGCCCATCACGGCGATGCCATCGTCGAGCGGTTCCGCGAAGAGATTCTGCTGCTCGATGCCGTCCAGGAGTGCTATTCGGTGGCCGGCGATGCGGACTATATGCTGCGCGTGATCGTGCCGGATCTGCCGGCGCTGTCGGAATTCGTGATGCGCAAGCTGATGCGTGTGCCGGGTGTGGACAATGTCCGTTCCAATATTGTGCTGACGGCACTCAAGCGCGACGGCGCGCTGCCGTTGGCTCACCTGGGCGGGTAGGCCGGTCCGGCCGATGCCTTGCGCGAGGGTGCGCGACGTGTCACGCTGCATGCGTATCTGAAGGGGGAGACGACGATGGTCGAGGGTCACACCACGCAGCCGGCGCATGCGCCGGAACAACGTGCGGGCGGCTACGGCATGCCGGCACGGGTTCGCGCGTGGTGGGTGTCGGCCGCAGTGGCCGGCGTGACCTATGGCGGCATGCTGACCATGGTGGCCGTGGACGTGGGGCCCGGTACGCCGCTGGCCGGCCGCATCGTCGCCCAGCCGTTGTGGATGATGCTGATGGCGTTGCTGCTGGCCCGCGCGGCGTCACGGCACGAGATGCAGCGCGAGCGCCGCTGGCTGGTCGGTGCATTGCTGTTCTCCGCGCTGGGTGATCTCCTGCTGGCGCTGCCGGGTCTGCGGATTTCTTTCGTCGCCGGCCTGGCGTCGTTCCTGTTTGCCCATCTGTGCTACCTGCGCGTGCTGGTGTCGCTGCGCGGTGCGTGTTCGCCGTTGCGGCTGATCGGGGTGGGCGCGGTGCTGGGCGTGGCGATCGGCATGCTGAAGTGGTATTGGCCGGGCCTGGGCGACCTCAGGGGGCCCGTGATCGCCTACATGATCGTCCTGTCGGCCATGGTCTGCGCGGCGCTGCTCGCGCGCCTGCCCGGACCGCTGAGCGCATGGGGTGCCGCAGCCTTCGCCGCTTCCGACGCCATGATCGGCATCAGTGTCTTTGTGTTTCCGTTCAACGACCACGAGTTGGCGATCTGGTGGAGCTACGCCGCTGCCCAGTTGCTGATCACCGCTGGCCTGCTGACCCGCCGCGCGGCGCCGCCGCGCCGCACCCTGCCGGCCGCCTCGGCGTAAGCTGCCGCTGCCTTTCCCTCCCGACGGAGCCGCCATGCTGCAGCCCCTCGACGCGACCGCCACGGCGGCGCGCTTGCCATATGCCGCCCTGGCCGATGCCATCGCGCAGGTGCTGCGCGACGCGCGCGCGGGCCGTGCCCAGGCGCCGGCGCGGCTGGTGATGCCGGTGCCCGGACCGGGCAGCCTGTTGCTGATGCCGGCGTCCAATGCCGAGATCGCCATCACCAAGATGATCACCGTGCACCCGCGCAACGCCACGCATGGGCTGCCCGCCATCCATGGCGAGGTGGTGGTGATGGATGCGGCGACCGGTGTGCGCCGCTTGCTGCTCGACGGCCCGACGGTGACGGCGCATCGCACCGCCGCGGTCTCGCTGCTGGCCGCGAGGCTGCTGGCGCCGGAACCCGCCGGCGACCTGCTGCTGATCGGCGCCGGGGTCCAGGCGCGCACGCATCTGGAAGCGTTCCGCATGGGGCTCGGCACGCGGCGCGTCACCATCGTCACCCGGACCGCCGCCAACGCCGAGGCACTGGCCGCCCATGCGCGCAAGCTTGGCCTGGAGGCGACCGCGGTGGCCGCGGGCGATGCGGCGGGCATGGCCCAGGCGGCGCGCACCGTGCTGCCGTATGCGCCGTTGGTGATCACGGCCACACCCTCCACCCGGCCGGTCCTGCCGGATCTGGCTGAACCGGGTACGACGGGCCTGGGCCAAGTCTGGCGCGCGTAGCATTTTGTTGCGGCCGTCGGCGCATTTCGTCCCGAGATGGCTGAATTGCCACCGCGGCTGTGCGTGCAGGCGGCCGTGTCGGACCGGCTCTTTGCCGACACCCTGGTCGACCTCGATGTCGAAGCGGGCGACCTGCTGCAGGCGGGCGTGCCATGGTCGCGTGTGCGGCCGCTGCAACAGTGCATCGACGCGGCGCCCGATGTCGGCGCGCAGGCGGTGCCGGTGGTATTCAATAGCGTGGGCAGTGCCTTGTGGGACCTGGCCGCGTGCGTGCTGGCGCAGTCGAAAGCCCCGCTCGTTTAAAAGCGCGGCGTCATGCGCAAAGGCATGCCGCAGGCCGCATGATCGGGGCGCCTGTAACAGGAAACCTCTACTAAAACGGTTCTGGGCCAAGGCAACCGGACGGGATAATGACCCTCCCTCCGCCTGGGAGGAGACCTAGAATGCACTGGTATCGTTTGCACCGGACGCACTTCTTACAGGAGCAATCACAGACATGGCCTATAAAAAAGCACTGGCGGTCGCCGCCGGGATGATCCTTGCCACTGCCGCCCACGCCCAAAGCGCGGGGAGCAACATTGTCAGCCTCGGCTGGTTCCGCGTCATGCCGAACAGCTCAAGCGACCCGCTGCAGGTCGACAGCGTGGGCGGTGTGCCGGTCAACCGGGTGGTATCCAACACGGGCGCCAAGATCAAGGATGCCGATACGCTCGGCCTTGCGTTCACGCACTTCTTTACCGACAACCTGGCCGTCGAACTGGTCGGCGGCATCCCGCCGCGCCACAAGATCGATGGCACCGATTCCTTCGCGCGCTACGGCGAGATCGGCTCGGCCAAGCAGTGGAGCCCGGCCGTGCTGGCCAAGTGGTACTTCGGCGGCGCGGACAGCAAGTTCCGCCCCTACGTCGGCGCCGGCCTGAGCTACACCTGGTTCACCGACGAGAAGATCACCAACAGCGCGTTCCAGACCCAGGTGCTGGGCAACGGCTTCCCGAGCACGAGTACCGTGTCGACCGACAGCTCGCTCAATCCGGTGCTGAACGTGGGCGCCACGTACGCCATCACCAAAGACTGGTTCCTCGGCCTGTCGGTGTCGTACCTGCCGCTCAAGACCACGGCCAAGATCGATACCACGCTGGCCAACGGTCAGCATGCCGTGACCGAAGCGAAGATCAAGATCAACCCGATCGTGACCTTTCTGTCAGTCGGCTACCGTTTCTGAGCGGCGCCGCGTCCACAAAAAAGGCGTGCTTCGATGGCACGCCTTTTTCATTGGGCCCGACGGTTCAGGCGAACGCCTTGACCGGATAGCCGGCCTGCTCGATGGCTTGCCGGAGGGCATCCGTGCCCGCGCCGCTGTGTACGGCGACGGTCTGGCTGGACAGGTCCACCTGTACCTGGGCGGCAGCATCGACCTGCTGCACGGCGCGGGTGACGGCGGCGACGCAATGGCCGCAGCTCATGCCTTCAACGGAAAATGTCGTCATGTTCGGCTCCAAGGAAAGAGGAGGAGAAGGATACACAGCGGCAGTATGAACCTTCCTACCATGGGAAACGCAAGCGTAAGATGCGGTTTGACCTTCCTAATATAGGAAGGTCTAGGCTGATGCCATCTTCCTTCCATCCGACTTGCTGCCCATGACTGCCGCCAGCCTTGCCGATGCGGCTTCGCTCGACCTGGAAATCCAGGGGATGACCTGTGCCGCCTGCGCGGGCCGGGTCGAACGCGCGTTGCGCGTGGTGCCCGGCGTGACGCAGGCCAGCGTCAACCTCGCCACCGAGCGCGCCCGCGTTCAGCGGGCCAACGAAGTCAGCGGCGATGCGCTGGTCGCGGCGGTGGTGGCGGCCGGTTATGAAGCGCGCATCGCGTCTGACGGCACGGCGGTTGCGCCGCCCGGCGCCGAGCCGGGTTTCTGGGACGGTCCCGGCCCCGTGTGGGTGTCGGCGGCGCTGTCGCTGCCGCTGGTGGCGCCGATGCTGGCCGGCTGGTTGGGTGCCGGGTGGATGCTGCCGGCGTGGCTGCAATGGCTGCTGGCGACGCCGGTGCAGTGCGTGATCGGCGCGCGCTTCTACCGGGCCGGCTGGAAGGCGCTGCGCGCGGGGGCCGGCAACATGGACCTGCTGGTGGCGCTGGGCACCTCCGCGGCCTACGGGTTGTCGCTGTGGCTGTGGTGGCGCGCCGATGGGGGCGATGTGCCGCACCTGTATTTCGAGAGCGCCGCGGTCGTCATCACGCTGGTGCGGCTGGGCAAGTGGCTGGAGGCGCGCGTCAAGCGGCAGACCGCCCAGGCCATCCGCGCGTTGCAGGCGCTGCGGCCCGATACCGCCCGCGTGCGCGGTGCCGATGGCGTGTTGCGGGACGTGCCCGTCGCCCAGGTCCGTGTGGACGATGCGGTGTCGGTGCGCGCGGGCGAGCGTATTCCCGTCGACGGCACGGTGGTGGAGGGGGCAAGCCATGTCGACCAGTCGATGCTGACCGGTGAAAGCCTGCCTGTGCCGACGCGCACGGGTGACCACGTGACGGCCGGCGCTATCGCCACCGATGGTGTGCTGCTGGTGCGCACCACGGCCATCGGCGCGGACACCATGCTCTCGCGCATCATCCGCCTGGTCGAGGATGCGCAGGCCGCCAAGCCGCCGATCCAGCAACTGGTGGATCGTGTGAGCGCGATCTTCGTGCCGGCCGTGCTGGTGGCCGCGCTGGTGACGCTGACCGGCTGGATGATCGCGGGGGCCGGGTGGGAGACCGCCATCGTCAATGCGGTGGCGGTGCTGGTGATTGCCTGTCCGTGCGCGCTGGGGCTGGCGACGCCGTCGGCCATCATGGCCGGGACCGGTGCGGGCGCGCGGCGCGGCATCCTGATCGCCGATGCGCAGGCGCTGGAGCGCGCGCAGCAGGTGGACTTCGTGGTGTTCGACAAGACCGGCACGCTGACGCTCGGCCAGCCGCGCGTGGTGGCGGTGGAAGCGGCACCGGGCATCGACGCGGACGCCGTGCTCGACCAGCTCGCCGCGCTGCAGGCCGAGCACACGCACCCGCTGGCGCAGGCCACGCGCGACCACGCGTCGGCACGCGGCCGCAGCATCGCGCCCGCGCAATCGCCCGAAGTCCTGGCCGGCCGGGGCGTGCGCGGCAGCGTGGACGGTGCGGTGCTGTCGCTCGGCAATGCGCGCTGGATGGACGAGCTGCACCTCGATCGCACCCCGCTGCAGGCCCGCGCCGATGTGCTGGAGGCACAGGGCAATACCGTGTCCTGGCTGGCACAGGGCGGAGCGGACGGCCGCGCGCAGCTGCGCGGTTTGATCGCCTTTGGCGATGCGCTCAAGCCGGGCGCGCGGGAGGCGGTGGCCGAACTGCGCCGCCGTGGCATCCGCACCGCGCTGGTGACCGGGGACAACGCCGGTGCCGCGCGCAGCGTGGCCGAGGCCCTCGGCATCGAGGCGACGGCGACGCAGGTCCTGCCGCAGGACAAGGCTGCGCGGGTGACGGCATGGCAGCAGGGCGGCCACGTGGTGGCGATGGTCGGCGACGGCATCAACGATGCGCCGGCGCTGGCCGCGGCCGATGTCGGCATCGCCATGGCCACCGGCACCGACGTCGCCATGCAGGCCGCCGGCATCACGCTGATGCGCGGCGAGCCGCGCCTGGTGTCGGCCGCGCTCGATCTGTCGCAGCGCACCGTCGCCAAGATCCGCCAGAACCTGTTCTGGGCGTTCGTCTACAACGTGGTCGGCATTCCGCTGGCGGCCTTCGGGCTGCTGTCGCCCACCTTTGCCGGTGCGGCGATGGCGTTTTCCAGCGTGAGCGTCGTCACCAACGCGCTGATGCTGCGGCGCTGGCGTCCGGGGTGGGAAACCGCCACCGCCACGGGAGACCGCGCATGACCCGCACCGACCTGAACGATGCATCCCAAGGCCCCGTCAGTATCGGCGAGGCGGCCAAGGGCAGCGGCGTATCGGCCAAGATGATCCGCTACTACGAGAGCATCGGCCTGCTGCCGCCCAGCCCGCGCACCGAGGGCAACTACCGGGTCTACGACGCGCGCGCGCTGCATGTGCTGCGGTTCATCCATCGGGCGCGCTCGCTCGGGTTTTCGCTGGAAGAGATCCGCACGCTGCTCTCGCTGTGGCACGATCGCGGCCGCGCCAGCGCCGACGTGAAGGCTATCACGCTGCGCCATGTGGCCGACCTCGATGCGCGCATCCGCGAACTGCAGGGCATGCGCGATGCGCTGATGACGCTCGCCGATGCCTGTCACGGCGATGACCGCCCGGACTGTCCGATCCTCGAGGGCGTGGCCGGGGATGCACGCCCTGCTGCGATGCCGCGCCGCACGATCCCGGACACCACGTCTGAGCATCGCGGCGCGCGCGGCGTCTATGCCACAATCAGGCAACCCAACGAGGAGACGCCCATGACGCAAGCCCCCGCCGCGGTCGATGTGCTGGAAACGCGCCAGCGCATGAAGGATGGCACCGAACTGTTCGTGCGCACCTGGCTGCCGGCTTGCGAGGCTGGCGCTCCCCGCGGCACCGTCATCCTCGTGCACGGCATGGCCGAGCACAGCGGGCGGTATCCGCATGTGGCGAAGGTGCTGTGCGAGCTCGGCCTGCGCGTGCGCGCCTTCGACCTGCGCGGCCACGGCAAGAGCGGTGGCCCGCGCATGGCGCTCGATGCGCCCGACAACTACCTCACCGATCTCGCGGAAATCCTCGACGCCTCCGTCGCCGAGTGGAACGAGATGCCGTTTGTGTTCGGCCACAGCATGGGCGGACTGATCGTCGCGCGCTTCACCACCGCGCGCGTGCGGCCGGTGCGCGGTGTGCTACTGTCGTCGCCGGCGCTGCGGATCAAGCTGCCGCCCGGTGCCAATGCCTTGCGCGGACTGCTGTCGGCGATTGCGCCCAGACTGCCGGTGCCCAATCCGGTCAGTCCTTCCAAGTTGTCGCATGACCCCGCGGTGGGCGCCGCGTATCGGGTGGATCCGCTGGTGCAGAAGACCATCAGCGCGTCGGTGCTGGCGTTCATGCTCAACGCCATCTCCCAGGCACAGCAGGATGCGCCCCGGCTGGAGGCGCCCATGCTGCTGATAGCGGGCGGCTCGGACACCATCGTCGATCCCTCGGGCAGCCAAGATTTCTACGCCAATGCGCCGGAGGATCTGCGCACGCTGGCGTGGTTCGAGATGGCGTATCACGAGCTGTTCAACGAGGCCGAGCCGATGCGCGGTGAGGCGTTCGGGAAGATGAGGGCGTGGTTGGCAGGGCGGATTTGATCTTGGATTCGGGGGGGATCCGGATCACCAGCAATCCAACAAAAACAAAAGCACCAACGGGCAGGAGACATGGAAACCTACGACTACATCATCATCGGCGCCGGCTCGGCGGGCTGCGTCCTGGCCAACCGCCTGACGCTGGATCCGGAGGTGTCGGTGCTGCTGCTGGACGCCGGCGGCAAGGATGACTACCACTGGATCCACATCCCCGTCGGCTATCTGTATTGCATCGGCAACCCGCGCACCGACTGGCTGTATCGCACGCAGGCCGAGCCGGGCCTGAACGGCCGTTCGCTGGGGTATCCGCGCGGCCGCGTGCTGGGCGGCTGTTCGTCGATCAACGGGATGATCTACATGCGCGGCCAGCGCGAGGACTACGACGGCTGGGCCGCGCTCGCCGGCGATGATTCGTGGAAGTGGGATGCGGTGCTGCCGCTCTTCAAGGCCTCGGAGAACCACTATGGCGGTGCCAATGCCTGGCACGGTGCCGGCGGCGAATGGCGGGTGGAGCCGCAGCGGCTGCACTGGCAGATCCTGGAGAGCTTCATCGAGGCGGCGGGGCAGGCGGGCATTCCGCGCACGGAGGATTTCAACCGCGGCGACAACTTCGGCGTGGGCTACTTCGAGGTCAACCAGAAGCGCGGCATCCGCTGGAACACGGCCAAGGGGTTCCTGCGGCCGGCGTCGCAGCGGCCGAACCTGACCATCGTTACCGGGGCGCAGGTGCGGGCGCTGACCTTCGACGGCAGGCGCTGCACGGGCGTGACGTATCGCGGCGGCGGGCAGGACGACACCGTGGCGGCGCGCGAGGAGGTGGTGCTGTCAGCGGGAGCGGTCAACTCGCCGCAGCTGCTGGAGCTGTCGGGCATCGGGCAGCCGCAGCGTTTGCAGGCGCTGGGCATTGCCGTGCGCCACGCGCTGCCAGGCGTCGGCGAGAACCTGCAGGACCACCTGCAGCTGCGCAGCGTGGTCAAGGTGCACGGCGTGCCGACGCTCAACACGCGCGCCGCCAGTTGGTGGGGCAAGGCCATGATCGGCATGCAGTACGCCTTCAACCAGAGCGGGCCGATGAGCATGGCGCCGTCGCAGCTGGGCGCGTTCGCCAGGTCCGATCCGTCCGTCGCGCGGCTGGACGTGGAGTACCACGTGCAGCCGTTGTCGCTCGACAAGTTCGGCGATCCGCTGCACGCCTTCAATGCGTTCACGGCCAGCGTCTGCAACCTGCGGCCGACCTCGCGCGGCACGGTGCATATCGCCTCGGCCGACCCGTTCGCCGCGCCGGTCATCGCGCCCAACTACCTGTCGACCGACGCGGACCGCAAGGTCGCCGCCGCTTCGCTGCGCCTGACGCGCCGCATCGTGTCGCAGCCGGCGCTGGCCAGGTACCGGCCGGAGGAATACCTGCCCGGCGCTGCGTTCCAGACCGACGAAGCACTCGCGCGCGCCGCCGGCGAGATCGGCACGACCATCTTCCATCCGGTCGGCACCTGCCGCATGGGCCGGGCGGACGACGCCGGCGCGGTGGTCGATGCCCAGCTGCGCGTGCGCGGCATCGACGGCCTGCGCGTGGTCGACGCGTCCGTCATGCCGACCATCACCTCGGGCAACACCAACTCGCCGACCATCATGATCGCGGAGAAGGCCAGCGAGGTGATCCGCGCGGCGCGCCGGGCCCGTGCGCGGGGCGAGGCGGTGCCGGCCTGACGGGCTTCTGACACGGCCGTGACATGACGGCCGTGTCATATGGACAGGCAATCGGCGGGCTCAGATACGTAACTTTACGTAACACCTTCGGTGGGCCGCAAATTCAATGCCGGCGCGGGTTGGCGGCTGCAAGCGGGGGCTCAGGCACCTCGGTACAAACCCCGATGTTTTGCGACGCAGCACCCGTCGACAATCATTCGCTATATAAAAAGACGGCGGGAGACAGCTGGGAATCATGGCGCAGGACATCATTCTCGAGACGCGTGGACTCACCAAGGCCTTCAAGGGCTTTACCGCCGTGTCCGACGTCAACCTCCGCGTGCGGCGTGGTTCCATCCATGCCCTGATCGGCCCGAACGGCGCCGGCAAGACCACCTGCTTCAACCTGCTGACCAAATTCCTGGTGCCCACGCGCGGCACCATCCTGTTCAACGGCGCGGACATCACGCCGGAGCGGCCGGCGCAGATCGCCCGCCGGGGTGTGATCCGCTCGTTCCAGATCTCCGCCGTGTTCCCGCACCTGTCTGTGCTGGAAAACGTTCGCGTCGGGCTGCAGCGGCAGCTCGGCACGGCCTATGCCTTCTGGCGCAGCGAGAAGACGCTGTCGGTGCTCAACGACCGCGCGATGCAACTGCTCGACCAGGTGGGCCTCACGCAGTTTGCGGACACCGTGACGGTGGAGCTGCCCTACGGCCGCAAGCACGCGCTCGAGATCGCCACCACGCTGGCGATGGAGCCCGAGCTGATGCTGCTCGACGAGCCGACGCAGGGCATGGGCCACGAAGACGTGGACCGTGTGACCGAGCTGATCAAGCGCGTGGCCGAGGGCCGCACGATCCTGATGGTCGAGCACAACATGAACGTGGTGTCGTCCATCGCCGACAAGATCACGGTGCTGCAGCGCGGCCAGATCCTGGCCGAGGGCCCGTACGAAGACGTCTCGAAGAACCCGCAGGTGATGGAGGCCTACATGGGCACCGCCGATGCGGCGCTGGAAGGCCACTGACGCCGTCTGCGGCCATCGACGCGGCAGGGCGGGGCACGCCGCCGCATGCGTCATCGAATGTTTGACCCGGACACACGAGAACACCGCATGAGCACGCCCGCGCTCCAGATCAAGGACCTGCATGCCTGGTACGGCGAGTCGCACATCCTGCACGGCGTCGACCTGACCGTGAACCGCGGCGAGGTCGTCACGCTGCTCGGCCGCAACGGCGCGGGCCGCACCACCACGCTGCGCGCCATCATGGGCCTGGTGGGCACGCGCCGTGGCTCCATCGTCGTGCACGACGCCAGCGGCCAGGGCATCGAGACCATCGACCTGCCCACGCACCGGATCGCGCATTGCGGCATCGGCTACTGCCCGGAGGAGCGCGGCATTTTCTCCAGCCTGTCGTGCGAGGAGAACCTGATGCTGCCGCCGGTGCTCAAGGCCCAGGTGGCCAAGAGCGGCAACGCCGGCATGAGCGTGGCCGAGATCTACGAGATGTTTCCCAACCTGAAGGAGCGCCGCAACAGCCAGGGCACGCGTCTGTCGGGCGCATCCTGCGCACGGGGGCCAACCTGCTGTTGCTGGACGAGATCTCCGAGGGCCTCGCGCCGGTGATCGTGCAGGCGCTGGCCCGCATGATCCTGATGCTCAAGAAGCGCGGCTACACGGTGGTGATGGTGGAGCAGAACTTCCGCTTCGCGGCGCCGCTGGCCGACCGCTTCTACGTGATGGAACACGGCCGCATCGTCGAGCGTTTCGAGGCGGCACAGTTGCAGGACAAGATGCCGGTATTGCACGAACTGCTCGGCGTTTGATCGCTTTGCTTGACCTTTGCGCAGGGCGTGATTCGCCTCGCGCCCACGACACAGGAGACAAGACCATGACACGCAAGAAGCTGGCTGGTGCACTGATGGCGGCAGGACTGGGCCTCGCGGCATCCGGCGCGCATGCCCAGGTCTCGGGCGACAAGGTGAAGATCGGCTACATCACCGACCTCTCGGGCCTGTATGCCGACATCGACGGGCAGGGCGGCGTCGAGGCGATCAAGATGGCGATCGAGGATGCGGGCGGCAAGGTGCTCGGCAAGCCGATCGAACTGATCACCGCCGACCACCAGAACAAGGCCGACATCGCCGCCTCCAAGGCCCGCGAGTGGATGGACCAGCAGGGCCTGGACCTGCTGGTGGGCGGCACCAACTCGGCCACCTCGCTGGCGATGAGCAAGGTGGCGGCGGAGAAGAAGCGCGTCTTCATCGGCATCGGCGCCGGCACCGCCCGCCTGACCAACGAGGAGTGCACGCCGTACACCATCCACTATGCTTATGACACGGTGGCGCTGGCCAAGGGCACCGGCAGCGCGGTGGTCAAGCAGGGCGGCAGGTCGTGGTTCTTCCTGACCGCCGACTACGCCTTCGGCCACTCGCTGGAGAACGATACCGCCGCCGTGGTCAAGGCCAACGGCGGCACGGTGGTGGGCTCGGTCAAGCATCCGCTGTCGGCGTCGGACTTCTCGTCCTACCTGCTGCAGGCGCAGTCGTCCAAGGCGCAGATCCTGGGGCTGGCCAACGCGGGTGGCGACACCATCAACGCGATCAAGGCGGCCAAGGAATTCGGCATCACCAAGACGATGAAGATCGCCGGCCTGCTGATGTTCATCAACGACGTGCACAGCCTGGGCCTGCAGACCGCCGAGGGCCTGCTGATGACCGACAGCTGGTACTGGGACATGAACGACGCCACCCGCAAGTTCGCCACCCGGTACTTCGCGAAGATGAAGAAGATGCCGAGCAGCCTGCAGGCGGCCGACTACTCGGCGGTGTCGAACTACCTGAAGGCGGTGCAGGCTGCCGGCACGGACGATCCGGACAAGGTGATTGCGCAGCTCAAGAAGACCAAGATCGACGACTTCTACACCAAGGGCACCATCCGCCAGGACGGCCGCGGCATCCACGACATGTACCTGATGCAGGTGAAGACCCCGGCGGAGTCGAAGAAGCCGTGGGACTACATGAAGATCGTGGCGACCATTCCGGGCGAGCAGGCGTTCACCACGCCGGCCGAGTCGAAGTGTCCGCTGCTCAAGAAGTGATGGCGTAAGCAGTGCGGCGCCGCGCCCCGGTTTCGATGCCGGGCCGGCGCCGTCGGCGGTGTCCTGGTGTCTTTTCCCTGATGCGCGATGGAAATCTTCGGCGTTCCGCTACCGGCCATGCTCAGCCAGCTGCTGCTGGGCCTGGTCAACGGTTCCTTCTATGCGATGCTGAGCCTGGGCCTTGCGGTCATCTTCGGGCTGCTCAACGTCATCAATTTCGCGCACGGCGCGCTGTTCATGCTGGGCGCCGTGCTCACCTGGATGGGCCTGTCGTACCTCGACCTGCCGTATTGGGTGATGCTGGTGGCCGCGCCGCTGGCCATCGGCGTGGTGGGCATGGTGATCGAACGCACCATGCTGCGCTTTATCTACAAGCTGGACCACCTCTACGGCCTGCTGCTGACGCTGGGCGTGACGCTCGTCATCGAAGGCGTGTTCCGCGCCATCTATGGCGTGTCGGGTCTGCCGTATTCGACGCCCGAGCTGCTGTCCGGTGCCACCGATCTCGGCTTCATGGTGCTGCCCAACGGCGTTGTTGCATAAATCGACTTTGAAGTCGAAGCCATCCCTGTGAGGCGTAATTCAGTCGACGCGGACGGACTGCGGGCGGGCAAGCGCAGCCATGCGGTTGAGCACGC
>CAKKOY010000072.1 GCA_919592095.1 Ralstonia syzygii subsp. syzygii | reverse complement strand
GCGTGCTCAACCGCATGGCTGCGCTTGCCCGCCCGCAGTCCGTCCGCGTCGACTGAATTACGCCTCACAGGGATGGCTTCGACTTCAAAGTCGATTTATGCAACAACGCCCTGCAGACCGCTCGCCTTCATTTCTTTGGCGGCTCGCAGCGCGAACAGGGCGCTGTTGTGGCCGGTCGCCTGGCTGGAAGCGTCCACGTAGGTCAGCCAGACCTTGCCCGAGCGTCCATCGCCGGCCGCGTCCAGGCACTTGGCGACCGTGCTGGCCAGGTCTCTCCAGTTCGCCGGCGAGAACGGCGAGCCGGCGCCGTCGAGCACAGCCAGGGAGACGTGCGTCCGATGCTCGGCGTCATGCCGCGCGGCAACCGCGACATGGTGCCCGCCGCCGATATCGAGCGTAGCGTGCCAGTCGCCGCCGCTGCGCACCCCGTCGGCCACGACGGGCGCCAGGCTTGCGACCGCGCTGGTATCGTGCGCCGCCAGTTTCGGGACATCGATCTCGTGCGCGGACAGCCGCAGTTGCGGGTCCAGCTTGTTTTCCACTTCGACCAGCAGGTCGAGAAACTCGGCATCGCGCGGCGCCGGCATGTCGGCTTTGCCCTTGCGGGCACGGTGCAGTTCGTCCAGGTAGCTGGCCATGGCATGCACGCGCGCCGACGCGAGATGCGTGATGGCGCGTTCATACAACTGCAGCCGTTTGTCCTCGTAGGACGTGCTCCATTTCTGCGAGACATTGAACAGTGGCTGATGCAGACGCATGCGCTCGGCCTGATATTTTGCAACGGCAGCCCGCTCTTTTTGTTGACGGGCAGGTTCCTGAGATTCGGTCGGGCCGTCAGCAAAGGTTCGATGCCAAACGCGTGCGTCATGTGCTTGAAGAAGCGCGCGCCGAGCAAGGGGTTGTCCTTGATGACCTGGACGTCGACGGAGTCTGTGTGCTTTCCCGCTTCCGACAGGGCGTACTCGTGCAGCCAGCCGACATCCTCGTCGTCCGGCATGGCCTTGACGGCGGACAGCGCGAAGATGGCGCTGCCGTGGTTGGTATGCTGTGTAGCGGTGTTCAGGCAGTGCAGCATGATCTTGACCCCCTTGGGATCGCCCGCCTGGGCCAGCTTGTGGTCCAGGTGCCCGGCAAGCAGGGCCGCCACCAGGTTCCACTCGGGTACCGACAGATGTTCCGGCGCGCTATCCACGACGATCATCGAAATCTGTTTGTGCTGCTCCGGATGATGCCGGACCGACAGCGCCATTTCGTGTTGATGGACGGAGAGGATGGCGTGCCAAGGATCGCCGCTGCGCATGCTCGCCTCGAGGTGGTTCGCGAGACTGGCGACGGCAGCCGGGTTGCACGCTTCCAGCGCCGCGGAATCGATGGTGTGGGCACTGAGCGCGAGCTTCGGATGGCGGGCGTTCTCTACCGCGACAAGCAGGTCGAGGAACTGCGCATCGCGGTGGCCGGGCGTCTCCGCGCGGATTGTCGGGGTTGGCATAGGCGGCGGTTTTCAACTCCGCCAGATACTGCCGCATCGCCACCAGGCGCGCTTTGAGACCGGGCTGGTGCGCCATCGCGGCAAGTGCACGCGTGTCGATCTTCGACGGGGCTTTGCGCAGGATGATCGGCGGTTTCGAGGCACGGCTACCCGCGTGCCGGGTGGGCAAGTTGCGGAAACTCCCATCCACTGTCCGGGGCCGGGAGCCGGAAACATGGGCGGACCGCGTGCTGCCTTCTGCCGCGGTATCGGGACGGGCAGTCGCGGAGGTGTTGATCGGTTGCGTGGCCGGCGAGATGCGCGTTTTCGGCAAGATCGGCTCCAGTGGTCGGGGGAGGGGCACCATTGGATCATGCGCGGCGGCAGGCGGGCCGGCGTCGGGGCGAAAACATGGCTCGGAAACCGCTGTACTGTCCGAAAAGCCACAGGGCCACGCCGGAGGGGCCGCCCCGGTCGTCGGCAAAGAAAAAGGGCCTTGGGAGTTCGATCCCAAGGCCCTTGCTGTCCGGGGCGGGTGTCGCGTGCCGCTCAGGCGAAGCCGGCTTCGTGCGCCTGCTGATCCGCATGATACGAGCTGCGCACCATGGCGCCGACGGCGGCGTGCGTGAAGCCCATCTCGTAGGCCTTCTCCTCGAACATCTTGAAGGTGTCCGGGTGCACGTAGCGCAGCACCGGCAGGTGGTGGCCCGACGGGGCGAGATACTGGCCGATGGTCAGCATGTCGATGTCGTGCTCGCGCATGTCGCGCATCACCTGCAGGATTTCCTCGTCCGTCTCGCCCAGGCCGACCATCAGGCCCGACTTGGTGGGGATGTCCGGGTTGCGCGCCTTGAAGTCCTTGAGCAGCTTCCGCGAGTGCGCGTAGTCGGCGCCCGGGCGGGCCTGCTTGTACAGGCGCGGCACGGTTTCCATGTTGTGGTTCATCACGTCCGGCGGGCAGGCCTGGAGGATGTCCAGCGCCTTTTCCAGGCGGCCGCGGAAGTCCGGCACCAGCACCTCGATGCGCGTGGCCGGCGACAGCTCGCGCGTGCGCGAGATGCAATCGACGTAATGCTGGGCACCGCCGTCGCGCAGGTCGTCGCGGTCCACGCTGGTGATGACCACATAGTTCAGCCTGAGCTGGGCGATGGTCTTGGCCAGGTTCTCGGGCTCGTTCGCGTCGAGCGGGTCCGGGCGGCCGTGGCCGACGTCGCAGAACGGGCAGCGGCGCGTGCACTTTTCGCCCATGATCATGAAGGTGGCCGTGCCCTTGCCGAAGCACTCGCCGATGTTCGGGCAACTCGCCTCCTCGCACACCGTCACGAGGTTGTTGGCGCGCAGGATGTCCTTGATCTCGTAGAAGCGCGAGTTGCCGGTGGCGGCCTTGACGCGGATCCACTCCGGCTTCTTCAGCTTCTCGGCCGGCACGATCTTGATGGGGATGCGCGCGGTCTTGTCGAGCGACTTCTGCTTGCGGGTCGCATCGTATGGCTCGTTCGACGGGGCGGCGGTGTCGGCGACTGCGGAGGCGCCGGAGGCGGAATCGGTCATCGTATTCTCCGCACGGCCTGTGGCACGTGCATTCGGTCCTGCTTGCCGGCTGCTACGCGGTAGCGGCTTCGGCGGGGTGCGCGTTCGCGCGTTGCTGCAACTGGGCGACCAGCCGGTCGGCCAGCACGTGCGACACGCGCTGCCAATCGGCGGCATCGACCACACGCCCGGTTGCATCGCGGGCGCCGGCGGTCACCATGTCGACGGTTTCCAGGCCGGCATAGCCGCACGGGTTGATCTGCGTGAAGGGCGACAGGTCCATCGCCAGGTTCAGGCTGGCGCCGTGGTAGCTGCAGCCGTTGCGGATCTTCAGCCCCAGCGCGGCGATCTTGGCGCCCTGGTGCGGCCCGGCCGACAGGTAGATGCCGGGCGCGCCGGCCTTCCGTTCGGAGGCGACATTATACGTGGCGAGCGTATCGATGACGGCCGCCTCGATGGCGTCGACCAGCGCCTTCACGAACAGTCCGCGGCGGCGCAGATCCAGCAGGAGGTAAGCCACCACCTGTCCGGGGCCGTGATAAGTGATCTGCCCGCCACGGTCGACTTTCACCAGCGGAATGTTGCCCGGCGCCAACAGGTGGGCCGGATCGCCGGCCAGCCCGAGTGTAAACACCGGCGGGTGCTCGACCAGCCAGATCGTATCGGGGGTGTCGGGACCGCGCTGGGCGGTGAAGGTCTGCATCGCGCCGAAGCAGGCGGCGTAATCCTGCTGGCCACGTTCGACGATGTCGATCGGAATCATGCCCGCGAGTGTAGCGCAGGGCCGGCAACGGCGTGGGCCGCCTTTGTCCGGGGTGGCGGCAGGGCTGGACGTTGCCGCGCGGGCAAGACCATGCCGGCGCGATAGGACCATCGGCGCCGGCACCGGGCGCTGCGGCACACGCCGCAGCGCAGGCTGGAACGGAGAGGTGGGTGACGCGCGGCGGCGGGATCAGGCGGCGGCGACCGGCGTCTCGACGTGCTCGTTCCAGCCGAGCGCGGCGAGCATGTGGCGCCAGCCATTCGCGACGTGCCAGGGCTTGCGCGGGATGTGGCCATCCCGCGCCTCCACGGCCAGCGAGGCCGGACCCGCGGCCTTGAGATCGACCGAAACCACGATTTCTTCGCCCCGCTTGACGGCGACGCAGCCGCCCGCGTGCAGCCATTCGTCGGCGGCCTTGTGTTCGCGCGTGATCCATACATCGCGTCCGAAGGCTTCTTCGACGCGCAGATTCTGGTCGGCCGGCATGCGCAACGCCACGACCTCGCCGGGCTGTAGCGTGAATACAATTTTTGTTAGTACAGTTTTCATGATCGGCTCCTTCACGGCATCCGGACGGGGCCTGCCGTTGCGACCAGTCTAGGCTGTTGGAGGCGGTGCACCAAACGATATATATTGTTCTCTTTGATAGAAAGATTCACATAAAACGGCACGAAGGCCGGGAGGAAACATGGCGGAAATCCGCGAGCCGATGCGGCTGCCGTCGCTGGGCGCGCTGCGCATGTTCGAGGCGGCGGCGCGTTATGAGAGCTTCTCGCGCGCTGCCACCGAACTGTTCGTCACGCACGGCGAGGTCAGCCACCAGATGCGCACATTGGAGGCGGAGCTGGGCGTGCCGCTGTTCGAGCGGCGCGGCAAGCGCGTCACCCTGACCCACGCCGGGCGCACCTATGCCGACCGCGTGCGCGACGCGCTCGACCAGATCGCCCATGCCACCCACCAGTTGCGCGCGGGCAACCGCGACAACCGCCTGACCATCAGCACCATGCCGTCGTTCGCGGCGCGCTGGCTGACGCCGCATATCGGTACCTTCATCGAGCGGCATCCGGAGCTGGAGGTGGAGCTGTTCTCCAGCCCCGCGCTGGTCGACTTCGCGCGCGAGGAGGTGGACGTGGCGCTGCGCATGGGGTCGGGCAACTATCCCGGCCTGTATGTGGAAAATCTGCTCGACGACGTGTTCTTCCCGATCTGCTGCCCGTCGTTCAACGGCGGCTGGCTGCCGCGCACGCCTGCCGAGATGGCCGGCATGACGCTGCTGCGCAGCGAGGGCGAGCAATGGAAGCCGTGGTTCGACGCGGCCGGCGTGGAGGGCTTTCCCGAGCCGAGCGCCGGGCTGATGTTCCAGGACTCGTCGCTGCTGCTGCAGGCGGCGGCGGCCGGGCAGGGCATTGCGCTGATCCGCCCGACGCTGGCGTTCAACGACCTGATGGCCGGCCGTGTCGTGCGCCTGTTCGACGTGACGATTCCCTGCCCGTGGAACTAATATTTCGTCTGCCCGCACAGCGCGCTGCAGACGCCCAAGATGCAGGCCTTCCGCGCATGGCTGCTGCCGGAGATCGCCGCGTTCAAGCTCGAGCTGGATCGGCTGATGAGCGACGCCTCGGTGAGCCTGGGGCACGTGGCGAAGGGATGAGCCGCCGCGGCCCGCGATGAAAAACGCCCCGGTCATGAAAAACACCCCAAAGATTGGATCTATGTCCAACTTTTGGGGTGCAGTTCAGTCATGCCGGGGCGTTTTCGTTTGCCGGGGGCCTTGCCGGTGGGCGATTACAGCACGACCTTGACCATCGGGTGCGACGTCAGCGCGCGGTACAGCGCGTCGAGCTGCTCGCGGCTGGTGGCGCGCACGATCACGGTCAGGCCGAGGTAGTTGCCTCCGGAAGACGGGCGCATCTCCATGCGGCCGGCATGAAACTCCGGATCGAACTGCTGCACCAGTTGCACGATGGTCTCGGCAAAGTTGTCCTGCATCTTGCCCATCACCTTGATGGGGAAGTCGCTCGGATACTCGATCAGCGACTCGCGCGGCGGGGTGGCGGGGGTGTCGTTGGCGTCGGTCATGGGGTCTGTCGCGGGTTGCTTACTTCTTCTTGAACCACAGCTTGATCGAATCGATGGTGCGGCCGATGAATCCGGCTGCGGGCACGGCTTCCAGCGCCACCACCGGGAACTCCTGGACCACGGTCGCACCGTCCATCACCTTGAGCGTGCCCAACGGCTGGCCCTGCGCGATCGGGGCAATCAGCGGCTCCTTGCGCTCGAGCACCGGCTTGAGGCGGCTGCCCGAGCCCTTGGGCACCGTGATCCACTTGTCTTCCGCCACGCCGAGCTTGACGGTCTTGGCCTGGCCCTTGTAGACGTCGGGTGTCTGCAGCGCCTGCCTGGCTTCGTACAGGCGCAGGGTGTCGAAGAACTGGTAGCCGTAGTTGAGCACCTTCAGGCTCTCCTGCGTGCGGACCTGTTCGCTCTTGGTGCCGATCATCACCGACAGCAGGCGGCGGCTCGCGTTCGGCATGTCGGGCAGCGGGCGCTTGGCCGAGGTGATCTGGCAATAGCCCGCCGACTTGGTGTGGCCGGTCTTGACGCCGTCGACCGTCGGGTCGATCCACAGCAGCCGGTTGCGGTTGGGCTGCTTGATGTTGTTATAGGTGAATTCCTTCTGCGAATAGAACTTGTAGTCCTCGGGGAAATCGCGGATCAGTGCCGTGGTCAGGATCGACAGGTCGCGCGCCGTGGTGTAGTGGTTCGGATCGGGCAGGCCGGCGGCGTTCATGAAGTGCGTGTTCTTCATGCCCAGGCGCTCGGCCTCGCGGTTCATCAGCATCACGAAGTTGGCCTCGGTGCCGCCCACGGCCTCGGCCAGCACCAGCGCGGCGTCATTGCCCGACTGCACGATCAGGCCCTGCAGCAGTTCGCGCACCGCGGCGGGTTTGCCGGCCTGCAGGAACATGCGCGACTCGTCGGTCTTGACGCTGCGCACGGTCTCGGTCGGCGTGACCATCTGGTCGTACTTGAGCTTGCCGTCGCGCACGGCCTCGAAGGCGAGGTACGCGGTCATCAGCTTGGTCAGCGAGGCGGGCTCGATGCGCTCGTCCATGTTGCCGCCGCCCAGCACCTGGCCGCTGGTCACATCGGTCAGCATCCATGCGCGGGCCGCGACCTGCGGCGCCGGGACGGGCTGCGCCAGTGCCGGCACTGGCGCGGTAAGCACGGCTGCCGCGACCAGCGTCACGGCGGCGGAGGGAAGGGCTTGGGAGGGGAAACGGGTCTGCATGGCGGGTCCTGCGATCTGCTTGGTAGACAACGACGCTGCGGCCGGGGGGAGCCCAGCGTCCGGGAAAACAACAACAACGGGTACTACGGGCGCGGCATCCAGGCGCCCGCGATCAACTGCCGGATCAGGTGCAGCTTGCGGTGAAAGAAATGATCCGCGCCGGGTATGACGATCACCGGCAGCTCTTGCGGCCGCGCCCAGTCGAGCACGTCGGCAAGCGGCACCGTATCGTCGAGCTCGCCGTGGATGACGATGGTGTCCGCGGGCACCGGCGCCACATCCCAGCGCGAGGTGGCGGTGCCGACCAGCGCCAGGCGTTCCGCGGGCGTGCCCGCCTCGGCCAGGCGCCGCGCCACCTGCGAGACGACGAAGCTGCCGAACGAGAAGCCGCCAAGCGCCAGCGGCAGCGTGGCGACCTCGGGCGACCATTCGGCCTGCGTGCGCATCCAGTCGAGCACGGCCAGCATGTCGTCTTGTTCGCCGATGCCGTTGTCGTGCGTGCCCTCGGTCTTGCCCACGCCGCGGAAGTTCAGCCGCACCGTCGCATAGCCCAGGCCGACGAAGGTGCGGGCCAGGGTCTGCGCGACCTTGTTGTCCTTGGTGCCGCCGAACAGCGGATGCGGATGGCCGACCAGGGCCAGGCCGCGCGGCGCGCCGTCCGGCAGGTCGACGGAGACGTCGATATTCCCAACCGGGCCGGGAATCAGGCGTTCTGCGGTATGCACGTTCATGGAAAGGCGATGCGGGCGGGTTCAGGCGGCGGGCGGATCGATCATCAGCCGCGCGACCGGTTTGCCCTCGATCAGATGGCTCTGGATGATCTCGTCGATGTCCTCGCGGTCGACGAAGGTGTACCAGACGGCCTCGGGGTAGACCACTAGCACCGGACCGAGTTCGCAGCGGTCCAGGCAGCCGGCCTTGTTGATGCGCACCCGGCCTTCGCCGTTGATGCCGAGTTCCTTGCAGCGCCTCTTGGCGTATTCCTGCATGGCCTTGGCGCCGAAGTCGGTGCAGCAGCGCGAGCCGTCCTCGCGCTCGTTGAGGCAGAAGAAAACGTGGTGCTGGTAATCGCTGCTCATGAATGGGCGCGGTGCCGGGTGCGAGGCGTGGCGGCGTCGCGGCACGGGCGTGGAGTTGCATGACGAGCCGGCATTATACGGCCCGCTGCCGGGGTGCCCGGGGAATGCGGTGGTGTTGTGCTGTGCCGCAGCATGTTTTCCGGATGTCTGGACGTCGGTCTGCACGGATTCCGGGATTGACGACGCTCGGGCCGGGTGCCATCGTAGGCACGTCAAGCTGGCATCAGGGCTGGCGGCCGGTTGGCGTGGTCATGGCGGACTGGCATGGCCCTTGCAATAGAGTGCGCCCTGTCGCGGAAGTACCGGGGGATCGGCCTTCAGGCCACCCTCAAAGCCGCGGCGGGAGAGAAACCACATCAGGGCGGGTCGGACCGGGCGGGCAGTGAACGCGCGGCCGGTCTGTAATACTCGAGGAAGACATGAAAAAACCGTTCTACAAAATCCTGTACGTGCAGGTGCTGGCGGCCATCGTCATCGGCGTTCTGCTGGGTCATTACTCGCCCAAGCTCGCCGTACAGATGAAACCGCTGGGTGATGGCTTCATCCAGCTCATCAAGATGGTGATCGGCCCGATCATCTTCTGTACGGTCGTCTCCGGCATTGCCGGCATGCGCGACATGAAGAAGGTGGGCCGCGTGGGCGGCAAGGCGCTGCTCTACTTCGAGGTCGTCTCCACCTTCGCACTGGTGATGGGCCTGATTGCCGGCCACATCTTCAACCCGGGCTCGGGCTTCAACGTCGACGTCAACACGATCGACGCCAAGGCCGTGGCCCAGTACGCCGCCAAGGCGCAATCGTCGAGCACGGTCGACTTCCTGCTGAACATCATCCCGAGCACGGTGGTGGATGCCTTCGCCAAGGGCGACATCCTGCAGATCCTGCTGATCGCGCTGCTGTTCGGCGGCGCGCTCTCCGCGATGGGTGACCGCGCGCAGATGGTGACGGATTTGATCGACCAGATCGCCCACGTGTTCTTCCGCATCGTGCACGTCATCACGCGCGTGGCCCCGATCGGCGCGTTCGGCGCGATGGCCTTCACCATCGGCAAGTACGGCGTGGTGTCGCTGGTGCCGCTGCTCAAGCTGATCGGCACGTTCTACCTGACGGCCATCATCTTCGTGGTGGTGGTGCTGGGCATCATCGCCCGCCTGACCGGCTTCAGCATCTTCCGCTTCGTGGCCTACATCAAGGAAGAGCTGCTGATCGTGCTGGGCACCAGCTCGTCGGAATCGGCGCTGCCGCACCTGATGGAAAAGATGGAGAAGCTGGGCTGCTCGAAGTCGGTGGTGGGCCTCGTCGTCCCGACCGGCTATTCGTTCAACCTGGACGGCACCAACATCTACATGACGATGGCGGTGATCTTCATCTCGCAGGCGCTGAACATCGAACTGACCTGGACTCAGCAGCTGACCATCCTGGCCGTGGCGATGCTGACCTCCAAGGGCGCCTCGGGCATCACCGGCGCGGGCTTCATCACGCTGGCGGCGACGCTGGCCGTGGTGCCGACCATCCCGGTGGCGGGCATGGTGCTGATCCTGGGCATCGACCGCTTCATGAGCGAGTGCCGCGCGCTGACCAACATCACTGGCAACGGCGTGGCCTGCGTGGTGATCTCCGCCTGGGAGCGCGAACTGGACCGCGCCAAGCTGGCCCGCGTGATGTCGGGCGGGCGCGGCGAGACCGTGCCGGCCACCCCGGCAGCCTGATTGGCCAGTGCCGGTGGCGCCCCCGGGGCGTCGCCGGATGAAAGCGTATGATGGCGGGGCCGCTCCTTCCGGACGGCCCCGCTTTCTTTTGGAAAGTGCGATGCGCCACGGCACCGAGCGGCTGATGGCCGGCGCGGCTCCGGAGGGCATGGCGAGTCCGTCCGCCGTTCACCACCCGCCGATGTCCGAGCCCGATTTCTCGTTTTCCTCCGCCAGCCCGCGCCGCGGTTTCGGGTGGCTGGTGGCGGCCGGTCTGGTCGCGGTGATGGCGCTGGTGTGCGCGGCGACCTTCGTGGTGACCTGGAACCGCGGCCTGTCGCAGGCCCAGCAGGCCGCCGGTGCCCGCGTCGACCGCTACGCCGCCAACCTCAAGAGCACGCTCGACCGCTACGAGTACCTGCCGGCGCTGGTCGCGCTGCATCCGTTCATCCACGACCTGCTGGCCCACCCGACGCCCGACAACGTCGCGCGCGCCAACCGCTACCTGCGCGAGGTCAACGACCGCGCCCGCGCCACCGCCACCTACGTGATCGCCCCGAGCGGCCTGGCCCTGGCAGCATCCAACTACAACCTGCCCGACAGCTTCGTCGGCGCCGAATACCTGTTCCGGCCATATTTCCAGCAGGCGGCCGCCGGACAGATCGGGCGCTTCTACGGCATCGGCATCACGCGGGAGGAGCCCGGCTACTACATCTCGCAGCCGGTGATGCAGGACGGCCGCGTGATCGGCGTGACGGTGGTCAAGCTCAACCTGGAGTGGTTCGGCCGCGCCAGCCACGATGCCTCCGAGCCGGTGATGGTGGCCGACGAGAACGGCGTGATCTTCCTGTCGTCGGTGCCGGCGTGGCAGTACCGCACGGTCGAGCCGCTCACGCCCGAGCTGCAGGCGCAACTGCAGGCGACCCGCCAGTACTACCGCAAGCAGATCACGCCGCTGCCGCTGCAGCCCGAGATGCCGGCCTTCCTGAAGCTGGTCGGGCGCATGCCGGACGGCGCGCGGCTGGTGCGCGTCGGCGATCGCATCAATGCGCCGCGCTACCTGCTGGTGTCGCGCGAGCTGGTCGAGCCCGACTGGCAACTGATGTACCTGACCCCGGTCGATCCGGTGATGGGCGCGGCGCGCAGCGCGACGATCGCCGCGGCCTTCGCCTTCGCCTTCGTCTGCCTGCTGCTGTTCTACTGGCGCCAGCGCCGCCTGCGCCTCGTGGAGATGCTGCGCAGCCGCGGCCTGCTCGAAGCCGCCTACGACCAACTGGAGCGCCGTGTCGAAGACCGCACCGCCGACCTGATGGCGACCAACGAGCAACTGCAGCACGAGATCGTTGACCGCACCCGCGCCGAGGCCGAGCTGCGCGCCACGCAGGACGAGCTCGTGCAGGCCAGCAAGCTTGCCGCCCTGGGGCAGATGGCGGCCGGCATCACGCACGAGCTCAACCAGCCGCTGGCTGCGCTGCGCACCTTCTCAGACAACACGCGCGTGTTGCTGGAGCGCGGCCAGCATGGCGCCGCCGCGGACAACCTGCGCGCCATCGCCGACTTGACCGAACGCATGGGCAAGATCACCGCCCAGCTCAAGCTGTTCGCCGGCCGCTCGCGTCGCAAGCACGTCGATGTGCCGGTGCGCGTGGCGCTCGACCACGTGCTGGCGCTGCTGCGTCCGCGCCTGGCCGAGGTGGAGACCGCGCTGCACTGGCGCCTGCCCGAGGCCGAATGCGTGGTCCGCGCGGATGAACTCAAGCTGGAGCAGGTGCTGATCAACCTGATCGGCAACGCGCTCGACGCCATTGCCGCCAACGACCTGCCGCGTCCCGGCCACATCGATATTGACATCGGCCCGGCCGACGGCGCGCCGGCGCAGCTGTGCATCGCGGTGCGCGACAATGGCCCCGGCATTCCGGCCGATGCCATGCCGCATCTGTTCGAACCGTTCTTCACCACCAAGGAGATCGGCCAGGGCCTCGGCCTGGGGCTGGCGATCTCCACCAGCATCGCGCGCGACTTCGGCGGTTCGCTGTCGGCGATCAATGTGCCGGGCGGCGGAGCCCAGTTCACGCTGTCGCTGGTACGCGCCGAGGCGGTGCCGGCGACGATGTCCTGACCGATTCCTTTCACGCAAACGATCCATGTCCGAAGGCTTGAACGTTCTTTTCATTGAAGACGATCCGCCCGTCCGCCAGGCTACGGCGCAGAGCCTGGAGCTTGCTGGCTTCCAGGTGCAGGCCTACGGCAGCGCCGAGGAGGCGGTCGGCCGGATCGACGCCGATTTCTGCGGCGTGGTCGTGAGCGACCTGCGCCTGCCGGGCGCCAGCGGGCTCGATGTGCTGGCGCACTGCCAGTCGTTCGGCACCGGCATTCCGGTGGTACTCGTGACCGGCCACGGCGATATCACGATGGCCGTGCAGGCGATGCGCGACGGCGCGTTCGATTTCATCGAGAAACCGTTTCCCGCCGAGCGCTTGACCGAGACGGTGCGCCGTGCCGTGGAGCGCCGCGCGCTGGAGCTGGAAAACCGCGCCCTGCGCCGCGAGCTGGCGGGGCCGGCGGCGGGCACGCGCATCATCGGCCGCTCCCAGGCGATGGCATCGGTGCGCGCGCTGATCGACAACGTGGCCGCCACCGACGCGCCGGTGCTGATCAACGGCGAGACTGGCACCGGCAAGGAACTGGTCGCGCGCAGCCTGCACATGCTGTCGCCGCGCCACGACAAGCCGTTTATCGCGCTGAACTGCGGCGCGGTGCCCGAGCAGATCTTCGAGAGCGAGATGTTCGGCCATGAGGCCGGCGCCTTCACCGGCGCGGGCAAGCGGCGTATCGGCAAGCTCGAGCATGCGTCCGGCGGCACGCTCTTCCTCGACGAGACCGAGAGCATGCCGCTGGCGCTGCAGGTCAAGCTGCTGCGCGTGCTGCAGGAGGGCATGCTGGAGCGCCTGGGCTCGAACGCCTCGGTGCGCATCGACGTGCGCATCGTCGCCGCCGCCAAGGGCGACATGGAGGCGTTGATCGAGGCCGGTGGCTTCCGGCGCGACCTGTATTACCGCCTGAACGTCGTCGTCATCGACCTGCCGCCGCTGCGCGAGCGCCGCGAAGACATCATCCCGCTGTTCGAGCACTTCCTGCTGGAGGCCGCCGTGCGCTATCAGCGTCCGTTGCCGATGCTGTCCGAGCGCCAGCGGCACGAACTGATGCAATCGAACTGGCCGGGTAATGTGCGCGAGCTGCGCAATGCCGCCGACCGCCTGGTGCTGGGCGTCGGCCGTACGCCTGTCGTGTCCGATGCGGCGGAAGACGGCATGCCGCTCAAGGAGCGCGTCGAGCGCTACGAGCGCACGGTGATTGCGGAAACGCTGGCGTGCACCGGCGGCTCCGTCCACCATGCCGCCGACATCCTGCAGCTCGGGCGCGCGACGCTGTACGACAAGATCAAGCGCTACGGCCTGTAACCGGCTGTCGCTGATCCAAATGAAAACGCCCGGCATCGACCGGGCGTTCCTGTTTCGGCGGGCGGCCTGTCTGTCAGGCCCGCTTGGCGAGTGTCTCCCGCAGCAGTGTCTCGAACGAGGCCCACTCCGGCTCGCCCACGTAGCGCTTGAGGATGCGGCCATCGCGGTCGACCAGGAAGGTGGTGGGCGTGAGCTGCACGTCGCCGAAGGCGCGGGCCGCCGCACCGTTGGCGTCCATCGCCACCTTGAAGGGCAACTGGCGCGTCTGACTGTAGTTCATCACGTACATCGGCGGGTCATAGCTCATCGCCACCGCGACGAACTCCAGGCCCTGGCCCTTGAACTTGTTGTACGTCTGGATCATGTTGGGCATTTCCTTGACGCAGGTGGCGCAGCTGGTCGCCCAGAAGTTCACCAGGTAGACCTTGCCCTTCAGGTCTTGCGTGGACAGCTTCTGCCCATTGAGCAGCGTAAAGCTGGCGGCCGGTACCTGCTGCGATGGCGAGAACGCGCGCCAGCCGAACCAGCCGGCGGCGGCCAGCACCAGCACGATCACCGGCAGCAGCCAGCGGCGCACGCCGGCAGCAGCGGTCGTTGTGCCCGGAGAGGAGGTCAGGGACGAGGCCATGTCGGCAACGCTCCGCGAATCGGGCTGGCAAAAGCATCATTGTAGGCTGGTCGCGCCGACTGGCTGCGACGTTTCGCCCATTGCGATGCTGGAGTCACCTCGCCTCGCTCAGCGCAGCCTCGTAGAGCGCCAGGTCGGCCACGGAGAAGCAGCAGAAAAGGATGTCGTCCAGATCGCCGCCATGCTCCCGCACCGTGCGCACGGCGATCGGCGCGGCCAACTGCGGAGGAAAGCCGTAGACGCCCGTGCTGATGCACGGAAAGGCGATGGTGCGCACGTCATGTTGCTTGGCAAGTGCCAGGCTGTTGCGGTAGCAGGCCGCCAGCAGGGCCGCTTCGTCCTGCCGGCCGCCGCGCCAGATGGGGCCGACCGTGTGGATGACGTAGCGCGCGGGCAGCAGGAAGCCCGGCGTGATCTTGGCCTGGCCGGTGCGGCAGCCGTGCAGGGCACGGCAGGCCTCCAGCAGCTCTGGCCCGGCGGCGCGGTGGATGGCACCGTCCACGCCACCACCGCCCAGCAGGGCGCTGTTGGCAGCGTTGACGATGGCGTCGCACTCCAGGGTGGTGATGTCGGCGCGCAGCGCGCGCAATATGACGGTAGGGATCGGCATGGCGCATTTCCGGTCACAGACCGGCCGGTTACATGGACTCTGTCCGATAATAGTCCGGTTGCGAACCGATTGAACCAGCACGGGAGGCGATGTGGCGGTCACGGCGAGGCGATGGTGGAGCTGTGCCCTGGGCGCGTCGGCATGCGCGCTGCTGCTGGCCTGCTCGCCCAGGTACGACTGGCGTACGGTGCAGTCCGCCGAGGGCGGCTACAGCGTTGATTACCCCGGCAAGCCGACCGCCGAGGCTCGCCCCGTCACCATCGCCGGCCAGCGGCTGCCGATGACGATGCAGGCCGCCAGCATCGACGGAACGCTGTTCGCCGTGGGCGTGGTGGAGCTGCCCGCGGACGATCCGATATGGCGCCAGAACGCGGTTGCCGTGCTGCGTGCCGGGCTCTCCGCCAACCTGCGCGGCCACGTCGCCATTCGCGACATCGCCGTCAAGAGCGCGGCGCAGCCGCCGGTGTCGCTGCCGGCTGTGGAACTGGTGGTGCAGGGCCCGGGCGGCGACGATCCGGCGCCGCGCCGGCTGACCGCCCGCATTGTCGCCGCCGGCAGGCACGCCTACCAGGCCGTCGTGCTGGAATCAGGAGAGGTCGCGCGCGACGTGCGCCAGCAGGAGCAGGTGGACCAGTTCCTCGCCAGCTTCCATCCGTACTGAAACGCGCCGTGCCGGTCGAGCGGTGCTGATGCACAATCGGCATCTTTCACTGTGCTCTGCATCCCATTGAGGGAAACCATCATGACGCTGCAAGTGTGGCTGGCCTTCTTCCTGGCCGCCTGGGTGATCGCCGTTTCGCCGGGGTCGGGCGCGATCCTGTGCATGAGCCACGGGCTTGCGCACGGTGTGCGCCGGACTTCGGTCACCATTGCCGGGCTGGAGCTCGGCATCGTCGTCATCCTGTTGATTGCCGGCGCTGGGCTGGGCGCGTTGCTGGTAGCGTCGGAGCATGCCTTCACGATCATCAAGATCGTCGGCGCGCTGTACCTGATCTACCTGGGCGTCGTGCAGTGGCGCACGCCCATCCGCGTGGGCCAGGAGGCGGACGGCAAGCCTGTCCGGGTGTCAGGCAGCGGGGCACGCCGCCGCTTTCTGGTGGGGCTGTTCACCAACCTGACCAATCCCAAGGGGATCCTCTTCATGGTGGCGGTGCTGCCGCAGTTCATCGATCCGGCCAAGCCGCTGCTGGCGCAGCTTGCCATCCTGGCGGTGACAATGGTCTGCGTGGACCTGATCGTCATGCACGGCTACGCGCTGCTGGCATCGCGCGCGCAGCGGCTGTTCCGCAATCCGCGTGCGCTGCGTTGGCAGAGCCGGTTCTTCGGCGGCATGCTGATGAGCCTCGGTGCCGCGCTGTTCTTCGTGAAGCGACAGACCGCGTAGCCCCTGCCGGGGCGCTGCCGTGCGGATACGGCCGGGCAAGCGTATCGAGGGATGGTGTCCCCGTCAGCGCGGCGCATCGGCCAAGTCGAGGCCGATGCTGGCCTTGCCGCCGCGCGGGAGTTCGGTTTCGCGGTAGAAGCCGACACTGAGGCAGACACGGTCGGCCTGGACGGCGCCGGCATATTCGCTCGGGTGCAGCAGGAAGCGTTGCTGCGCGTTGGCGGAAGGCTGGTCGGGATAAATCCCGATCCGCGGGGCCGTGGCGATCCGGCTGGCGCGATTGGGTGCGGTGACGTACAGGCCAGCACTGGCGTTGCGCGGCGGCTGGTAATGCTCGACGACGAGCACGAGCTGCTTGTCGCCGGACTTGAGCCGCTCGATCTGTTCGGCAGGAAACTGCCGGCAGATCACGACAGGCTGTTCCGACGTCAGTGTGTGCAGTGGAGGGAGCGAGGACATGTCACTTGCCGCCCATGCGGCGGCTGGTGCGCCAAAGAGTGCCAGAAAAAACCAGCGGCGGACGGTACGGAAGATCATCGTCCTCGCATGGCGCGCGCCCGAACAACCCCATCAAATGACGGCAACCTCGATCGACTCGGGTGTTACGCTGCCGCTGTTCTCCACGGCTACACCGTGGCTTTGGCACGGCGACCAGGTTGATCGAGAAATTGTCGTCCCGGATATTGAGCGCCTTCAGCGTGCCGGTCAGGTTCACCATGGTCGATGGCAGGGCATGGTGGTTGTGCCCCGCCGCGTGCGTCAGAAAGCTGAGCGTGGTGACGTAGTGCGGGTTGGTTTCCGGCACATCGAGGCTGGCGTCCGGCAGGTTGACGAAGACCCGGATGCTGAGCACGTTGTCGGAAATCCTGATGTTCTTGATCAGGGCCACGACTTCGGTGTTATTGCCGGTACCGGCGTCGGCACCGAGGGCACCCGTCACGGTGCCGGCCTCGAACTAGTACTACAGCCGTAGCTCAAAATGGCGGAGCACATCCCCGCGCCCGGTAGTGACACTGCTGAGCGCGCCACTGATGCGCGAGCCGCCATCGCGACCATGCCAGCACCTGCTCGATTGACTGACGCGCACGCCAAGCCAAACCGCACAGCAAGCGCCGAATCTCTTGCAGGCTCAATGCGATCAAGCCTGCCG
>CAKKOY010000071.1 GCA_919592095.1 Ralstonia syzygii subsp. syzygii | reverse complement strand
GTGCGCGTCAGTCAATCGAGCAGGTGCTGGCATGGTCGCGATGGCGGCGCGCGCATCAGTGGCGCGCTCAGCAGTGTCACTACCGGGCGCGGGGATGTGCTCCGCCATTTTTAGCTACGGCTGTAGTACTAAGCCCCTTTCTTTGCCAGCCCCAGGTAGGTCTCGATCACGCGCGGGTTGACGGCCAGTTCCCGCGCCGGCCCTTCGAGCGTCATGTCGCCGGTCTCCAGCACGTAGCCGTAGTCCGCCACCTGCAGCGCCGCACGCGCGTTCTGCTCGATCAGCAGCGTCGCCACGCCGGTGCTGCGCAGGTTGCTGATGATGTGGAAGATATCCTTGACGATCAGCGGCGCGAGGCCGAGGCTGGGCTCGTCGAGCATCAGCAATTGCGGCTTGGCCATCAGCGCTCGGCCGACCGCCAGCATCTGGCGCTCGCCGCCGGAGAGCGTGCCGGCCTCCTGCCGGCGCCGCTCCTTCAGGCGCGGGAAGAGCTGGTAGACCACGTCCATCTGGTCCAGGTAGTTGCGCTCGCCGGCGCGCTTGCGGCGGTAGGCGCCGAGCACGAGGTTGTCTTCCACGCTCATGGTGGCGAACAGCTCGCGCTTCTCCGGCACCAGGCACATGCCGCGCGCCACGCGCTTTTCCACCGGCAGGCCGGTCAGGTTGTGGCCGAGATAGGCGACCACGCCGCTGGCCGAGCCGGCCGTCGGCAGCGCCCCCATGATGGCGCCCAGCATGGTCGACTTGCCCGCACCGTTCGGCCCGATCACGGTGACGATCTGGCCGGCGCCCACCTTCAGGCTGGCGCCGTGCAGCGCTTCCACCTTGCCGTAGCGGACGTGCAGGTCCTTGACTTCGAGGATGATCGACATGCGCGCTCTCCTTATTCCACGCCGCCCAGATACGCTTCCAGCACCGCCGGGTCCTGCTGCACGTCCTGCGGCACGCCCTCGGCGATCTTGGTGCCGAACTCCATCACCACCAGCCGGTCGGTGAGGTTCATGACGAAATCCATGTCGTGCTCGACCAGCAGCACGCTCATGCCCTCGGCCTTGAGCTTGGCCAGCAGCGCCGCCAGCGCCTGCTTTTCCTTGTAGCGCAGGCCGGCGGCGGGTTCGTCCAGCAGCAGCAGCGCGGGGTCGCAGCACAGCGCGCGGGCGATCTCCAGGATGCGCTGCTGGCCCAGCGCCAGGCTGCCCGCCTCCTGGTATAGGCAATCGGCCAGGCCCACGCGCTCGAGCTGGCGGCGCGCCTCGAACAGCAGCTTCTGTTCTTCGTGCTGGTTCATGCGCGCCACGCTGGCCAGCACGCCGCCCTGCGCCGCAAAGTCGCCACGCAGGTGCGCGCCCAGCGCGACGTTCTCCAGCACGGTCATGCCCGGCAGCAGTTGCACGTGCTGGAAGGTCCGGCCGATACCGCGCCGGACGATCTCGCGCGAAGGCTTGCCGCTGATGCGCTCGCCGCGATACAGCACGTCGCCGCGCGTGACCGGCAGCACGCCGGTGACGAGGTTGAACGTGGTCGACTTGCCCGCGCCGTTGGGGCCGATCAGGCCGATGATCTCGCCGGCCCTGACCTGGAAGCTGACGTCGTTGACGGCCACCAGCCCGTCGAACTCCTTGCGCACGGCGCGCACATCGAGGATGAGTTCGCCGGCCTGCGGTTTCTCGCGCTGCCTGAGCGCGGGCGCGTCGTCCGGCGCGCGGGCCGTCGGCGCGGACGGGAACAGCTTGCGGATGAACGGCCATACGCCGTCGCGCGCGTACTGCAGCAGCAGCACCAGCAGCACGCCGAACACGATGATCTCGAAGTTGCCGGTGGAGCCGAGCAGCTTGGGCAGCAGGCTCTGCAGGCTGTCCTTCAGGATGGTCAGCAGGCCGGCGCCGAGCACCGCGCCCCACACGTGGCCCACGCCGCCCACCACGGCCATGAACAGGTATTCGATGCCGTAGTTCAGGCCGAACGGCGTCGGGTTCACCGCGCGCTGCAGGTGCGCGTACAGGAAGCCCGAGATGCACGCCAGGATGGCGGCCGCCACGAAGATCACCACCTTCATCCACGCCGTGTTCACGCCCATCGCCTCGGCCATGGTGCCGCCGCCCTTGAGTGCGCGGATGGCGCGGCCCGGACGCGAATTCAGCAGGTTCTGCACCGCCAGCACGGCCACCACCACCACGGCCCAGATCAGGTAGAACATCTCGCGCCCGCTCTGCAACGGCTTGCCCAGCAGGTTCAGCACCGGGATGCCGTTCAGCCCGTCGTATTTGCCGAGGAACTCCAGGTTGCCGAACAGGAAGAACAGCGACAGCCCCCAGGCGATCGTCGCCAGCGGCAGGTAATGGCCCGACATGCGCATCGTGATCAGGCCGATCACGTAGGCGGACACCATCGTGATCGCCAGCCCCGCCAGCAGGCCGAGCCACGGGGACAGGCCGTACTGCGTGGTCAGGTACGCCGTGCTGTAGGCGCCCAGCCCGACGAACGCCGCCTGCCCGAACGACGTGAGCCCGCCCACGCCGGTCAGCAGCACCAGGCCGAGCGCCACCAGGCTGTACAGCCCGATGTAGTTGAGCAGCGTGATCCAGAACTCGGGCGTGGGCAGCACCGGCAGCAGCGCCAGCACAATCACGAAGGCCGCCGTCAGCAGGCGGTTGCGCGACAGCCAGCCGCGCGGTGCCGCGCTCCCGGAGGATTTGGTCAGCGAGGTCATCGGCTTATTCCTCCTCTTCGACGTGCCGGGTGGTGAGCGAACGCCACAGCAGCACTGGGAGGATCAGCGTGAACACGATCACCTCCTTGAACGCCGACGCCCAGAACGATGCATACGATTCCAGCAGCCCCACCAGCAGCGCGCCGGCCGCCGCCACCGGATAGCTCACCAGCCCGCCGACGATGGCGCCGACAAACCCCTTCAGGCCGATCAGGAAGCCCGACTCGTAATAGACCGTGGTGAGGGGCGCGATCAGAATGCCGCACAGGGCTCCCAACGCCGCCGCCAGCGTGAAGGCCAGCCGCCCCGCCTGCGTGGTGCCGATACCGACCAGCCGTGCACCCAGCCGGTTGACCGCCGTCGCGCGCAGCGCCTTGCCCGAGACCGTGCGGCCAAAGTAGAAGTACAGCGCAACGATCATCAGCGCCGACACCATCACCACCCACAGGCTCTGGCCCGACACCGTGAGCGCGCCCACATCGAAGCGCGCATCCGAAAACGCTTCGGTGCGCGAGCCCTCCGCGCCGAACATCACCAGGCCCAGCCCCACCATGGCGAAGTGCACGCCGACGGAGACGATCAGCAGCACCAGCGTGCTCGCCTCGGCCAGCGGCTCGTAGGCCAGGCGATAGATCATCGGCCCCATCGGGATGACGATCAGCAGCGCCAGCGCGACCTGCACCGGCTGCGGCAGCGTCATCGGGGCCAGCGCGTTGGCCGCGGCGAACACCGCCAGCGGAAACAGGAGGTATTTGCCCGCATAGATGGCGCCGGTGCGCAGCGCATGCCGGCGCAGTTCGGGCTGCAGCAGCGTGCGGCCCAGCTCCGCCACGAAGGTCAGCACACCCAGCGCCAGCAGCAGGCTGGCCGACAGCGGAGCCTTGTTGGTCTGGATGGCCGCCAGCGTGAGCGCGCCATAGGCCACGAACTCGCCCTGCGGGATGAAAATCACGCGCGTGACGGAAAACACCAGCACGAGCGCCAGTGCCAGCAGCGCGTAGATCGCGCCCGACGTCACGCCGTCCTGCGCCAGGATGGCGGCAATCGACAGGTCCATGGGTCTCCTTTGCCTCATCGCGGGAGTCGCGCCGGATGCGCGAGGGGCGCCGCGAATGACGAGAGGGTCAACTTTTTACGACAGAGTGAACGGGGTGACAACCCCGAGGGGCCGTTCCCGCATGGAACCGTCTGCGCCGGCTTCCATCGGGGAACGGCCCTCAGCGGCTGCGCCGGCCACCAGCCCTGGCCGTCGGCGGCACGGGCGAGTGCAGCATCGCGGACAACTGATCGACGAAGGTGCGCAGCGTCTTCTCCAGCTCACCGCCGGGCCCGGCTTGAAACAGCGGCTGCAGGTTCAGCGCGATCAGCACCAGCGCCAGCTCGCCGCGCGCGCCGAACACCGGCAGCGACAGCGCGCTCACGCCCGGCAGCAGGCCGCCCGACACCCACGCGGCGCCTTCGGCGCGGATGTCTTCGCACAGGCGGTAGTAATCGGTCAGGGAGCGCGGCAGGCCCGGCAGGTCATCGTTGGCGCGCGCGTGCAGCTCGCGCTCCACCAGCGGCAACGTCTGCTCGATCGGCAGATAGGCGCCGAACAGGCGGCCGGTGGCGGAATTGAGCATCGGCATCACGTCGCCGATGCGCAGGTTCACGCCGGGCGCGCCGCCGGCCTTTTCCCAGTGGACCACGGTCGGGCCGCGCTCGCGCCAGACCGCGATGCCGATGGTGTGGCCGGTGCGGTCGCGCAGGCTGGCGAGCAGCGGGCGGGTGCGGGTGACGGCTTCGACGCGGTTGAGGCTGGCCAGCCCCAGCCGCAGGGCAAAGGGGCCAAGCTCGTAGCGGCTCGTCAGCGGATCCTGCGAGACCGCGCCGACGCGCTGCAGGCTGACCAGATAGCGGTGCGCCTTGGATGGGTGCATGCCCGCCGCGCGCGCCAGGTCGCCCAGCGCCATCGCGCGCGAGGCCCGCGTGAGCGCGGCCAGCAGCTGCGCGCCCACCTCGATGGATTGGATGCCGGTGCGATCGCGGCTGGCGCGGGCGTCTTCGGCATCGCCCGAGGGCGGCGCGTCGTGTTCGACTTCAGATGTCTCCATGACCTCGTGGGGCTCGGGTTAGGCAGATGCCAGGAGCCGGGAGCCGGGAGCCGGCAAGTGCCGCGAGCGTAGCACGCCCGGCCTTTCCGACTGGCTTCTCGAATTTTTCTGCATTGTATAAACAATGATTCTAATCATAATTCTCGTATACCCTAGGCGCACCCGGAACCGGCCAGAACTACGATGACGGCGTCGGGAAACACTTGGCATGATGTATCCAAAACAGCGCTTTCCACGAGCCTGCCGGCCCGCAAGGAATTCCCCCAAACGTAATCAACTACACAAGTAGTGACGGCATGACCAAAGCCTTTGCCTCGCAAGCCGACCTCGAGGCCAAACAAGTCACCTTCACCCAGCTCTCCCCCAACGCCTATGCCTACACCGCCGAGGGCGACCCGAACTCGGGCGTCATCATCGGCGACGACTCGGTGCTGATCGTCGACACCACCGCCACGCCGGCGATGGCGCAGGACCTGATCGCCCGCATCCGCGCCATCACCGACAAGCCGATCAAGCACGTGGTGCTGTCGCACTACCATGCGGTGCGCGTGCTGGGCGCGTCGGCGTACTTTGCCGAGGGCGCACAGAACATCATCGCCAGCCGCGGCACGTACGAAATGATCGTCGAGCGCGGCGAGGCGGACATGAAGTCGGAGATCGAGCGCTTCCCGCGCCTGTTCGCCGGCGTCGAGACCGTGCCCGGCCTGACCTGGCCGACGCTGGTGTTCGAGCGCGAACTGACGCTGTTCCTCGGCAGGCTGGAAGTGAAGATACTGCACCTGGGCCCGGGCCACACCAAGGGCGACACGGTGGTGTGGATTCCGTCGCAGAAGGTGCTGTTCTCCGGCGACCTGGTCGAATACGACGCCGCCTGCTACTGCGGCGACGCCCAGCTCGAAGAATGGCCCGCCACATTGGACGCCCTACGCGCGCTCGGCCCCGAGAAGCTCGTGCCCGGCCGCGGCCCGGCCCTGCGCAATCCGCAGGAAGTGGACCAGGGCCTGGCCTATACGCGCGACTTCGTCTCGACGCTGCTGGCGCGCGGCAAGGAAGCCGTCGCGCAGAAGATGGACCTGAAGGCCGCCATGGCCCACACCCGCGCGGCGATGGACCCGAAGTTCGGCCACGTCTTCATCTACGAGCACTGCCTGCCCTTCGACGTGACGCGCGCCTACGACGAAGCCAGCGGCATCAAGCATCCGCGCATCTGGACCGCGCAACGCGACCAGGACATGTGGGCCGCACTGCAAGGCTGAACCGACACCACGCACCCCACCATCCCCCGACCACGTGCCGGCCACGACCGGCACGGGTGCGAGCCAGACATGAACCCCGATTACCAGACCCGCGTCTTTCCCTACGTGCCGTGCGCCGAGCAACAGCCGGGCGCGGCCGCCGCCGTCCGCCCGGTCGTGGTGGTCGGTGCCGGGCCGGTCGGCCTGGCGGCGGCCATCGACCTGGCGCAGCAGGGCGTGCCGGTCGTCCTCGTCGATGACGACTGCACGCTGTCCACCGGCTCGCGCGCGATCTGCTTATCCAAGCGCTCGCTCGAGATCTTCGACCGCCTCGGCTGCGGCGACCGCATGGTCGACAAGGGCGTCAGCTGGAGCGTCGGCAAGGTCTTCCTGAAGGACGAACTGCTGTACAGCTTCGACCTGCTGCCCGAGACCGGCCATCGCCGCCCGGCCTTCATCAACCTGCAGCAGTACTACGTGGAAGGCTTCCTGACCGAGCGCGCGCAGGCGCTGCCGAACATCGAACTGCGCTGGAAAAACAAGGTGACGGGTCTCGCGCAGAACGCGGACGGCGTGACGCTCACCATCGAGACGCCCGATGGCCTCTACACGCAGCGCGCGCGGTACGTGGTCGCCGCCGACGGTTCGCACAGCCCGGTGCGCCGGATGATGGGCCTGGAAGCCCACGGCCAGACCTTCAAAGACCGCTTCCTGATCGCCGATGTCCGCATGAAGGCGGACTTCCCCAGCGAGCGATGGTTCTGGTTCGACCCGCCCTTCCACCCCAACCAGTCGGTGCTGCTGCATCGTCAGCCGGACAACATCTGGCGCATCGACTTCCAGCTCGGCTGGGATGCCGACCCGGTCGCCGAGAAGCAGCCGGAGCGCGTCCTTCCCCGCGTGCGCGCGCTGCTCGGCGAAGACGTGGACTTCGAGCTGGAATGGGTCAGCGTCTATACCTTCTCGTGCGAGCGGATGGACCACTTCCGCCATGGCCGCGTGCTGTTCGCGGGCGATGCGGCGCACCGGGTCTCGCCGTTCGGCGCGCGCGGTGCCAACAGCGGCCTGCAGGACGCGGAGAACCTTGCCTGGAAGCTGCGCATGGTGCTCGACGGCGAGGCGCCCGACACCCTGCTCGACACCTACGCCAGCGAGCGCGAACTGGCCGCCGACGAGAACATCCGGCACGCCACCCACTCGACCGACTTCATCACGCCCAAAAGCCCGGCCAGCCGGCGCTTCCGCGATGCGGTGCTGCGGCTGGCCAAGCATCACCCCTTTGCGGGCACGCTGGTCAACAGCGGCCGGCTGTCGACGCCTACCGTGCTACAGGGCTCACCGCTGCTGACGCCGGACGATGCGCCCTTCTCCGGCCCGCTGGTGCCCGGTGCCGTCGCGCTCGATGCGCCGGTGCGCGACAGCGAGGGCCGCGCCGGCTGGCTGCTGTCCAGCCTGGGCGACCGGTTCAGCGTGGTGCGTTTCTGCGCCGCGGGCGAGCGTGTCGATGCGCTGCCGTTACCGGCGCTGGCGGTCTTTCCGTTCGGCGGCATCGGGCCAGCCGCGCCGGGCGTCACCGCCCTGGAAGATGTCGATGGCCTGGCCGCGCAGCGCTACGACGCCCGCCCCGGCACCACCTACCTGATCCGCCCCGACCAGCACGTCTGCGCACGCTGGCGCAACGCCGATCCCGCCAAGCTCGCCACCGCCCTGCAGCGCGCCAGCGGCCGCAACGCCGCCACACCGCCCACCCGCGCCGCTGCCACCGCCTGACCCCGATCGCCATGCCGCTGAACACGCAACCCAACCTGCTGCGCGAAGCGCTGGCTGCCGCGCGCATGGCGTTGCCGGCGGCCACCGCTTGAGCCCTCCCGAAGCCTTTACGCCGGCCCGCGTTTCAACAAACCAACACCCGGCACTGCGCCAAGCGGTGCCCGGTCCGGATCCCCCCAGGATTCAGCGGGCACGCGGCGCTGGCTCGGTCCATGGACAAAGGCCGAACCGTGCTCCGTGCTGTCCGACTTCATTTCGATTGTGTCCATTGATGGAACCGGCCACGGAGCCTCCTCACGAAAGTTGCCGACGCAACAACCATGTCGGTTACTGGCACTGTATTGAGGCACGGCCGGACGACAGGGCACCGCGCTCGAAGCCCTGCGTCCGCAGGCGAAGCCGCGCCGCTACCCCTCCACCTCCGCAAAGCGCCGCGCCACCAGATTGCGCAACCACTGGTTGCCCGCATCCTGGTGAAAGCGCCGGTGCCAGAACACGTTGGTCTGCAGCGCCGGCAGCTTCAGCGGAGGCGGCACGAAGCCCAGCCCGAACGGCGCCGCCGCGCGCTCGGCCAGTTTGCGGGGCACCGTCACCACCAGGTCGGTGGTGCTGACGATGTAGGGCACCGCCACGAAGTGCGGCACCGAGAAGCGCGCCGATTGCGAGATGCCCGCCTTGTCCAGCAACGGGCCGATGGCGTTGTAGGGGCTGGCCGAGCTCGCCACCACCAGGTGCGATGCGGCACGGAAGCGTTCCAGCGTCAGCCTGCCCTCTTGCGCGGCCTGCTCCAGCGGATGGCCGTGCCGGAACATCGTCACGTAGTCCTGCCGGAACAGGCGGCGCTGAAACACGCTCTCGCCCGAGAGATCGTCGAACGCGCCGATGGCGAGGTCGATCGCGCCCGATGCCATCCCCGCCTTCATGTCGAACGCCCCTGCGCGCACGGTGTCGATGCGCACGCCGGGGGCCTGCTCGGCACACAGCTGTGCGAGCACCGGCATGAAGTACACCTCGCCGACGTCACTCATGGCCACCGTGAAGGCACGCGCGGAACTGGCCGCATCGAAATGCGTGCGCTGGCCGAGGGCGCGCTGCAAGGTGTCCAGCGCGGAGGCGACCGGATCGGCGAGCTGCTCGGCGAGTGCGGTCGGCATCATGCCGCGCGGTGTGCGGACAAACAGTTCATCGTCGAAGGTCTGGCGCAGGCGGGCCAGCGCGTTGCTCACGGCCGGCTGCGACAGGCCCAGCCGCTCCGCCACGACGGAAATGCGCTTCTCGCGCAGGATTTCCTGGAAGACCACCAGCAGGTTCAGGTCGACATCGCGCAGGTTCAGCATGGCGGGCCCTCGACATTCACAATATCAATGTCATTCATTCTCGCATTGACATTTCAAATTTTCAGCCGATCCGGACAATACGGCCTATCCAGCCAAGACCACAACGACAGGCGGCCGATACCGCCACAGGAGACCGCCATGCATCCCGCCGCCGCACCCGTTGACCTCGCCCGCCCAATCGGCAACGGCCGGGGCGCCGCCCGACTCCAGTGACGTCCCCTCCCTGAGGACTTGACCATGAACATGCTCGCCCCGACGGCCCGGAACGCCTTCACCCCCGCGTCGCTGGACCGTCCCGCCTACCAGAGCGGATTCGGCAACGAGTTCGCCACCGAGGCGCTGCCGGGCGCGCTGCCGCACGGCCAGAATTCGCCGCAGCAGGCGCCGTACGGCCTGTATGCCGAGCAGCTGTCCGGCACGGCGTTCACTGCGCCGCGCGCGCACAACCGCCGCGCGTGGCTGTACCGCATCCGCCCGGCCGCCGTGCACCTGCCGTTCGAGGCCATCGCACAAGACCGCTTCCACAGCGACTTCCACGCCGCGCCCCCGTCGCCCAACCAGTTGCGCTGGGACCCGCTGCCCGCACCGGCGGCCGGCACGGACTTCGTCGACGGCATCGTCACCTTTGCCGGCAATGGCGGGCCGGATGCGCAAACCGGCTGCGGCATCCACCTCTATGCCGCCAACGCGTCGATGACCGACCGCTTCTTCTACAACGCCGACGGCGAACTGCTGATCGTGCCGCAGCAAGGCCGCCTGCGCCTGCTGACGGAACTGGGCGTGATCGACGTCGAGCCGCTGGAGATCGCCGTGATCCCGCGCGGGGTGCGTTTCCGCGTCGAGCTGCCGGACGGCGAGGCGCGCGGCTATCTCTGCGAGAACTTCGGCGCGATCTTCCGCCTGCCCGACCTGGGCCCGATCGGCTCGAACGGCCTGGCCAACCCGCGCGACTTCCTCACGCCGCATGCCTGGTACGAAGACCGCAAAGGCGAGTTCGAACTCGTCGCCAAGTTCCAGGGCAACCTGTGGCGCGCCGGGATCGGCCATTCGCCCCTGGACGTAGTGGCCTGGCACGGCAACTACGCGCCGTACAAGTACGACCTGCGCCTGTTCAACGCTGTCGGCTCGATCAGCTACGACCACCCGGACCCGTCGATCTTCCTGGTGCTGCAGAGCGTGTCCGACACGCCGGGCGTGGACACCATCGATTTCGTGATCTTCCCGCCACGCTGGCTGGCGATGGAGCATTCGTTCCGCCCGCCCTGGTTCCACCGCAACATCGCCAGCGAGTTCATGGGCCTGATCCAGGGCGTGTACGACGCCAAAGCCGAGGGCTTCGTGCCGGGCGGCGCCAGCCTGCACAACTGCATGAGCGGTCACGGCCCCGACGCCGAGACCTTCGAGAAAGCGAGCAACGCGGATACCACCAGGCCGCACAAGGTGGACGCCACCATGGCCTTCATGTTCGAGACCCGCGCGGTGATCCGCCCCACGCGCTTGGCCGCCGAATCGGCACAGTTGCAAGCCCGGTACTTCGAGTGCTGGCAGGGCCTGAAGAAGCATTTCGACCCGGCCCAACGCTGAGCCGGCCCCAGGACGATCCGAACAAACCCACGCCCCCGACCCGACATGACCGCACGACAACTGAGCTGGCTCGCCTCCGCCAACGCGCCCGACACGCATTTCCCGCTGGAGAACCTGCCCTACGGCATTTTCTCCACGCAGCAGAATCCTTCGCCGCGCGCGGGCGTGGCGCTGGGCGACCAGGTGATCGACCTGGGTGCACTGGACGATACCGGCCTGCTGCCGGCCGCCGCGCGCGGCGCGTTCCGCATCGGCACGCTCAATACCTTCATCGCACTGGGCAAGCCGGTGTGGCACGAGACGCGCACGCGCCTGCAGGCGCTGTTCGGTGCCGCGGACACCCACGTGCAGAACAACACCGCCCTGCGCAGCCGCGCGCTGGTGCCGATGGCGCAGGCCGTGATGCACCTGCCCGTCGACATTCCCGGCTATACGGATTTCTATTCGTCCAGGGAGCACGCCACCAACGTCGGCCGCATGTTCCGCGATCCGGACAACGCGCTGCTGCCCAACTGGCTGGAGATTCCCATCGGCTACAACGGCCGCGCCAGTTCGGTGGTGGTCAGCGGCACGCCGCTGCACCGGCCGCTGGGCCAGATCAAGCTGCCGGACCAGCCCCGCCCTGTCTTCGGCGCGTGCCGCAAACTGGACTACGAACTGGAGATGGCCTTCATCGTCGGCAAGCCCAGCGCGCTGGGCGAAGCGATTGCCGTCGATGCGGCACCGGACCACATGTTCGGCATGGTGCTGCTCAACGACTGGAGCGCGCGCGACATCCAGCAATGGGAATACGTGCCGCTCGGGCCCTTCAACGCCAAGACCTTCGGCACCTCGATCTCGCCGTGGATCGTGACGATGGAAGCGCTGGAGCCGTTCCGCGTGGCCAACCCGGAGCAATCGCCCGAGCCGCTGGCCTACCTGCGCCAGTCGCGGCCCAACGCCTACGACATCGCCCTGGAAACCGCGCTGCGCCCGCACGGCGGCGAGCGCGCCACCATCGCGCGCACCAACTTCCGCGCCATGTACTGGACCATGGCGCAGCAACTGGCCCACCACACCGTGTCCGGCTGCAACGTGCGCGTGGGCGACCTGATGGGCTCCGGCACCATCAGCGGCACCACGCCCGATTCGTACGGCAGCCTGCTGGAGCTGACCTACAACGGCAAGCAGCCGCTGTCGCTCGGCAATGGTGCCGCGCGCGCCTTCCTCGAAGACGGCGATGAGGTTGTCATGACGGGCTGGTGCCAGGGCGACGGCTACCGCGTCGGCTTCGGCGAGGTGCGCGGCGAAATCCTGCCGGCCCGCGGCGCCAGGTAACCACGCGTGGCCGGCGGCGGCAATGCCGCCGCCGGCCTCATTCCCTTTTCTCGGCCAGGCACGCCAGCATCGCGTCGCCGATGGCGTCCTTGCCCGACGCCTTCAGTGCCATCGCGGCACCCCTGGCGTCGCGGGCTTCCCGATTCTGGCCGAGCTTGGCCTTGCCGACCAGGCACGTGATTTCGATCTCGATGCCCACGATCTCCTTGAGCAGCGCGCTGACGTACTCCGCTGGCGCATCCGCCATCTTCCAGGGCACGGGCTGAGATGCTTCATGCGTGCGCGTCAGGCGGGCAAGTACACTGCGCACGAAGCGCTCGTCGTCGCGGATGGCGATGCGCCCGTGCGCATGCACCACGCGGTAGTTCCACGTCGGTACATGCTGGTGATGCTCGGGCTTGCTCGGATACCAGTTCGGCGAGATATAGGCGTCGCCCGCGTGGAAGATGACCAGCACCTCGTCGCCGTCGGCCACGTCCTGCCAGACCGGATTGGCGCGCGCGACGTGGGCATGCAGCACCCCGAGCCGGCCTTCGTCGGCGTTCAGCAGGAACGGGATGTGGTTGGCATCGAGCCCGCTCTTGCCGTGGGTGACCAGGGTGCCGAGCGGATGTTGCGCAATCAGTGCATGAAGCACTTCGGTGCGCGATTCATCGAAATCGGTTGGGACGTACATCGTAGCTCCGGTGGCGACAGGAAACACGTCTGTTCACGCCCGGTTCGATGGCGGACAGACAGGTCTATTGTGTACCCGCGCCGGCCTGACCGGTAGCGCCACACGGCGGCCATCACTTGGAGCCGGAGCCAGCACGCGGCTCAAAGCGTATCCAGATCCGGATCCGGCTGGTTGACGAAGATCAGCACGACCAGGATCGACAGATAGATGCGGAACGCCGGCTGGATGCCGTTCCACGTGCGCGACTGCCACATCAGGAACCACTCGCCGCCCACCACGACGAAGCCGAAAAACCACAACAGGAAGCCCAGCGTGGCCCCCGCGTAGACCCGCGTCTTGGCGCGCCGGAACGCCGCGGCCGGCAAACGCCGCGCACGCCACATCGCAATGGCCCCCAGCAGGAACAGCACCCCGATCACCGCCTCGCACACGATGATGAGCCAATAGCCCGCCAGCCATACCGGCTCGGAGACAATGGCCCGGCCCTTGAGCGTGCTGTCCGGAAACACCGTGTCCATGCTGAACACGTGCTGGACGTAGACGTAATTGGTGTTGAAATCCACCACGTTGTTATAGGCAACGGTCATGGCAAAGGCGGCCAAGGCCAGCACCATGCCCACCTTCGCGATACGAGCATCGATCATTGGGAGAGAGGTCCGATTGGGAAACCTCTCTGGACCGCCGTCGCAGAGAGGAGTTCAACGTGGCGCCATCCGCTCAATCCCTCAACAGATGCTTCGCAATGATCAGCTGCTGAATCTGCGTCGTACCTTCGTACAGGCGCAGCAGGCGCACGTCGCGGTAGAAGCGCTCCACCTTGTACTCGGCGACGTAGCCCGCGCCACCGTGGATCTGCACGGCGCGGTCCGCCACGCGGCCGACCATCTCGGTAAAGAACAGTTTGGTGCAGGAGGCCAGCATGCCGACCTCGTGGTCCTGCTTGCCGGCGGGCCTGGCGTCGTAGCGGCGCGCGCAATCGCGCACCATGGACAGGCCCGCGTACAGCTCGGCCTGGCTGTCGGCCAGCATGGCCTGGATCAGTTGGAAATCGGCGATTGGCTGGCCGAACTGCCTGCGCTCCTTGGCATAGGCCACCGCATCGGTGATCAGCCGGTGCGCCATGCCGCAGGCCAGCGCCGAGATGTGCAGGCGCCCCCGGTCCAGCACCTTCATCGCCGTCTTGAAGCCCTGCCCCGCCACGCCGCCGATGATGTTGGCGGCCGGCACGCGCACGTTGTCCAGCATCACGTCGCAGGTCTTGGTGCCGCGCTGGCCCATCTTCCTGTCCGGCTTGCCGAGCGCGATGCCGGGCGTATCGGCCGGCACGATGAAGGCCGAGTGCCGCCCGCGCCCTCCCCGCCGGTGCGCGCCATCAGCGTGAAGGCGCCCGCGCGCGGCGCGTTGGTGATGAAGCGCTTGGTGCCGTTGATGACGTAGTGGTCGCCATCGAGCGTGGCGCGCGTCTGCAGCGAGGCTGCGTCCGAACCCGCGTTCGGCTCGGTCAGCGCGAACGAGATAATGAGCTCGCCGCTGGCGATGCGCGGCAGGTACGCGGCCTTCTGCGCCTAGGTGCCGTCCATCAGGATGCCCTGCGACCCGATGCCGACATTGGTGCCGAACACCGAGCGGAACGCGAACGACGTGTGGCCGAGGTCGTACACCACCTCGCACTCCTGCGCCATCGACAGGCCGATGCCGCCGTATGCCTCGGGAATCGACAGGCCGAACAGCCCCATCTCCTTCATGTCCGCGACGATGTCGGCGGGCACCTCGTCTTCCTCTTCGAGGATGTTCTCGGCCGGGACCAGCCGTTCCCGGATGAATCGCTGCACCGATGGCTGCAGCAGGCCGAAGGATTCGTCGTCCAGCGCCATGTCGCCCGCTCCTGTTGGATGGTCCGGGCCATCTTAAAGCCTGTTCGGAAAGTCAAGGATGAGCGATGACTGACGGCGTCGGCCACGCACGGCAGTTCGCGGCAACAGCGGCTCAACCGCAGCCCACTCCATGTCTGTCATGTCGCTGGGGTCACTCCATTCCGGAGCGGACCCTGCGCTCAGGCTCCCACCCGGATGGCCGCGGCAAGCGAGCCGGGGGTCAGCCCGTAAGTCTGGACAAAATGGCGCGTGAGGTGGCTCTGGTCGGCGAAACCCGCCATCGTGGTGGCCTGCGCGAGCGAGTGTCCCGAAGCAATCAATCGGCGCGCCATCTGGAGCTGGCGCTGCAGGCGATAGGCGTGGGGCGGCAGGTCCGTCACGGTCTTGAATGCGCGCAGGAAGTGATATCGGCTGAGCCCCGCATACGCGGCCAGCTCCGCCAGCGTGACAGGAAGCTCCGGCGCCGTGTCGATCCGCGCCTTGGCACGTGCGATCCCCTTGGAGGACGAGCCTTCCTTGGCCGGCGGCGTATCGCCCCACAGAGGCGCAAGCATCTGGAAGAGTTCCTGCTCGGCGATCTCTTGCCAGGGTTCCTGCGCGGGTCCGGTCAACGCCGCGTATAGCCGCATGAACACGCGCGTCGCGGGCCTGTGGTCGAGCACCGGATGCGCGAATTCGCTGCCGGGGCTCCGCCCCATCTCCACGGAAAACCGCGCAATCAGTGCCGGATCGAAGTACAGCATGCGCCACGCGCGCGGCTCTCCGGCGACGGGCCTGCCGTCATGCACCTCGTTGGGGTTGACCGTGATGAGATCGCCCGGAACCGCGCGGACCTGCCCTCGCCCGCTCGCGGAATCCTGCGCGCCGCGCAACACGACACCGATGCCGAACTGATCATGCGTGTGCCGACTGAACGACCGGGCCGACGTCGCCTCCACCGCCAGCACACCCGGCAGCCTGCAAACACCGGCCGTGAATCGGTCAGCACTCACGCGCTTGGTCACTCGGTTCTCCTCGACTGGAAAAAGATGGGATGGCGAACGGCCTTCAGCCAAATACAGATGACAGATGGGAAAAACGCAAGGCTGGTTCCCGATTCCGGGAAAGGCAAGGAAAGACGACATATCCGCCGTTGCCCCGGCCTGTCAATCACCGGGCCGAACCGTCCGGCGCCGGCCCACGTCTCCCGCTTCTACGCCGGTTGCCCGGCCATCTGCCGCATCGCCAATGGACAACGGGAAGTCGCCCAAAAGAGCAATTTCGTTCAAGACATGGGCACTGTCAAGTTATGAAATCTAGGGGCCAATGCACCGGCGATGTTTCAAATGACCGACGATATTTCCAATACAAGGTGACCTATGTCGAGCCGCACGATCGGATATCTGCTCCTGTCACTGGCCATGATGACCGTCGGATCGACCGTGATCGCCTCCAAGCTCATCGCGGGCAGCCTGCCGCCCTTTCCGGCAACCGCGCTCCGTTTCGCCGTCGCCTTGCCGTTCCTGTTCGCGCTGGTGTTTCTGCGCGGCGAACGCTGGCCACACCTGAGCGGCAGAGCATGGGGGCTCCTGATTCTCCAGGCCGGCGCCGGCAGCGTCGGCTATACCACGCTGCTCATTTCGGGCCTGGCCTATTTGCCCGCGGCCGACGCCGGCGTAGTCATCGGCACGCTGCCGGCAGTCTCGGCGCTCTTCTCGGTCATCGTCCTCGGAGAGCGGCCGCAGTTGCGGCTCGTCGTGAGCGTGCTGCTGGCCACGATCGGCCTGATGGCTGTCGCCTGGACGGGCTCGGGTTCCGCGCCGCTGACGGGCGTGCTGTTCATCCTGGGCGCGGTCATCTGCGAAAGCGCATTCATTCTGCTCAACAAGCGGATGCCCGTACCGCTTCCCCCTCTGCTTCAGGCTACGGCGATGACCGGCCTGGGGCTGCTGGTGTCCTTGCCGTTCGCCGTTCTCGATTTCCCCGTCACGGCGCCCTCGAGCGCAGCGGTTGCGGCCGTCGTCTGGTATGCGCTCGTCCCCACGGTCGGCGGCTTCCTCCTTTGGTACGCCGGTGCCGCCCGGGTCAGCGGCAGCGAGGCCGCGACCTTCACGGCGGTGGCGCCGCTGACCGCCGTCGCGCTTGCCGCGCTGTTCCTCAACGAACGGATCGGCGTCACACAGGCCTTCGGGGTGATCGCCGTGATCCTCGCCATCCTGACGCTCACGCTCTCCATCCGGCCCGTTTCCAGATCCTTTGACGGCGACCTGCAATGACTTGCAATCGGACCCGTCAGCGTATTACCTAGTACCTCAGCACAGAGGTTATGACAGTTTGGGTAGGTTGTAGGACAGGCAAGCAGTTGTGATCAACGAGCAGCTCGATGCTGCGAGCGATGCCTGCTTGCCGGCGGAGCAGTCCATCACGTTCGAGGTTAAGCACCATGTGATGGACGGAAGGCGCGGTGACGCCAAAGAAG
>CAKKOY010000070.1 GCA_919592095.1 Ralstonia syzygii subsp. syzygii | reverse complement strand
AACCCTTCCAGCTCTCTCTCCCAGCCACTCACCGTTCCTTGCATCGGACCATGATCGTCTCATCTCACATGGACAACATCATAGGCGATAGGTACGGCTGTAGTACTAAGCAGCCGGCCTTACTCCAGCCTTACGCCAGCGTGACGCAGCCGGCCGCCGCAGCGTGTCATGCAGCGCATTACTATAATGCGACACCCGCGGGCCCCCTATCCACCGCGGTGCAGCATGGCTGCCCCGCAAACCACGTCCGGCGCCGTTCTTCGCCGATCCTCCATCGTGCCCATCCACGCCCTTTTCCTCATCGCTGCCATGGCCCTGGTCGGCAGCAACGTCGGTTTCGGCAAATCCATCGTCGCCGTGGTGCCGGTGATGCTGTTTGCCCTGCTGCGCTTCCTGCTCGCCGTCGCCTGCATGGCGCCGTGGTACCGGCCATCGCGCATGCGGCGCGTGACGCGCAGCGAGTGGACGAACCTGTTCCTGCAGGCGTTCTTCGGCACCTTCGGCTTCACGCTGCTGATGCTCAATGGCGTGCGGCTGACGTCGGCGCTGGCCGCCGGCATCCTCACCAGCACCATCCCGGCGACGGTCGCGCTGCTGTCGTGGCTGGTGCTGCGCGAGAAGCCCTCGGGGCGCACGCTGGTGTCGGTGGTGCTGGCGGTGGCGGGCGTGGCGCTCCTCAACGCCTATCGCGGCGGCGAATCCGCGGGCGCCGCCCCGTCCGATGCGGCCCGGGCCCTGCTGGGCAACGCGCTGGTGATGGGTGCGGTGCTGTGCGAATCGGTCTACGTGATCCTGTCGCGCCGCCCGACGCAAACGTTGCCGGCCATCGAGATCTGCGCGTATACCCACCTGATCGGCGCGCTGCTGATGCTGCCGCTGGGACTGGTGCCGTTGCTCTCCTTCAATCTGTCGGCGGTGCCGCCGCACATCTGGGGCCTGGTGGTGTGGTATGCGCTGTCGGCCAGCATCTTCTCGTTCTGGCTGTGGATAAAGGGCATCCGGCATGTGCCGGCGCATCTGGCCGGCGTGTTCACCTCGGTACTGCCGATCGCGGCGGCCGCCTACGGCATCATCGCGCTGGGCGAGACGCCGGGCTGGGCGCACAGTGTGGCGCTGGCCTGCGTGGTGGCGGGCATCCTGGTGGCGAGCTGGCCGGCCCGGCCGCGCCGGCCCGTGCCGCGCGGGCGCATTCCCGATCCACTGGACCCGCTCGACCCATCGCTGGACCGCGACTGATGTCCGGTCCCATCGCGGCCTCAGCCGCCTGACAGGCGCGCAACGTTAGAATCACGCGGTTTTCCCGTCCTATCCCTCCAAACATGAAGTCGTCCATCGCCCCACTCCGCCCGATTCCCCGCCTGATCTTCTTTTCGCGCTGGCTACAGCTGCCGCTGTACCTGGGCCTGATCATCGCCCAGGCCGCCTATGTCTACCTGTTCCTGATCGAGGTCTGGCACCTGGTGGCGCACCTGAGCGAGCTGGACGAGACCAAGATCATGCTGGCCGTGCTGGGTCTGATCGACGTGGTGATGATCTCCAACCTGCTGGTCATGGTGATCATCGGCGGCTACGACATCTTCGTCTCCAAGCTGGGCATCGAAGGGCATGAGGACGAGCCGGAATGGCTCGACCACGTCAATGCCGGGGTGCTGAAGGTCAAGCTTTCCATGGCGCTGATCAGCATCTCGTCGATCCACCTGCTCAAGACCTTCATCGACGCCGCGCAGAAAGACACCCACACGATCCTGTGGCAGGTGACGATCCACGTGGCATTCCTGATCTCGGCCCTGGTGATGGCCTGGGTGGACCGCCTCGTCTCGCACGCCCAGCCGCAGGAAGCCGCCGCCGAAGCACATTGACAGCGCCTGCCGCCGGGCGATTCCGACCAATCCGGTCGGACAATCCGCCCCCGGCATTGCGTGTATGATTCGGGGTTGGTTTGAGCCGGCGGCGCCCTGCCGCCGGTGCGCAGCGCAGGTCACTGCCCCTGCGGTTGCCGCGCCAGGATTCCCATTCCTACATCGTTGGTCCCCACCATGACCGTCATTCGTCAAGAAGACCTCATCCAGAGCGTCGCCGACTCCCTGCAGTACATCAGCTACTACCATCCGATGGACTACATCACCAGCCTGGGCCGCGCCTATGAGCTGGAGCAGAGCCCGGCCGCCAAGGATGCTATCGCGCAGATCCTGACCAACAGCCGCATGTGCGCCGAAGGCAAGCGCCCGATCTGCCAGGACACCGGCATCGTCACGGTCTTCGTCAAGGTGGGCATGGACGTGCGCTGGGACGGCGCCACCATGAGCCTGACCGACATGATCAACGAAGGCGTGCGCCGCGGTTACCTGAACCCCGACAACGTGCTGCGCGCCTCGATCGTCAGCCCGCCCGAAGGCGGCCGCAAGAACACCCGCGACAACACCCCGGCCGTGATCCACTACGAGATCGTGGCAGGCGACAAGGTCGACATCCAGGTCGCGGCCAAGGGCGGCGGCTCGGAGAACAAGTCCAAGTTCGTGATGCTCAACCCGTCGGACTCGATCGTCGACTGGGTGCTCAAGACCGTGCCGACCATGGGCGCCGGCTGGTGCCCGCCGGGCATGCTGGGCATCGGCATCGGCGGCACCGCCGAGCGCGCGATGGTGATGGCCAAGGAATCGCTGATGGAGTCCATCGACATCCAGGACATCATCGCGCGCGGCCCGAAGGACTGGGTCGAAGAACTGCGCGTCGAGCTGTACGAGAAGGTCAACGCGCTGGGCATCGGCGCGCAGGGTCTGGGCGGCCTGGCCACCGTGCTGGACGTAAAGATCATGGCCTGCCCGACGCACGCTGCATCCAAGCCGGTGGCGATGATCCCGAACTGCGCCGCCACCCGCCACGTGCACTTCACTCTGGACGGCAACGGCCCGGCCAAGCTGGAAGCGCCGGACCTGTCGCAATGGCCGAAGGTCGAGTGGGCGCCGAACACGGAAACGTCCAAGCGCGTCGACCTGAACACGCTCACGCCGGAAGAAGTCGCCTCGTGGAAGCCGGGCCAGACCCTGCTGCTCAACGGCAAGATGCTCACGGGCCGCGACGCCGCGCACAAGCGCATCGCCGACATGCTGGCCAAAGGCGAGAAGCTGCCGGTCGACTTCAAGAACCGCGTGATCTACTACGTCGGCCCGGTCGATCCGGTGCGCGATGAAGCCGTCGGCCCGGCCGGCCCCACCACCGCCACCCGCATGGACAAGTTCACCGAGATGATGCTGGCCGAGACCGGCCTGATCTCGATGATCGGCAAGGCCGAGCGCGGCCCGGTGGCCATCGAGGCCATCAAGCAGCACAAGTCGGCCTACCTGATGGCGGTCGGCGGCGCGGCCTACCTGGTGGCCAAGGCCATCAAGGAGGCCAAGGTCGTGGGCTTCGAAGACCTGGGCATGGAAGCCATCTACGAATTCGACGTGAAGGACATGCCCGTCACCGTGGCCGTGGACAGCGCGGGCACCTCGGTGCACAAGACCGGCCCGGCGGAATGGCAGGCCAAGATCGGCAAGATCCCGGTCGCCGCTTCGTAATCGGCTGACGTCATCCCGCTGTGACGACACGCGCGCAGGCACCGGTCGGGGTCTTCGACTCCGGCCTCGGAGGGCTTTCCGTCCTGCGCGCGATCCGTGCCGAACTGCCGGCCGAATCCCTCCTCTACCTGGCGGATTCCCGCCATGCCCCGTACGGGGAAAAATCGCCTCAATTCATTGCCGAGCGCACGCTGCGTGTGTGCGGGTGGCTGGTCGGCCAGGGCTGCAAGGCGCTGGTGATCGCCTGCAACACGGCCACGGCGCAGGCCGTGCACCTGCTGCGCGAGCAGCTCGCCGTACCGGTGATCGGTGTCGAGCCGGGCCTGAAGCCGGCGGTGGCCACGTCGCAAAGCCGCGTGGTCGGCGTGCTGGCGACGGAAAGCACGCTGCGCAGCGACAAGTTCGCGCGCCTGCTGGGCAATGTCTCGGAGGATTGCCGCGTGCTGTGCCAGCCCGGCTATGGGCTCGTCCCGCTGATCGAGCGCGGCGACACGCACTCGCCCGCCGTGCGGGAGCTGCTGCAGGCCTATCTGCAACCGATGCTCGAAGCCGGCGCCGACACGCTGGTGCTCGGCTGCACACACTATCCGTTCCTGCAGGACGCCATCCGCGAGATCGCCGGCGACCGGCTCACGCTGATCGACACCGGCCACGCCGTGGCGCGCCATCTCGGCCGCACGCTGGCGGCCACGCAATTGCAGGCCACGAGTGCCGCAGCATCCCCGCGCTTCCTGAGCACCGCGGACGTGCTGCCGCTGCAGGCCATGGTGGCCGCGCTGCTGGACGAGGCACCGATGGCGCAGCGGGTCGACATCGGCGACGCAACCGTACCGCCGCTCGCTTCGCACCCATAAGCAAACGGGCCCGCAGAAAACTGCGGGCCCGCTCTGTCACGGCATCGGAGGGAGCGATGGCTCCCGGGACCAGCGGGCTGCCGCGCCGCAGGTCCGACTGCAAGATGAGTGCGCTTAACCGACGCTCGCGATGTCCGCTTGCGCCGCAGGCTGGACAGCAGGAGCCGCCTCCGCCTCGACCTCATCCTCCCGCTCATACTTCGCGACCACAGCGGTGGCGATGCTGTTGCCGATCACATTGGTCGCCGTGCGGCCCATGTCGAAGAACTGGTCGATGCCGAGGATCAGCAGCAGGCCCGCTTCGGGCAGATGGAACATCGGCAGCGTCGCGGCCACCACCACCAGCGAAGCACGCGCCACGCCGGCCATGCCCTTGCTGGTCAGCATCAGCACCAGCAGCAGGGTCAGCTGCTGCGAGAAGCCCATTTCGATGTTGTAGGCCTGCGCGATGAACAGCACGGCAAAGGCCTGGTACATCATCGAACCGTCGAGGTTGAACGAGTAGCCCAGCGGCAGCACGAAGCTGGAGATGCGCTTGGGCACGCCAAAGCGGTCCAGCGCCTCGATGGTCTTCGGATAGGCAGACTCGCTGCTGGCGGTCGCGAAGGCCAGCAGGATCGGCTCGCGGATCAGCGAGGCCAGGCGCCCGATGGAGCGGCCCAGCAACAGGTAGCCCACCAGGAACAGGATCGCCCACAGCAGCGCCAGGCCGAGGTAGAACTCGCCGATCAGCTTGCCGTACGTCCACAGCACGCCCACACCTTCCACGGTGATGGCGGCGGCCATGGCGGCAAACACGCCCAGCGGTGCAAAGCGCATCACGTAGTCGGTAATGCGGAACATCAGCTTGGTCAGTTCCTCCAGCCCGCGCCCGACGACCGTCTCCATCGGCTTCTCGACACTCGCCAGCGCCGCGCCGAAGAACAGCGAGAACACCAGGATCTGCAGGATCTCGTTGTTCGCCATCGATTCCACGATGCTGCGCGGGAAGACGTGGGTGAAGAAGCCCTTGAGCGTGAAGTCACCCGTCTTGAGCGCCACCGTCGCCGCCACATCCGGCAACGGCATATTCAGCTGCATACCGGGCTGGAAGAAGTTGACCAGCACCATGCCCAGCCCCAGCGAGATCACCGAAGCGGTCACAAACCACAGCATGGCGCGCAGGCCGATACGCCCGACCGAGCGTCCACCGCTCATGCTGGCCAGGCCCGTCACCAGGGTCGAGAAGACCAGCGGCGCGATGATCATCTTGATCATGCGCAGGAAGATGTCGGTGACGATGTTGAAGTACGAGGCGAGTTCCTTGGCAGCCTGGGCGTCCTTCGCGTATTCGTGGCATCCCCAGCCGACCGCGATGCCGAGCAGCATCGCTACGCCGATATGTGTGGTCAGGCGCTTGGTGTTCATTCCCCCTCCTTACGGGTGCGCAGGGCATGATTCTGGCCCTTGGCTTGATGGTGTCGTTGCGGATTGCGTCTGGCTGGCAGCCGGGCGCCGAAGGCGCAAGCAGGTCAGCATCCGCGTGTCGGGAATCCGCCGTCCGGTTGCCCGGCCGCCAAGCGCCGCACTCCGTCACGTTCTGATAAAAAGCGATGATATTAGAGAAGCGAACGCTGATCGTTATGTCGATGTTGCATAGCATCATGCAAATTCTGCATAGTTTTGCGGCGAAACGGTGATCGCACCCCGGATTGCCGCGCTGTTGCTGGAACGGTGTCGTGCAGCCGACATTGTGAATACCGCCGAAAGGCATGCCTCGCGAACGATGCCGAGCGCCTGGTCGCGCACGGGCATGGCGTGCGTCCTGCTTCGGCGTGCGCTGCTAGGATCGGGTTCCGCCGCAATCCAACCAGGAAACCACCGCATGAAGATGGCGCCCTTCACCTTCGGCACCACCGACGGGTCGCGCGTCGAACGCACCGAGCACCAAGGCGAGACCGGCATGGCGTACTGGCGTACACGCCACTTCGGCGACGGACCGGACCGCATCCGGGTGCGCATGGTCGAATACACGGCCGGCTACCTGGCCGACCATTGGTGCAGGAAGGGACACATCCTCTTCTGCATGGAAGGTGAGCTGGAGACCACCCTCGAAGACGGCCGCAAGTTTGTCCTCACCGCCGGCATGAGCTACCAGGTCGGCGATGATGCCGAGGCGCACCAGTCCTATACCCGGACCGGTGCCAGGCTGTTCATCGTCGACTGAGACGGCGCGGGGCGGCTCCCCGCGCCCATCCGGTCCGCGCTAGTCCTGCAGCGAATGCCCCAGCGCATCGAGCAGGAACTGCGAGCCGCGCTCGCGCGAACCGGCATCGTCGTAGCCGTCGAGGTAGGCACCCTGCTCAGTCATCACCAGCCGCGTTCCGGTACCGGACGGCTTGAGCTCGAAGGTCGCCAGCGAGACGGAAATCTTCCGCGCATCCAAGTGCATGGTGTACGCGTAGACGATGCGCTCCTCCGGCACCACGTCGTGGTAAACCGCTTCGAAGGTCGACACCACGCCGCTCTCCCACTGCCCTTTCACCAGCTCGCGCCCACCGGGCCGAACGTCCATCTCCCGCGCGAGCACGGTATAGCCGTTGCCGCCGGCAAACCACTTGGCCTTGGCGGCCGGGTCGGTCAGCGCCCGGTAGACGCGCTCGCGCGGTGCCGGGTACGTCCGCTCGATCGTAAAGCTTGCGTGCACGACCGAACGCCCCGCCGGCGCAGCCCCCGGCATCCGGGCGGCTTCGCGGGCCAGGCGATCCAGCGTCTGCTCCCAGCCCTTTGGGGCGCCCTGCAGCATGGCCTCGGCCGACGGGACCAGTACCGTGTAACGCTGCGTAACCTCCAGCCGCGTCCCGCCCTGCGCATCCGTGAACGTAGCGACCGTGTGCGCATAGAACAGCGGCTTGCCCTGGTCATCGACCGCGCTCATCTCGATCACCAGCCGGGTATCCGGCACGATCTCCGTGTAGTGGCCGCGCGTCCAGTGGTCCTGCCCTTCCGGCGAGCGCATGCAGACGTTGAAGACCCCGCCGACCCGGAAATCGACCTCCGCCTGCGGCACGGAAAAGCCCGCCGGGCAAAACCAGCGCCGGATGTGCTCCGCCGATGTCCACGCCTTGAATACCCAGGCGCGCGGGACCGGGAACGTCCGGGAGACCACCAGCGGCCGTGCCTGCAGGTCCGTCGCGTTTTCATTCGCCGTCGTCATGAGCTGCTCCTTCCTGTCCGAGAGTTGCCAGATAGGCGCCGAGCCGGTCGAAATGGTGCTCCCACTCGATGCGCCGCTGGTTGATCCATTGCTCCGCCAGGCTCAGCGCCTGCGGTTCGATCCGGCAGGTCCGCACGCGGCCGGTCTTCTCGGAGCGCACGAGGCCCGAATGCTCCAGCACCGCCAGATGCTGCATCACGGCCGGCAGCGACATCCCCAGCGGCCGCGCGAGTTCGCTCACCGAGGCCGGCCCCCGGGTCAGTTGCGCGAGCATCGACCGGCGGGTGGCATCGGCAAGCGCCTGGAACGTCAGATCGAGCGAAGCATCATGGTTAAGCATGTCCTTAAGCATAGGAAGGCAAGACAGTTAAGCAAGTCCTTTATCTTCTGATCGCGCCCGGCAATGAAAAGCCCGCGCACCAGGGGTGCGCGGGCGGTCACGTGCCATCCAGGGTATCCGCCGGCTAACACGGTACAAACCCCATTGAGCGCCGTTCACGCAGCTCCGGCTTGATCGCGTGCTCCTGCCGCAACTGGGCCAGGAAGGCTTCCGGATCGAGCGCCTCGCCCAACAGCACCGCCTGCTGCTTGACCGTGGCGAAGTCGCCGGGGGTCAGCATGTCGAACGTGGCGAGCGTGTCGCGCCATGCTGCGGTCATGGCGCTCGCATTGCCGCCCAACGCCTCGGTGATGAACATCTGCTCGCGCTGTGCGCGCTCCAGCGGCCGGAAGCGGATCTTGAAGGCAAAGCGCCGCAGCGCCGCCTCGTCGATGCGGTCGAACAGGTTGGTCGTGCAGACGAAGATGCCGTCGAAGCGCTCCATGCCCTGCAGCATCTCGTTGACCTCCGACACTTCGTAGTTGCGTACCGCGCCCTGGCGGCTCTGCATGAAGCTGTCGGCCTCGTCGAACAGCAGCAGTGCACGCTCCTCCTCCGCCCGCGCGAACATCGCCGCGATCTGCTGCTCCGTCTCGCCGACGTACTTGCTCATCAGGTCGGAAGCGCGGCGGATCATCAGCAGCATGTCCAGCCGGCTGGCGATGTGCTCGGCCAGCACGGTCTTGCCGGTGCCCGGCGGCCCGAAGAAGCACAGCGTGCCGCGCCGCCGCGCGCGCAGTGCCTCGATCACGCGCTCGACCGGAAAGCGCGTCTCCAGGTTCAGGTAATCGAGCCGGTATTCCGTCACGACGCGATGGGCCTGCACCTCCGGGCGCATCCCCATGGCCTGGTCGGCGTGGTCGAGCTGGCGCACGATCAGCGACTCCGCGGACTCGGCCATGGCCGGCTGCGTCAGGCGCGCGAACCGCGCGGCGGAGTCGATCTGCGCGGGCGTGAGCGTCTTGCGCGCCGCCAGCTTGGCCATGAAGGCGTCGGACACATCCAGCCCCTCCAGGTGCTTGCGGATGATGCTTTCGCGCACCATCGGCGGCGGCACCTTCAGTTCCAGGTGGAACTGGAAGCGGCGCAGGTAAGCCGGATCGATCTGGCGGATCGAGTTCGACACCCAGATCACGGGCACCGGATTCTGCTCCAGGGTCTGGTTGACCCACGCCTTGCCGTTGACCGAGCCGCGCGGCTCCTCGTGGCCGAACAGGCTCATCAGCTCGCGCGTCGGTCCCGGGAAGACATCCTCGACCTCGTCGAACAGCAGCACCGCGCGCGACCGGCCCCGCAGGAAGGCCTGCGACACCTGCAGCGAGCGATAGCGATCCTTGCCGGACAGGCTGTTGCCGTCCTTGTCCAGGCAATCGACTTCGTACAGCTCGCAGCCGGCATCGCGCGCCAGCACGCGTGCCAGCTCGGTCTTGCACGTGCCGGGCGCACCGTAGAGCAGGATGTTGACACCTGCGGCACGCTGGCGCGTGGCGCTTTCCAGCAGGGCCGTCAGATAGCGCGCGTCGGTCTCGACGTGGGGGTAGTCCGCCTGGGTCAGCGTGGTCGGCGGCGCCGGCCGCGTGAACGCCGCCATCATCTCGGCCTCGCAGGCATAGTCGCCCAGCAGCACGTGCAGCAGGCGGTCGGAGATGCGCATCAGGTCGCCCAGGTCGGTCACGCTGTTCTCGGGCAGCGGCGGCTCGATCAGCCCCAGTGTCTCCAGCCGCGACCCCGGCCGCAGCGAGGCAGCCACCTCGGCCGTGCTGGCCCCGGCCAGGCCCGCCAGCAGCTGGAAGGCCTCCTGGCTGTGCGCCACCTTGCAGTCCACCATCACCGCGCGCAGGTCGCGCTTGTACTTGACCAGCGAGGCGAACAGCAGCAGCGCCCGCTCATGCGGCGGCAGGCCCAGCACGCGCGCCAGCACGTCGATATTACTGACCAGCAGCACGCGCTCGCTCGCCAGCCGCTCGTTCAGCGCGTCGCACGATGCACCGAACACGGTGAACATGTCCTTGGCGTGATGCTTGACGTATTCGTCGAGGTAGTAGAACAGCGAGCTTTCATCGAAGGCGCTGCTCCATTGGCCGTGGCGGTCCATGAAGGTGGACAGGTCCAGCCGGCCGACACTGCGCCAGCCCGGCATGTCGGCGCAGCGGGCAGCCAGAAAACGCTGCAGCCGCTGGATGACCGTCACCGGCCAGATCAGTTCCGGCGCGCACACCGTCAGGATGTCGTTGATATTGGTGCGCAGGTTGAAGCGCAGGCCCATCGCGCACACCGTGCGCAGCGCGAACTGCGCGCACATGGAATCCAGCGACGACAGCAGCGCTTGCGGCTGCCTGCCGCCGGTGGGGACGAACGCGCCGTCGTCGGCGTCGTCCAGGCTGAGGTTGACATCGTCCATGAGCGCCCCCGTTCCCCGTTCACGGTTGGCCGGCCGGTCACCGTGTTCGAATTTCTTTTCATCCTAGCGCGTTTGGACGAACCCCGTACCTCCGGTCGATCCCTGCCTCCGCAAGTTGCAGGCCGGGACCCGCGCTTCGGATAGGTCGCCACGGCAAGGCACGCCCCGCCCTACGCCATCCGGATACACGCCCCACCGCACGAATGACGCGGCCATCTCTCGCAAATGGGAATCATTATCGTTTATACTCCTGTCAATCGACGCGATAGGCTGAACCGTCACTGCTTCCCGTTGTCGCAACACGGTTGCATGAAGGTAGCCTACAATGTCTTCTCTCGCGGGCAGCGCGGCCTGGCCGCAACCACCTCTTGCGCCATGGAACTGCTCCTGAGTCTGGTCATCAGCATCGGTGTTTCGCTGATCGTCTTCGGCAAGCGCTGAACGCGCGCCATGCACCCGGATGCCGGCCAACCGCTCACTCCCCCCGATTTTGCTTTCGATTTCCCGCCGTTGATGATTCACCCTCGTACTCTCAAGATCCTCGTCGTGGTGCTGCTGATGCACGTGGGTGTGCTGACGCTGATCCAGCTCGGCCTGATCGCGTCGCCGCTGCGCCAGGAGCCGCCGCCCGAACTGCAAGTGAACATCATCCCGGACACGCCGCCGCAACCGGTGCGCCAGCCGGAACAGCCCAAGCCGGAGCCCGCCAAGCCCGCGCCGCCCAAGCAGGTGAACATCGTCAAGCCCGCGCCGCAACCCAAACCGGCCCTGACGCCGGCACCGGCCTTGCCGCCCTCCGATACCGCGCCCGTGGTGCCGGCCGCGCCGCCCACGCCACCCGCCCCGCCGGTAGAGGCGGCACCCGCGCCTGCGCCGGCCCCGGTCCAGTCGGGCCCGATCAACGTCGGCATCAACGACATCCAGTGCAACAACCCGCCGCTCGTCTACCCGACCATGTCGCAGAAGATGGGCGAGGAAGGCCGCACCCTCGTCAAGATCACCATCGGCCCCGACGGCGATGTGGTCAACGCGGCGATCGCCACCTCCAGCGGCTCCGCGCGGCTGGACCGCGCCGCGCTCGATTCGGCACGCAGCCTCCATTGCTCGCCATACAAGCAGAACGGCCGCGCCACGACAGTGGTGGCCAATAAGCCGTTCGTCTTCAAGCTCGACAACTAAACTGAACTTCGTCTTTCGCTAAGTAGGAAACCCATCATGCAGGAACTCGGTCTCTCCCATCTCTGGACACAGGGCGACATCGTCGCGCGCGGCACGGCCCTTCTGCTGCTGCTGATGTCGCTGGCCTCCTGGATCGTCATCCTCACCAAGGCGTGGGACCTGATCCGGCTGAAGTCGATGGCCCAGGGCGCCGAAAAGCGCTTCTGGCACTCCGATGACTTCGATCACGCCATGCAGACACTGGGTGCGCCCAAGGACAACCCGTTCTACACGCTAGCGCAGACCGGCCGCGAGGCCGCCCAGCACCATCGCGCCAGCCATCCGCAGTTGCACGACGTGATGGACATCTCCGACTGGATCACGCGCTCGCTCAAAAGTACGATCGACGAATCCGTCGGCCAGATGCAGTCCGGCCTGGCAGTGCTGGCTTCGGTGGGTTCCACAGCGCCGTTCGTCGGGCTGTTCGGCACGGTGTGGGGCATCTATCACGCCCTGATCGGCATCGGCGCGGTGGGCGTGCCGACCATCGACAAGGTGGCAGGCCCGGTGGGCGAATCGCTGATCATGACGGCCTTCGGCCTGGCCGTGGCGATTCCCGCCGTGCTCGGCTACAACGCGCTGACCCGCGGCAACAAGTCGGTCATCGCCAAGCTCAACCGCTTCGCCCATGACCTGCATGCCTATTTCGTGACCGGCGCGCGCCTGCGCCCGGGCGCCGCGCGCCAGGATGATGCGAGCGTGCGCCTGGCCGCGGTCAAGCAGCAGTAAGGAACGACCATGGCTTTCGGAACCTTCGACAACGATGACGAGGTGATGAGCGAGATCAACATGACGCCGCTGGTGGACGTCATGCTGGTGCTGCTGATCATCTTCATCATCACCATCCCGGTGATCAACCACGCAGTGAAGATCGACCTGCCGCGCGCGACCAACAAACCCAATGACACCAAGCCGCAGAGCGTCAATGTCGAGATAGACGCCAAGGGCCAGGTGTACTGGAACAACCAGCCGATCGACGAGGCCACGCTGGAGGCCGACATTGCGCAGGCCGCACGGCAGCAGCCCCAGCCTGAGATGCACCTGCGCGCGGATCGCAGTGTCCGCTATGAACGCGTCGCCCAGGTGATGGCCGCCATCCAGCACGGCGGCCTGGCGCGTATCGGCTTCGTGACCGAACCGATGCACAACTGACACACCCGGTACACCCGCCCCGCCACACGAGCCCCCCCACCACCGTGCGGGGGTTCGTCTTTTTACGCACCCTGCAGACGGCAAGCCTCACGGCCTCAGCGTTTTGTCAGCGCCGCCACTTGTAATGATAACGATTCTCATTTATAGTGAAGGCATTCGCTGGAGCCTTGCCAGCCCATGCCCTTCCGCCAGCCAGGACATCGCCATGAATACCGTTGAACCACAGGACGCCGGCCGCACTGTCACCCGCCGCCGCCATATCATCGTGGCACGCAAGCGGCCGGCCACCCTTGAGCACACCCCTTTGGATACCGAACCGACCAGCGCGGCCAGCATCACCGCACCGCCCACCGTCGTGAGCGACACCCGCATCATGACCTCGGAACAATTGTTCGCCGGCCAGAACGCCGTGGCCATCCGCCACAACGGCGCGCTCTACACGCTGCGCGTGACGCGCTTCGGCAAGCTGATCCTGACCAAATAACCGTACCGGCTTTTGTGGGGACTGTCTCTCTCAGGAGACATTCGGCAGTAGCCAGCCATTGTCAATTCGCGTTCGCAGACACTCCAGACCCCGTCTGCCTGACAAGCGCCAGCCAAGCCGTTTCTTCCCGCATCACCCGAAAAAAAGGGCGCCACGTGCGCCCTCTTTCTTTGGCACAATGGCGGACTTTGCGCCATGGTCACCCCGCAGTGCAACCGTGATGCCCTCCCGACGGTCTGACCCCCGATGAATTCCACCCGCGTCTCGCGCGTTCGCCTGACCGCCTCCGCCACCAGCGCCCTGCCGCGCTGGCTGCTGCTCGCCATCTGCGTGATCTACGGCCTGTCCGGCCTGTTCTTCCGCGATCCATGGAAGAACGAAGACGCCGCCGGCTTCGGCGTGATGTGGTCGTTGGCGACCGGCAATGGCCAGGATTGGCTGATGCCCAACATCGTGGGCCGTCCGTTCGTGCAGGCCGGGCCGCTGGTATTCTGGATCGGCGGCGCGTTCATCCGCGTGTTCGGCCAGTGGATGGGCCCGTCGGACGCCGCGCGCCTGACCACGGCGCTGTTCTTCTTCGTCACCTGCGCGTGCATCTGGTATGGCGCCTACCTGCTCGGTCGCCGCGCCGAGGTCCAGCCCTTTGAATTCGTCTTCGGCGGCCAGCCGAGCCCGCACGACTACGGCCGCACGCTGGCCGATGGCGCGCTGCTGATCTTCCTCGCCTGCGTGGGGCTGGCCCAGCGCGGACACGAAACCACGCCGCTGGTCGGTGCACTGTGTTTCGTGGCGCTCACAGTGTATGGCCTGATCCGCGCGCTAGACCGGCCGGTGCTGGGCAGCCTGATCTATGGCTTCGGCATCGGCTGCCTGTCGCTGGCGGGCGGGCCGATCCTGCCCCTGGTCGTCACGCTGTCCGTGCTGGCGACGGCGCGCGTGACCCGCGCGCTGCCGATCAAGCCGCTGCTGACGGTCGCCCTGCCGGTGTCGCTGGTGCTGGGCTGGTCGTGGCCGGCGATGGCCTACCTGCTGGCCGCCAATCCGACCGACGCCGTCACCTTCATCCGCGAGTGGGCACGCTTCGACCGCCACCAGTACACCGGGCCGACCGCCCATTCGCTGAGCTACATCGCGCGTAACCTGCTGCCCTTCGCGTGGCCGGTGTGGCCGCTGGCAGCGTGGGCCTGGAAAAGCTGGAGCGGCATGCGCACCGCCCCGCATATCGCGCTGCCACTGGCGATCCTGGTGCCGCAGTTCGTGCTGCTGCTCTTGCAGCCCCAGCCCGGCGACGACGGCTTCCTGCTGCTGATTCCGCCGATGGCCGTGATGGCGACGTTCGCGCTGCCCACACTCAAGCGCGCGGCCATCAACGCCATCGACTGGTTTGCGCTGCTGGCCTTCACCCTGCTCGGCGGCTTCGTCTGGCTGGTGTGGATCGCCAAGATGACCGGCTATCCGGCGCAGATCGCGCGCAATGTGTTCCGCCTGCTACCGGGCTATCGGCCGACATTCAGCTGGACGGCGCTGCTGTGCGCGCTGCTCGTGACCGCGGCCTGGGTACTGATCGTGCTGTGGCGCACCTCGCACGTGCCCAGGGCGATCTGGCGCGCGGTGGTGATCTCGGCGGCCGGCACCACGCTGCTGTGGGTGCTGATGATGACGCTGTGGCTGCCCACCATCAACTACGCCAAGACCTATCGCGAGGTCGCGCAGTCGGCCGCGCTGGCGCTGCCGCGGACGTATACATGCGTGCAGCCGATACGCATCGGCGACGCGCAGTTGGCGTCGTTCGCGTACTTCGGTCACATCCGCTTCGGCAACCCCGAAGACAACTGCGACATCCTGCTGCGCCATGACCCGTACGAATACGGCGATCCGTCCAGCATACCCAACTACGAATGGCGCATCATCTGGGAAGGCCGCCGCCCTGCCGACCGGGACGAGCACTTCCGCATGTACCGCCTGACCGAAGCCGCCAAGGCCACCCATCCGCCGCCCGCTCCGGCCACCTCGCGCCGGCGCAAGCTGAATGTTCCTGGCTGACACCCGCAGCATTGCCGCACTGGCCTGGCCAGTGCTGGTCGGACAGCTCGCCGTGATCGCCTTCGGCGTGCTGGATACCGCGATGGCCGGGCGCGCATCGGCCACGGATCTGGCCGCGATCGGGCTCGGCGGCTCGATCTATGTGACGGTCTATATCAGCCTGATGGGCGTCTTGCAGGCGCTCTCACCCATTGCCGGCCAGCTCTACGGCGCCGGCAGGCATGGCGAGATCGGCGAAGAGGTCCGCCAGGCCGCCTGGCTCGGCCTGGCGCTGGCGGCCATCGGCATACCGCTCCTGTGGTTCCCCGCCCCGCTGCTGCGGCTCGCCGACGCCTCACCCGAGCTGACCGGCAAGGCAACCGCCTACCTCCGCTACGAAGCGCTGGCGCTGCCCGCCGCACTGGGCTTCCGCATCTACTCGGCACTCAACAACGCGCTGTCGCGGCCGGTGATGGTGACGGTGCTGCAATTGGGCGGGCTGGCCCTGAAATTCCCGCTCAATGCGCTGTTCCTGTACGGCGGCCTCGGTCTGCCCGCGATGGGTGGCCCCGGTTGCGCGCTGGCATCGATGATCATCAGCTGGCTGTGGTGCATCGCGGGCGCGCTCATCCTGATGCGCAGCCCGGTCTACCGGCCGTTCCGGATCTTCACGCAGTTCTCGCCGCCCCACCTCGCCCGGTTGTCTGGGCTGGTGCGCCTGGGCGTGCCGATGGGCCTGACCTACCTGATCGAGATCACATCGTTCACGCTGATGGCGATCTTCATCGCGCGGATGGGGACGGTGATGCTGGCCGGCCACCAGATTGCGGCCAATGTGGGAACGGTGGCCTATATGGTGCCGCTGTCCCTGTCGATTGCCACGTCGACGCTGGTGGCCCAGACGATCGGCGCGCGCAATCGCAATGCCGCGCGGCGGATCGCCTGGAATGGACTCAAGCTCGCCGCAGCCTGCGCGATCGCCGTCGGCGGATGCGTCTTGCTGCTGCGTCACGATCTGGCCGGCCTCTACACCCGCGATGCCACCGTGATGGCCATCGCGGTACCGCTGCTGCTGTTCATCGCGTTCTACCAATTGTTCGATGCGCTGCAGGTCATGGCGGCGTTCATCCTGCGCGCCTACAAGATCGCGCTGATCCCGACGGTGATCTACGCACTGTCGCTATGGGGCGTGGGACTGGGCGGAGGCTACCTGCTCGGTTTTGGCCACCTGGGTGAATTCACCGCCGCGCTGCGCGGAGCCGCCGGCTTCTGGGCTGCCAATGCGCTCAGCCTGGCGGTGGCCGGTACGCTGCTCGTCGGCTATTTCAACCGCATCAGCCGCGCCGCCGAATAAGCGGACGTTTTGAGGCACCGGAGGGCACCCGCTTTGTAAGCGTCCGAGAATCGACGTCCTGGACTAGCGAGGCAGTCGGTTGGCAGTGACCACAGAAGACGAACAGACCTGCCTGCCGCTGAAGGTGTTCCATGTGGGGGCAATGGCAAGCGGACTTTCGACTCGGAGGACACCTGCCTTGTTGTAGATGGCCGTGGTCGCCGGCGAAGCGTGGCCCAGGTAGCTCTACGCCACGTCGACCGGCACGTCCGTTTCAGCGGAGGTCATGCCGAACGCATGGCGGTACGCGTGCGGATGCCGGTGGCCGGACTGCTCAACCAGATTCGGATGCGCCTGCTCCAGGTAACCGCGGGAAACCTCCGCCGCCCGCCCCACTAATACCTCAGCACAGAGGTTATGACAGTTTGGGTAGGTTGTAGGACAGGCAAGCAGTTGTGGTCAACGAGCAGCTCAATGCTGCGAGCGATGCCTGCTTGCCGGCGGAGCAGT
>CAKKOY010000069.1 GCA_919592095.1 Ralstonia syzygii subsp. syzygii | reverse complement strand
GCGTGCTCAACCGCATGGCTGCGCTTGCCCGCCCGCAGTCCGTCCGCGTCGACTGAATTACGCCTCACAGGGATGGCTTCGACTTCAAAGTCGATTTATGCAACAACGCCAGTTGGCTACGCCATCGACGATTTCCTTATGCGCTTCTTCGATGCCGCCCCAGCCTTCCACCTTGACCCACTTACCGGGTTCCAGTGCCTTGTATTGCTCGAAGAAATGCTTGATCTGGTCAAGCAGGTTCTGGCCGATGTCGGACAGGTCCGTCATGTTCGCGGTGGCCGGCGACAGCTTGTTGACCGGCACGGCGACCAGCTTGGCGTCCTGGCCCGATTCGTCGGTCATCTTCAGCATGCCCAGGGTGCGGCAACGCACCACGCAGCCGTACACCAGCGGGAACGGCGTGACGACCAGCACGTCCACCGGGTCGCCGTCGCCGGCCAGCGTCTGCGGGATGAAGCCATAGTTGGCCGGGTAGCGCATGCCGGTAACGACGAAGCGGTCCACGTGCAGCAGGCCGGTTTCCTTGTCGGCTTCGTACTTGACCGGGTCGCTCTGCGCCGGGATCTCGATGATGACGTTGAAATCGTTGGGGATGTCCTTGCCCGGCGAGACGTTGTTGAAGCTCATGGAAAGTGCTCCGGAATGCGTGAAATCAGCGGATTGAAAAAACGAATGTGTGAAAACTTTTCGCGGCCGGCATTATAGCCGGTGGTACCCGGCCGCCCGTGCGAGAATCAACCGTTCCCGCCCCCCCAGGAACCCCCATGCACGCCCAGCACTTCATCGCCAACCGCCTGATGGCTCCGGACTCCGGCCTGCGCATCAAGGTGTTCGACCCGTCCGACGGCCAGCCCTTTGCGGAGATCGCGCGCGGCAACGCCACCGACATCAACGTGGCCGTGCACGCCGCACGCCGCGCCTTCGACGGGGTATGGGGCAGGCTGGCACCGGCCGAGCGCGGCCGCCTGCTGATGCGCGTGGCGCTGCGCCTGGCCGACCATGAAGAGGAACTCGCCCGGCTGGAAGCGCGCGACACGGGCAAGCCGATGCGCCAGGCCCGCGCGGACGCCCGCGCCATCGCCCGCTATTTCGAGTTCTATGCCGGCGCCGCCGACAAGCTGCACGGCCAGACCATCCCGTACCGGCCCGACACCACGGTGCTGACCGTGCGCGAACCGCACGGCGTGACGGCGCACATCATCCCGTGGAACTACCCGATGCAGATCTTCGGGCGCAGCGTGGGCGCCGCCCTGGCGGCAGGCAATGCCGGCGTGGTCAAGCCGGCGGAAGACGCGTGCCTGTCCATCCTGCGTGTGGCCGAACTGGCGGCCGAGGCGGGCCTGCCGGACGGCGCGCTGAACGTCGTCACTGGCTATGGGCACGAGGCCGGCGCGGCGCTGGCGGCGCATCCCGGCATCAACCACGTGTCGTTCACGGGATCGCCGGAAACCGGCAAGCTGATCGTGCGCGCGGCGGCGGAAAACCATGTGCCCGTGACGCTGGAGCTCGGCGGGAAATCGCCGCAGATCCTGTTCGCCGATGCCGATCTGGATGCGGCGATTCCGGCGGTGGTGAGCGGCATCGTCCAGAACGCTGGGCAGACCTGCTCGGCGGGCAGCCGCGTGCTGATCGAGCGCGGCCTGTACGAGACCGTGCTCGACCGCCTGGCGAGCGTGTTCGAATCCACCAAGGTGGGCCCGTCGATGCTGGACCTGGACTGCGGTCCGCTGATCAACCCCAGGCAGCAGCAGCGCGTGTGGGACTTCGTGTCGGACGCGCAGCACGCCAACATCCCGGTGATAGCGCAGGGGCTGGTGGTGCCCGAGGCACCCGAAACCGGCTACTACCAGGCACCGATGCTGCTGCGCGACGTGCCGCCCGCCCACCGCCTGGCACAGGAAGAGGTGTTCGGCCCGCTGCTGGCCGCCATGCCGTTCGACAGCGAGGCCGAAGCGCTGGCGCTGGCCAACGGCACGCCGTACGGACTGGTGGCGGGGGTCTGGACGCGTGACGGCGCGCGCCAGCTGCGGCTGGCCCGCGCGCTGAAGGCAGGCCAGGTCTTCATCAACAACTACGGCGCGGGCGGCGGCGTGGAACTGCCCTTCGGCGGTACGGGCCAGTCGGGCCATGGTCGCGAGAAAGGCTTTGAGGCACTGTACGGCTTCACCACCGTGAAGACCATCGCCATCCGCCACGGCTGAGACACCCCACCGACCACGGAGGAGACACCATGCGACTTGCCGGCAAGATCACCATCGTCACCGGGCGGGCTCGGGCTTCGGCGAGGGCATCGCCGCCACCTTTGCGCGCGAAGGCGCGCGCATCATCGTCAACGACCTCAACGCCGAGGCGGGCGAGCGCGTGGCCAACGCGATCCGCGTGGCCGGCGGGAATGCCCATTTCGTCCACGCCGACGTGTCGGACGGCGAGGCCGTGGCCAACCTGCTCGCCGCCACGCTCGAGCGCTACGGCGATCTCGACATCGTCGTCAACAATGCCGGCACCACGCATCGCAACAAGCCGGTGCTGGAGATCACGGAAAACGAATTCGACCGCGTCTTCGCCGTCAATGTGAAGAGCCTGTACTGGACGGCGCGCCACATGGTGCCGCACTTCCGCGCGCGCGGCGGCGGCGTGTTCGTCAATGTGGCATCGACGGCGGGTATCCGGCCGCGGCCGGGGCTGGTCTGGTACAACGCGAGCAAGGGGGCCGTCATCACCGCCAGCAAGGCGATGGCGGCGGAGCTGGGGCCGGACCGCATCCGCGTGAACTGAGTCAACCCGGTGATGGGCGCGACGGGCCTGCTGGAGCAGTTCATGGGAATACCCGATACGCCCGAGAACCGCGCCCGCTTCCTGGCGACCATCCCGATGGGGCGGCTATCCACGCCGCAGGACGTCGCCCATGCCTGCCTGTATCTGGCTTCGGACGAGGCCGAGTTCATCACCGGCGCATGCCTGGAAGTCGACGGCGGACGCTGCATATAACCCCTGCCGGCAGACGGCTTGGCGCCACTGCGTGAGAGGCGCAGAATGCGGTGGCGGTTCGATCGGGCCGGCCGGGGAGCCTGCGGCGCAGGCGCGCTGAAGGAACAGCCGCAACCGGCCCGCATCCAGAACAACACAGGAGACCCGATGGCCACCACCACCCCACCGCTCGGTCCGGGCGCCGGCACGCTGCCGCCCCAGTCCGCCAGCAGCTTCGAGGAAGCCACCTACCGCAAGGTCAGCTGGCGCCTGATCCCCTTCCTGCTGCTGTGCTACGTGGTCGCCTACCTGGACCGCGTCAACGTCGGCTTTGCCAAGCTGCAGATGCTGAACGACCTCAAGTTCAGCGAGACCGTGTACGGGCTGGGTGCGGGCATCTTCTTCATCGGCTACTTTCTCTTCGAGGTGCCCAGCAATGTGATCCTGCATCGCGTCGGCGCGCGGATGTGGATTGCGCGGATCATGATCTCGTGGGGCCTCATCTCCGCGGCCATGATGTTCGTGACCACGCCGGCCATGTTCTATGTGATGCGCTTCCTGCTCGGTCTGGCCGAGGCGGGCTTCTTCCCGGGCATCATTCTGTACCTCACATACTGGTATCCGGCCAACCGGCGCGGGCGCACCACCACGTTCTTCATGACGGCCGTGGCACTGTCGGGCGTGATCGGCGGGCCCATCTCGGGCTGGGCGCTCAAGGCCTTCGCGGGCGTCCACGGCCTGGCCGGCTGGCAGTGGATGTTTGTTATCGAGGGCATCCCGTCGGTCATCATCGGGCTGTGCGTGCTGGCCTACCTGGACGATCGCATCGGCCACGCCAAGTGGCTGACCGACGAGGAAAAGGCCCTGCTCGCCGGCAACATCGCGGCCGAGGAGGCGCAGAAGGAAGACGTGCCCATCGCCACCGTCATGGCCAGCCCGCGCGTCTGGCTGATGAGCCTGATCTACTTCTGCTTCGTGATGGGCCTGTACGGGGTGAGCTTCTGGCTGCCGACGCTGATCAAGCAGACCGGCGTGGCCGATCCGCTGTCGGTGGGCCTGCTGACGGCGATCCCGTATGGCGCGGCGGTGGTCGCCATGGTGCTGGTCGCCCGCAGTGCCGACCGCACGCGCGAGCGGCGCTGGCACATTGCCATCCCGGCCGTCGCGGGCGCGATCGGGCTGGTGCTCTCGGCGGTCTGGCGCACCGACACCACCCTGGCCATGGCGGCGCTGACGCTCGGCACCATGGGCATCCTGACCACGTTGCCGCTGTTCTGGAGCCTGCCGACCGCCTTCCTGGCCGGCACCGCCGCCGCCGCCGGCATCGCGCTGATCAATTCGCTGGGCAACCTGGCCGGCTTCCTGAGCCCCTACGCCGTGGGCTGGCTGAAGGACGCCACGCAGAGCACCGACTCGGGCATGTACCTGCTGGCCGCGTCGATGGTGCTGGGCGCGCTGCTGACACTGTCGGTGCCGGCGCGGACGGTCAACCGGTAGCCGCATCGCGCACATGGCCGTGCGGGCCCGCCGCACGGCGATTCTTGCGATGGCCTTTGGGCGGGCCGCGCCGCGGGCGATACCGCATTGCGAATCATTCTCAGCCACAGTACGCTGCCCCCTCCTTGAACAGGAGGAGACTCCCATGCTGAAGCTGACCCTGGCCGTCCTGGCCGCCGCGTGCTCTGCCAGCGCCTTCGCCGGCGCCAACTGCACCGCCCATCCCAAGAACGAATGGATGCCCGAAGCCGAGGCCCAGGCCAGGATCAAGGCCCAGGGCTATACCATCAAGAAGTTCAAGGTGGACGGCCACTGCTACGAGATCTATGGCACCAACAAGGACGGCAAGAAGGTCGAAATATACTACGACACCAAGACACTGGATGTCGTGAAGTCCGAGATCGAGAAGTAAATCTCCCTCGCCTTGCAAGCACTGCCGCCATGACATCGTCCGAAGCGTCCGTCCCGGTGTGGGACAAGGTCGTCCGCCTCACGCACTGGGGCGTGGCCGCCCTGGTGCTGTGGGAGCTGTACGAGGATTCCGGCGGCCCGCTGCACCTCAGTCTCGGCTATGCGGTGATGGCACTGGTGGCGGTGCGCCTGGTGTGGGGCTGGATCGGCAGCGAGGCGGCGCGGTTCCGGACCTGGGCGCCCCACCCGGCCGAGGTGGTCCGGTACGTCAAGGCGTTATGCGCCGGCAGGGCCCCGCGCCATCTCAGCCACAACCCGGCCGGCGCGGTGGCGATGTTCGCCATGTGGACGCTCATCCTCGCGCTGGGGGCAACGGGATGGCTGTCCCGGCTGGACGCCTTCTGGGGCGAAGACTGGCCCCAGGACCTGCATGGCCTGCTGGCCGACGCGCTGACCGTGCTGATCGTGATCCACGTGGCGGCAGCCATTGCGATGAGCGTGTTCCACAAGGAAAACCTCATCCGCGCGATAATCACCGGCAGGAAGCGGCGCGACTGACGCGACGCGCCTCCCCTGCCCTCCGGTTTCCCCTTACTTGACCGCCAGCAGCGCGCTCTGCCGGTAGTGGCGCTGCGACTCCTCCTGCCGATCGGTCTGCTCATAGAGCTGTGCCAGCGCCAAATGCGCATGGGCGCGCAGATTGCCGTGGTGATCGGCATCGGCATACTTGAGCGCGGACTCCAGGCTCGACTGCGCCTTGCCCCACAGCTGCTCCTTGAAGCACAGCATGCCCAGCGTGTAGAACAGGTCCGCATCGACCGGATGCTGGGCGAGCCATTTCTCGGCCTGCTGGATCAGCGACAGCGCCTTGCCGGGCACGGTGCAATCGGCATAGCGGCGGATCAGGCGGCCATCCCAGTGCGCCCTCAGGGCATCTTCGACGATGCGCTTGGCGTCGTCCGTACGACCGAGCTGCGCGAAGTACAGTGCGGCCTGGGACGCGATGCGCGGCGAGCGGCGCTCTTCCGCGGTCAGTTCGCGCCAGAAATCGTTGAGGGCGTCGGCGTCGTGACGACGCTCCTGCAGCAGCGTCTCGCAGGCCATCTGCTTGAGGCGTGCGGCCAGCACCGAGTGGATCGCGTTGCGCTTTTCCAGCGCGCGCGTCAGGCGCAGCACCTCGTCCCAGTTCTTCAGGTGCTGGTGCGCGCGCAGGGCGATGCGTTGCGCCTGGATCTGCCGCGCGCCCTGCGATTGCAGTTGCGCGATCTTCTCCAGCGCGCCATCGGCATCGCGGGCATCGACCAGCAGTTCGGCCATCGACACCAGCTTGGCCTGCTCGCGGTCGGGCGAGGTCACCTCGGCCATCCAGGCGTCACGGCGGTCGGTCTCCTGCATGCGGTGGGCAGCACGGGCACCGATCAGGGCGGCGGTCTCGCGCTGCGCATCCCATGCCTGGGCTTCGCGCGCCAGGCGCTCCGCGCGGCCGAAGCGGCCGGCGAACAGGCTTTCCATCGCATCGCGCAGCGCCGCCGAGGCACGCAGGATGCGCGTGCGCTCGCGATACGCCGCCGCACGCGCCGGCATGCCTGTGACGTGGTGGAACAACCGCAACAGCAGATGCACCGCCACAAACACCAGCAGCAGCGCCGCCAGCACGAAGTTCAGCGACACATCCACCCGGTACGGCGGGTAGAGCAGCACGACGTTGCTCAGGTTGAGCTCGGTGAACAGCGCCAGCCCGACGGCAGCGGCAAACAGCAGCGCAACCCAGAATACCCAGCGCATGGTCACTCCTTGCCCTGGCCGCGGACGGCGGCGAGGCTGTCGGCCAAGGTCGGCACCTCCAGCGTGCCGACGCTCGCGCGCGCCTGCTGCAGCAGGTTCTGCACGGCCGCTACGCGCGGCGACTGCATATCGAAGTAGCGCGCGAGCAGCGTGTCGGCGCGGCCGAGGTCGGCGCGGAACACGGCCTCGTTGCGCGACAGCAGCGCCAGCCGCGCGTTCATCAGCCACAGCTTGAGGTTCTCGCGCAGGAACCACGCCTGATCGGACGACAGCAGCAGCGCCTCGGTCTGGTCGACGCGGCGCACCTGCACGATCTGGCCCAGCTCGCTGCGCACGTCGTGCCACAGGCGACTCCACCAGGCGCGCGCGCCGGCGGACCAGCCGGCCTCCGTCGCCGCCGACGCAGAGGGCGTCGAAGTCGAAGTCGAAGCCGACGCTGCGGCCACGGCCTTGCCCGGCTTGGCTGGATGGCCACGCGACGCCTGTGCGGCCTGCCCCGACCCCGGCGGCGAGGCGGACGACACCAGCGGCAGCGCATCGATGCCGTTGATCGCATCATCCAGGCGGATCGAGGCGCCCGACAGGTCGATGGCCGGCAGCGCCTTGAGCTTGGCGATGTCGCGAGCAACGGCGCGGCGCATGGCGCGGAACTGCGGCTTGTCGAGCGCGGCCAGGCGCGCGTCGATGGTCTGCAGCGCGGCCAGCGCGGCGCTCACGTTGCCGGTGAGCTGTAATTGTTCGGAAGCGACTTCGAGCGAGCGTTCGATCTCGGCCCGCTGCCAATCGTCGCGGTTGCGCAGCAGATCCTGGCTGGCCTGCTCGAGCGTGCCCTGGCGCTCGCGTGTTTCAGCGGTGCGGGCGTCCAGCGCGCCGAACTTCTGCTGCAGCTGGGCAAAGGCGTCCTGATCGGCGCGCGACAGCACGCGCATCTCCTGCGCCAGCGTCTCGTTCTGCTGCGCGCGCTGGCGGACCTCGCGCGCCAGCCGCTCATTGCGGACCTGCAGTCCGGCCACCACCACTAGCACCAAGATCAGCGCAACCCAGAGCAGCCGGTTCCCGCGTCCGGGTCCGGCGCTGACGGTCATGGTCGGGGCGGCAGGTGCGGCTGCCGGCCCCGGCGAGGCGGCTGCCGGGCCCGGTGCGGGAACGGACGAAGGAACGGAAGTCTGCGACACGGTCGGAGCAGGTGAGGAAGGTTTCGATTCGGCCGGCGCCGCCGCGGGGGCTGGCGACGGTTCGGCCTCGGCGGCGGGCGCGACGGGTCCGGCCCAGGCGAGCAGGCCAGCCAGCAGGCGGTCGTCGCCGGCGCCAGTCAGCGTTACGTCATGGAAGCCCAGCGACTGCGCCTGTTCGACGATGCGGGCGTGCGGCGCGAAGCATGGCGCGGCGTGCAGCGTGTCGACTTCGGCCGCGGTCAGGCTGGCGCGCGCGAGGCTGTCGAGATTGCGCACCGCTTCGGAGCTGGTCAGCGTCCAGGCGTGGCGGCCGGCCAGCACCTCGCGCAGCGCGGCCCAGGTCGCGGCATCGGGCACCGGGACACTGCGCCGATACGCTTCCACCGTGCGCACCGCGACGCCGGCTTCGCGCAGCTGGTCGGCCAGCCATTCGCGGCCGCCGTTGCCGCGCACGATCAGCATCTCGCGGCCGCTCAGCGGCGCCAGGTCCAGGCGCGCATACAGCGCCTCGGAATCCTGCCGCGCCTCGTCGGCATGCGAATCGGGCAGGATCACGCGGTACGTGGGCGGCTCGACGCCATGCGCGGCCAGGGCCTGGGCGCTGGCGGAGCCCACCACCGCGACCGGTACATCCTGCGGCCAGCGGAAGCCTTCGGGCATGGCCGAAAACGCCTGTTGCACGGCATTGGGGCTGACGAACACAACCAGCGCATAGCGCGACGGGTCGGCCAGCGCGGCGCGCAAGTCGTCCAGGTTGGGCGTCGGTGCGATGTCGAGCAGCGGAAACTGGAGCGTGCGCAGCCCGTGGCGCTCCAGCGCGGCGACCAGCATCGGCGCCTGCGCGCGCGGCCGCGTGACGACGACGACGGGCGCGGAAGGATGCGGGAGAGCGCCGGGCGGCACGCTGGATGGCGAAGGCGAGCGGTCGTCCATGGCGGGCCGGAAGGTCAGGTGGCGGGCGGCGCGTCCGCGCCCAGCGTGGCGAGGATGTCGTGCGCGCCGCCGTCCAGCATCTGCTGCGCGACGCGCGCGCCCAGGGCGTCGGCCTCGGCAAGCGTAGCGGGCGCGGTCTCGCTTTCGGCGGCAAGCTTGCGGCGGCCATCGGGCGAGGCGACGAAGGCGCGCAGGCGCAGCGCGCCGGCATCGGTCCATTGCGCGAACGCGGCCAGCGGCACCTGGCACGAACCGCCCAGCCTGCGCGACACCGCGCGTTCGGCGGTCACGGCCAGCGCCGTGGGCGGGTGATGCAGCGGAGCGAGCCAGGCCTGCACGTCGGGGCGATCGGCGCGGATCTCGATGCCGAGCGCGCCCTGCCCCGCCGCCGGCAGGGAGGCTTCGGGCACGATGACGGCGCGGATGCGCTCGGACAGCCCCAGCCGCTTGAGCCCGGCGGCCGCGAGGATGATGGCCGCATAATCGCCACGGTCGAGCTTGGACAGGCGCGTGTCGAGATTGCCGCGCAGCGGCTGGATGACCAGATGCGGAAAACGCGCCCGCAGCGACGCCTCGCGGCGCAGGCTGGAAGTGCCCACCACAGCGCCCGCTGGCAGCGCAGCGAGATCGGCGTAGTGGTTGGAGACAAAGGCATCGCGCGGATCCTCGCGCTCGAGGATGGTCGGCAGCGCGAAGCCCGCCGGGAGCTCCATCGGCACGTCCTTGAGCGAGTGGACGGCGAGATCGGCGCGGCCCTCGGCGAGCGCGACTTCGAGCTCCTTCACGAACAGGCCCTTGCCGCCCACCTTGGCGAGCGAGCGGTCGAGAATCTGGTCGCCGCGCGTAGTCATGCCTAGGATGGACACGTCGCACGCGGGATAGTATTTTTGCAACGCAGCACGCACGTATTCGGCCTGCCACATGGCGAGCCGGCTTTCGCGCGAGGCGATGACCAGCTGGGTCGGCGCCTGGGCTGCCAGAGGGGATTCGACGGAGGTCGGACGGGCGTTTGAAGACATGCGGCAATGTTAGCACGCATCTTTTTCGCCACAGGCCGGCCATCACGTGGAAGTGATGCAGACAAGAAGGCCGATCAGGCACCTTACCCATCCAACCAGGAGACACACATGACGCAGCCCGCCGCGCGCCGCGCTTCCTCGCGCGCGACCCCCGCGCGCAAGACGCCCCCCGCCCCCGCCAGCCAGGCCACGGCGCCATCCGCCAATGGCGCGGCCGGCACCGCCCTGGGCCCCACCTCGCGCCGTTCTTCCGGCAGCGCGGCGGCCAAGGACCAGCCGCTCAAGGAAGACATCCGCTTCCTCGGACGCCTGCTGGGCGACGTGCTGCGTGAACAGGAAGGCGCCGCCGCCTTCGAGACCGTCGAGACCATCCGCCAGACCGCGGTGCGCTTCCGCCGCGACGGTGACAAACAGGCCGAGCAGGAGCTGGACCGGCTGCTGAAGACCCTGTCGCGCGACCAGACCACCTCCGTGGTGCGCGCTTTCAGCTACTTCTCGCACCTGGCCAACATCGCCGAAGACCAGCACCACAACCGCTGCCGCCGCGTGCACGCGCTGGCCAGTTCGCCGCCGCAACCGGGCAGCCTGCTGCGCGCGCTGCTGTCGGTGGCCGACGAGGGGCTCTCGGGCGAGGCGCTGCGGCGCTTCTTCGATGCCGCGCTGATCGTGCCGGTGCTGACGGCCCATCCGACTGAAGTACAGCGCAAGAGCATTCTCGACGCGCAGCGCGAGATCGCCCGCCTGCTGGCCGAGCGCGATGCGCCGCTGACCGCGCGCGAACGCGAGCGCAACACCGCCCTGCTGCGGGCCCACGTCACCAAGCTGTGGCAGACGCGCATGCTGCGCACCACGCGCCTGATGGTGTCCGACGAGATCGAGAACGCGCTGTCGTACTACCAGACCACCTTCCTGCGCGAGATTCCCGCGCTGTACCGCGAGCTGGAAGAGGATGTCGCCACGGTGTTTCCGCGCCGGGGCGCGCGCGGCGAGCCGGCCCCGCTCCCCGCCTTCTTCCAGATGGGCTCGTGGATCGGCGGCGACCGCGACGGCAACCCGTTCGTCACCGCGCAGACGCTGCGCCACGCCGCGCAACGGCAGGCCAGCGTGATCCTAACGTGGTACCTGGACGAAATCCACGCGCTAGGCGCGGAGCTGTCGATGTCCACGTCGCTGGTCGATGTGAGCGCCGAACTGCTGGCCCTGGCCGAGCACTCGCCCGACCACTCCGAGCATCGCGCGGACGAGCCCTACCGGCGCGCGCTGATCGGCGTGTATGCGCGCCTGGCGGCCACCTGCCGCGAACTGACCGGCGAAGATGCCGGCCGCCATGCCGTCGGCCCGGCCCCCGCCTACACGAGCGCGGAAGATCTGCGCACCGATATTCAGGTCGTCATCGATTCACTGGCAGCACACCACGGCGAGGCGCTGACCGATGCGCGACTGACCTCGCTGGCGCGGGCGATCGACGTGTTCGGCTTTCACCTCGCGTCGATCGATCTGCGGCAGGTGTCGGACGTGCACGAGGCCACCGTGGCCGAGCTGCTCAAGGTGGCCGGCGTGGAAGGCGCCTACGCCGCGCTGTCGGAAGCCGACAAGCGCACGCTGCTGCTGCGTGAGCTGCAGCAGCCGCGCCTGCTGACGCTGCCCTTCCATGCCTACAGCGAAACGACCGCGGCGGAACTCGATATCTTCCGTGCCGCGCGCGAGATGCGTGCGCGCTACGGCAACCGCATCGTCCGCAACTACATCATCTCGCACACCGAGACGCTGTCGGACCTGCTGGAGGTGATGCTGCTGCAGAAAGAAGCGGGCATGTTCCGCCACGGCCACAACGGCGGCGGCGGCGGCGGCGGCAGCAGCGGCGCGGGCCTGCACGTGATGCTGATCCCGCTGTTCGAGACCATCGAGGACTTGCGCAACGCTCCGCAGATCATGGGCGATCTGCTGGCGCTGCCCGGTTTCGATGCCGTGCTCGCCGCGCAAGGCAACGAGCAGGAAGTGATGCTCGGCTATTCGGATTCCAACAAGGACGGCGGCTTCCTCACCTCCAACTGGGAGCTGTACAAGGCCGAGCTGGCGCTGGTGGAACTGTTCGAGCGCAAGGGTGCGCACCTGCGCCTGTTCCACGGCCGCGGCGGCACGGTGGGCCTCGGCGGCGGGCCAACCTACCAGGCCATCCTGTCGCAGCCGCCGGGCACGGTGAACGGGCAGATCCGCCTGACCGAGCAGGGCGAGATCATCTCCAGCAAGTTCGCCAACCCCGAGATCGGGCGGCGCAACCTGGAGACCATCGTGGCCGCCACGCTGGAGGCCACGATGCTGCCCACGCGCAACCGGCCCAAGGGGCTGGAGGAATTCGAGGCCGCGATGCAGGCGCTGTCGGACCATGCATTTGCCGCGTACCGCCACCTCGTCTATGAGACCCCGGGCTTCAAGGACTACTTCTTCGCCACCACGCCCATCACCGAGATCGCCGACCTGAACCTCGGCTCGCGGCCGGCCTCGCGCAAGCTGATGGACAAGAAGCACCGCCGCATCGAAGACCTGCGCGCGATTCCATGGGGTTTCTCGTGGGGCCAGTGCCGGCTGCTGCTGCCGGGCTGGTTCGGCTTCGGCAGCGCGGTGCAGCGCTGGCTGGACGAGGCGGGCAACGCCAAGGCGAAGGCCGCACGCCTGGCGACGCTCAAGCGCATGCACAAGCAATGGCCGTTCTTCGCCAACCTGCTCTCCAACATGGACATGGTGCTGTCCAAGGCCGACCTGAACGTGGCCTCGCGCTATGCCCAGCTGTGCGACGACCGCAAGCTGCGCAACGCGGTGTTCTCGCGCATCTCGGCCGAGTTCACGCTCACCGAGCAGGTGCTGGCGGCCATCACCGGCCAATCGGAGCGGCTGGCGGACAACCCGCTGCTGGCGCGCTCGATCAAGAACCGCTTCCCCTACCTCGATCCGCTCAACCACCTGCAGGTGGAGCTGCTCAAGCGGTTCCGCTCGGGCAAGGCCGGCAGCGACGACGCGCGCGTGCGGCGCGGCATCCACCTGTCGATCAACGGGATCGCGGCGGGGCTGCGCAACAGCGGCTGACACGGCGGCGCCAGCAGCAAAAAGCCGCCACGCCATCGCGAGCGACGGGCGTGGCGGACACCGCAAAACCCCGGGTCTCAGCCGACAAAGGCCACCGGCACCGGATCCTCGCCCAGCACCGACAGCAGGATCGCCCAATGCATGGCCTCATCGCCCAGGATGCTGGCGGCGGCCTTGATCAGGTCCCGTGTATAGAAATTCGGCATCACGCCAAGGTAGGCCGACGTGGCCCCCTTCTCCAGCCCGGCAGCAAAGCGCAGCACATCGGCCTGCGTCTTGAGCTGGCTCACCGGAAAGTTGTATTCCGCCGGCTTCTTGGCCATCACCGGCGCGCCGCCCAGCTTGGACACCGTGCCGGCCAGCACCTGCGCGTGCGCCTTGTGATGCCCCTGGAATTTCACTGCCGTGTCCAGCACCGGCTTCTGCAGCAGGCCGCTTTCCGCACCCACCTGATAAGCGGCAATGGCCTGGTATTCCAGCCCCAGCGCCACGTTCAGGATATTGATGTCGTCCTTGACGCTGCCCGACTGCTTCTGTGCCCAGGCCGGCATCGAAGCCCCAAGCGACACCGCCGCCAGCGAGCCGAGCGCCAGCAGGCCGGGTGCCTGCAGCAGCACGCGGCGGCGCACATCGATGCGGGGGGTGTCGGCATCGAACAGCTCTACCGCTACGTCTTTCGTCGTATCCATCGTTGCACTCCTTGCGTTCATGGGGAGGTGGCGCAGCCCGTTCGCGCGGGCCGCCGGCGTATGTCGAGCGCCTGTCCGCTTATACGAACGGCCCGCCGAAACGGATGCAGACCGCAGTGCCCCTGAGGAGACATCGCCCACGGGGTGATGGTTTCTTCCTACAATGGCCAGACCAACCTCACGACGACCCGCCCGTGCCCAGCTTCGAACGCACCACCGCAGACCGTGCAGGGCAGGACGCCAGCCAGCCGCCCATCGCAGCCCGTGCCCCGGGCGCGGAAGCGGACGAGCTCGCGGCCCTGCTGCAGCGCATCGGCCTGGGCGAGCGCGATGCCCTGCGGACCCTGTACGCGCGCTGCGGGGCGAAACTGTTCGGGCTCGCGCTGCGTATCTTGGTCAGAAGGGACTGGGCCGAGCACGTCTTGCAGGAAAGCTTCGTCAACATCTGGCGCCACGCCGCCGACTACCGGCCGCAACGGGCCGCGCCGATGACGTGGATGGCCACCATCGTGCGCAACCGCGCCCTCGACTGCCTGCGCCGGCAGCGCGCCGAACGCGTGGCGGAATCGGTGCCGCTCGACGACACCCATGCGGACGCACTGGCCGACCACGCCCCCGGCCCCGCCGACCTGGCACTGGCCGGGCAGCAAGCGCGCGCATTGGCCGAATGCCTGAAGCGCCTGGACCCGCGGCAACGCGAGGTGATATCGCTGGCCTATCTGCGCGACCTGTCGCACAGCGAACTGGCGCAGACGCTGTCCGTACCGCTGGGCACGGTGAAATCGTGGATGCGGCGCGGCCTGGACCGCCTGCGCGAATGCCTGGGGAAGCCTTGATGGACCCGCGACGCCACCCCGATCTCGTCGACAAGCTCGCCGCCGAGTACGCGGTCGGCACGCTGCGCGCGGGCGCCCGCCGGCGCTTCGAACAGCTGATCCGCCACGATGCCGACGTGCGCGCGACGGCCGAGCGCTGGCAGCGCTACCTGGCCGATCTGCCCGCGCTGCAGCCGGCTTCCGCGCCGCTGCCTGCAATCCTGTGCCGCGTCGAAGTGCAGCTCGGCTGGCGCCGGCCGGAACCGCCCCGGTGGACGCTCTGGCAACGGCTTTGGCAGGAGACCGGCCTCTGGCGCGGCGCCACGGCGGTGGCTGCCATAGTGGCAGCGGCGGCAATCGGCCTGAACCTGCGGCTGGCGCAGCAACTGCGCGAAGCCCCTGTCGCCAGCGCGGTGGCCGTGCTGCAGGACGCGCGGGCCCAGGCCGCCGTGCTGGTCACCTGGGACGCGCGCACCGGCGCGCTGTCGCTCAAGCGGCTCAATGCCACACCGCTGACCAGCCAGCAGGCACTGCAATTGTGGGCGCTGCCGCCGGATGGGCACCCGCAGTCGCTGGGCGTGATCGGGCATCAGCGCGTGATGCGGCTGATACTCGCCCAACCGCTGGCGCGAGTGCCGGCGCTTGCGGTGAGCGTGGAGCCGCGCGGCGGCTCGCCCGACCCGAACGGGCCGACCGGGCCGGTGATCTTCAAGGGCGCGCTGATCGACAGCGCGCTGTAGCCGGGCCGGGGCGCGCCGGGCTGGCCGCGGCCGGCGGACGATATAATTGCGGTTTCCTGAATCTGCGGCCGGCCCATCCCGCCCGGCCGCCCTCCTCCGCTGTCCGCCATGACCTCCCAACTCGCCAAGAAGGCCGAAGCGTGGTCCGCCCGCTTTAACGAGCCGATGTCCGACCTCGTCAAGCGCTATACCGCGTCGGTGTTCTTCGACAAGCGCCTCGCGCTGTTCGACATCCAGGGCTCGCTCGCGCACGCGGCCATGCTCGCCAGGCAGGGCATCATCGCCGAGGCCGACCGCGCCGCCATCGAGCACGGCATGGCGCAGATCCGCCAGGAGATCGAATCCGGCGCGTTCGAGTGGAAGCTGGACCTGGAAGACGTGCACCTGAACATCGAGGCGCGCCTGACCGCGCTGGCGGGCGACGCCGGCAAGCGCCTGCACACCGGCCGCTCGCGCAACGACCAGGTCGCCACCGACATCCGCCTGTGGCTGCGCAGCGAGATCGACAACATCGTCGCCCTGCTCAAGGCCCTGCGCGGCGCCCTGCTGGACCTGGCCGAGCAGCATGCCGACACCATCGTCCCCGGCTTCACGCACCTGCAGGTGGCCCAGCCCGTGACCTTCGGCCACCACCTGCTGGCCTATGTGGAGATGTTCACGCGCGACACCGAGCGCATGCTGGACTGCCGCAAGCGGGTGAACCGTCTGCCGCTGGGCGCGGCTGCGCTGGCCGGCACGAGCTACCCGATCGACCGCGCATTCGTCGCGCAGCAGTTGGGCTTCGACGGCGTGTGCCGCAACTCGCTGGATGCCGTGTCCGACCGCGACTTCGCCATCGAATTCTGTGCCGCCGCCGCGCTGGTGATGACGCACGTCTCGCGCTTCTCGGAAGAGCTGGTACTGTGGATGAGCCCGCGCGTCGGCTTCATCGACATCGCCGACCGCTTCTGCACCGGCAGCTCGATCATGCCGCAGAAGAAGAACCCCGACGTGCCCGAGCTGGCACGCGGCAAGACCGGCCGCGTCAACGGCCACCTGATCGGCCTGCTCACGCTGATGAAGGGCCAGCCGCTAGCCTACAACAAGGACAACCAGGAAGACAAGGAACCACTGTTCGACACCGTGGATACCGTGGTCGACACGCTGCGCATCTTTGCCGACATGGTGCCGGGCATCACGGTCAAGGCCGACACCATGCGCGCCGCCGCGCTGCAAGGCTACGCCACCGCCACCGACCTGGCCGACTACCTGGTCAAGCGCGGCCTGCCCTTCCGCGACGCGCACGAAGCCGTGGCCCACGCCGTGCGCGCCTGCGACGACCTGCGCTGCGACCTGGCCGACCTGTCGGTCGCGCAACTGCGTGACATCAGCGGCCTGGGCGACAAGGCGGAACTGATCGGCGACGACGTGCACGCCGTGCTGACGCTGGAAGGCTCGGTCGCGTCGCGCAACCATATCGGCGGGACGGCGCCGGCGCAGGTGAAGCAAGCCATTGCGTTTGCACGCGCCGCACTGGCCGAGTAACCCGACTCCACGCTCAAAACAAAAACGCCGCACGAGAGCATCGCGCGGCGTTTTGTTTTGTGTCAGCTACGGTGCACACACTGGTCGAGCGCCAGCCTTCACCACCCAGTTCACCGCTTACCAACCCGCTCCGCGCTGCGCGGATTCCAAGTAGCCAAATCCAGCTCCCGCCCCGCCAGCGTTTGCAGGATGTAAGCGCCAATCGCATCCAGGAATCCGTCCTGATAGCCCTTGGACTGATCGGCCGCGTCCATCTCCAGCACCGCGCGCAGCACCGACGGCCCGAACAGCTGGTAACGCAGCGTGCTATCTCGTAGCGCAACCAGAAATTCGCGCCCGGCCAGCATGCCGCGCTGATACTCGTTGCCCGCAGACGATTCAGATGCAGGCAACGGCCCGCTCTCCGGGTTCTGCAGCATGTCTCACTCCGCCTCGCCCGGAAACGCCAGTTCGCGCAGGATTTCCCAACGTTCCAGATCGACCGACACGCCTTCGAGCGTCGTCAGCACGTAGGCACCCAGCCCATCGGCGAAACCGGCCTTGTATTCGTCGGAGTGCGCCTGGACGGGCGCTTCCAACCGCTTGCGCACGACATTGGGCCGAAACTTGCGGCCCGCTTCCAATGCGCGTTGCTTGTGTAGCAGGAGCCGGCGCGCGGCCTTGGCACCTTTCCGGTAATGGGCGTCGGATTCGATCATTGCGCGCCTCCGCTGTGGGGGCGAACAATGGCGCAGCGTGAGGATGGCTGGAGGAGCACGGCGCGATGGCCGTTGAAGGTGAGAACTGACTGATCCGGTGGAACCATGTCTTCCCCTCGTCGTGAGTTTGGGAGAACCGCCCACCGTGAGGGGTGGGCGGACACACGACGGGCTCGAAACACCGGACAAACACAACCACAAAACCGGCACGGCCGAAGCCGTACCCGTCGAGGCCCGCCCGTAGGGGTGAGCGCCAGCGCGCGACTGCCTTATCAGCGTCACGGGTTAAGAGTCGCTAACACAACTGGACATGGGCCGATGCAAACCGTATCGTACGCGGCATGTCGAGAAGAAGAATCAGCAAGGAATTGTGGGCGGCGCTTGAATCGTTGATACC
>CAKKOY010000068.1 GCA_919592095.1 Ralstonia syzygii subsp. syzygii | reverse complement strand
CCGGCAAGCAGGCATCGCTCGCAGCATTGAGCTGCTCGTTGACCACAACTGCTTGCCTGTCCTACAACCTACCCAAACTGTCATAACCTCTGTGCTGAGGTACTAGAATGATCCAAACCACTCGATTCACTGGTCCCTTCGCCCCATGACTTACTGCGTCGCCATGCGCCTGGATGCAGGCCTGGTCTTCCTCTCGGATTCCCGCACCAATGCGGGCGTCGACGCCATCTCCACCTTCCGCAAGATGACCGTCTTCGAGCGCGAGGGCGACCGCGTGATGGTGCTGCTGACCGCCGGCAACCTCGCCATCAGCCAGGCCGTGCGGCAGGTGCTGACCGAGGCGCGCGACAAGCCGCGCTCGCTGTGGACGGCGCGGGACATGTTCGAGGCCGTCACCATCGTCGGCGAGGCGGTGCGCGAGGTCTACGACCGCGACGCCGCGGCGCTGGCCAAGGCCAAGATCGACTTCAACGTCAGCATCATCTTCGGCGGGCAGATCGGCGACGAGCGGCCGCGCCTGTTCAACGTCTACGCCGCCGGCAATTTCATCGAGGCCACGCCCGAGAACTGCTACTTCCAGATCGGCGAGGCCAAGTACGGCAAGCCCATCATCGATCGCGTGATCCGGCCGGCATTGCCGTTGGACGAAGCCGCCAAATGCGCGCTGATCTCGATGGATTCGACACTGAAGTCGAATATTTCGGTGGGATTGCCGCTCGATCTGCTGGTCTACGAGGCCAACTCGCTGCGTGTGACGCGCTTTGTCGCCATCGACGAAGAAAACCCGTACTTCGCGATGATCCGCAGCACGTGGGGCAAGCGCCTGCGCCAGGTTTTCGCCGAGATCGAGGATCCGGACTGGCAGACCGGCACCCATCCCGCGCATCCGCTGCGCCGGGAAGGCCATCCGACCGCCGAAGTCGAGCCGGTCCGCATTGCGCCGCCGGCCGCACCGCCCGCCGCGGACGGCACGGCCGTGCCTCAGCGCGCGCCGGGGCCGGTGTTCGAACAGGTCGCCACGGCGCAGCGTGTGGCTGGCGGACCGCACGAACCACACTGAACCCGGCGTCGGAGGCGCCGACCGATGCGCGACGTGATGCTCTTTTCGCATGCCAACGGCTTTCCCGTCGGCACCTACCGGAAGATGCTGGACGTGCTGTCGGAGACCTTCGACATCCATGCGGTCGAGCGCTTCGGTCACGATCCGCGCTTCCCCGTGACGCGGTCCTGGCCCGGGTTGGTCAAGGAACTGCTGGCGGAAATCGACGCGCAGCCCGAGCCGGTCTGGCTGGTCGGCCATTCGCTGGGCGGGTTCCTGAGCCTGATGGCGGCGCTGCACCGCCCCGAGCGCGTGCGCGGCGTGGTGATGCTGGATTCGCCCATCATCGCGGGCTGGCGCGCCAGGCTGCTGTGCGTGGCGCAGTGGCTCGACGTCGACGCAAGCCAGTCGCCGGCGGCCGCCACCAGGAACCGGCGCAACCTGTGGCCGGACCTTGATGCGGTCTGGCTCCACTTCAAGGCCAAGCGCACGTTCGACCGGTGGGACGAAGACGTACTGCGCGATTACGTCGAGCATGGCACCGAGCCGACCGGCCGCGAGGCCGAGCGCATGCTGCGCTTTTCGCGCGAGGTGGAATACCGAATCTATCGCACGCTGCCGACCGACATGGGCCGCAAGGTCGCCGCAGGCACGCCGTTCCCGGTCGGCTTCGTCGCCGGCACGCGCTCGCGCGAGATCCGGCAGGTGGGCCTGGCCGTGACCCGCCGGATCGTCGGCAGCCGGCTGCGCTGGATCGAGGGCAGCCACCTGTATCCGATGGAAAAGCCGCTGGAAACGGTGGCGCTGATCCGTGAGCTGATCGGCGAAATGCGCGCCGATGCAGGCGCCGCGCGGCGCTCCGCCTGATGGCATGGATTGCGCCGATCCGACACGGATCGGAGAGGGCACCTTTGCTATAATCCGGCTTTCACCGGCAAGCCAGGTTTATGACCAAGTTCGTATTCGTCACCGGTGGCGTTGTGTCCTCGCTCGGCAAGGGCATCGCCGCCGCCTCGCTCGCGGCCATTCTTGAGTCGCGCGGCCTCAAAGTCACCCTCCTCAAACTCGATCCCTACATCAACGTCGACCCGGGCACGATGAGCCCGTTCCAGCACGGCGAGGTGTTCGTGACGGAGGACGGCGCTGAAACCGACCTCGATCTTGGTCACTACGAGCGTTTCGTCTCGGCCAAGATGCGCAAGTCGAACAACTTCACCACCGGCCAGATCTACGAATCCGTGATCCGCAAGGAGCGTCGCGGTGAGTATCTCGGCAAGACGGTGCAGGTCATTCCGCACGTCACCAACGAGATCCAAGCGTTTATCGAGCGCGGCGCCAAGGCTTCGCACGACGGCAAGGCGGATGTGGCGATCGTGGAAATTGGCGGCACGGTGGGCGACATCGAATCGCTGCCGTTCCTGGAAGCCGCGCGTCAGATGAGCCTGCGCCTGGGCCGCAACCAGGCCGCGTTCGTGCACCTGACGCTGGTGCCGTTCATCGCCAGCGCCGGCGAGCTCAAGACCAAGCCGACCCAGCACTCGGTGCAGAAGCTGCGCGAGATCGGCGTGCAGCCGACCGCGCTGCTGTGCCGCGCCGACCGCCCCATCCCCGACGACGAGCGCGCGAAGATCTCGCTGTTCGCCAACATGCCGCAGGACGCGGTCATCTCGGTGTGGGACGTCGACACCATCTACAAGATCCCGCAGATGCTCAACGAGCAGGGGCTGGATCGCATCATCTGTGAAGAGCTGCGCATCGACGCGCCGCCGGCGGATCTGTCCATGTGGGCACGCATGGTGCACACGCTGGAGAACCCGCAGCACGAGATCACCATCGGCATGGTCGGCAAGTATGTCGACCTGACCGAGTCGTACAAGTCGTTGATCGAGGCGCTGCGCCACGCCGGCCTGCATACCTCGACGCGCGTAAACATCGAGTACATCGATTCCGAAGAACTGGAGTCGGGCCATACGCAGGTGCTGGACGCGCTGGATGCGATCCTGGTGCCGGGCGGCTTCGGCAAGCGCGGCACGGAAGGCAAGATCCGCGCGATTCAATACGCTCGCGAGAAGAGCGTGCCGTACCTGGGTATCTGCCTGGGGATGCAGCTGGCCGTGATCGAATTCGCCCGCCACCTGGCTGGCATGAAGGACGCCAACAGTACGGAATTCAACGACGAGACCGAGCACCCGGTGGTGGCCCTCATCGCTGAATGGCTGGACCGCGACGGCCGCGTGGAAAAGCGCTCGGCCGACTCCGACCTGGGCGGCACGATGCGCCTGGGCTCGCAACGCGTGCCGGTGCAGGCCGGCACCAAGGCGGCGACGATCTACGGCGCGGAAGTCAACGAGCGCCATCGCCACCGCTACGAGGTGAACAACCACTACGTGCCGCAGCTGGAAAAGGCCGGGATGATCATCTCGGCGCGCACGCCGTCGGAGAACCTGCCGGAAATCATGGAGCTGCCGGCGTCGATGCACCCGTGGTTCGTCGGCGTGCAGTTCCATCCGGAATTCACCTCGACGCCGCGCGACGGCCATCCGCTGTTCAAGGCCTATGTGGAAGCCGCGCTGGCGCATCGCCAGCGCCAGGCACAACGCGCGGTCGCTTGAGCGGCAGCGCACGGGAAACACGATGAAACTCTGTGACTTCGAGATCGGTCTCGACCGTCCGTTCTTCCTGATTGCCGGCACCTGCGTGATCGAGTCCGAGCAGATGGCGATCGACACCGCCGGCACGCTCAAGGAGATCACCGGCGCTTTAGGCATTCCGTTCATCTACAAGTCGTCGTTCGATAAGGCGAACCGCTCGTCGGACGCATCGTTCCGCGGCCTGGGGATGGACGAAGGCCTGCGCATCCTCGGTGAGGTGCGCCGCCAAGTGGGCGTGCCGGTGCTGACCGACGTGCACGAGATCGACGAGATCAAGCCGGTGGCCGAGGTGGTGGACGTGCTGCAGACGCCCGCCTTCCTGTGCCGCCAGACCGATTTCATCCGCGCCTGCGCGCAGAGCGGCAAGCCCGTCAACATCAAGAAGGGCCAGTTCCTCTCGCCGCACGACATGAAGAACGTCATCGACAAGGCGCGCCACGCCGCCTGCGATGCCGGCCTGCCCGAAGACAGCTTCATGGCTTGCGAACGCGGCGCCTCGTTCGGCTACAACAACCTAGTGTCGGACATGCGGTCGCTGGCCATCATGCGCGAGACCGGTGCGCCGGTGGTGTTCGATGCCACGCACTCGGTGCAATTGCCGGGCGGCCAGGGTACCAGCTCGGGCGGCCAGCGCGAGTTCGTGCCGGTGCTGGCGCGTGCCGCCATCGCGACCGGCGTGTCGGGCGTCTTCATGGAAACGCACCCCGACCCCGCATGCGCAAAATCCGACGGTCCGAATGCCGTGCCGCTGCACCGCATGAAAGACTTGCTGTCGGTGCTCAAGGAGCTGGATGCGCTGACCAAGCGCAGCGGCTTCCTCGAAAACCAGTTCGATTGATCCCACCCGACCGGCGGCACTTCATGCCGCCGCTGTCGTTTCCTGTCGTTTCCATTTCGGCTTCCGGAGAGAGACACATGGCCGCTGGCTATATCCTCGCGTACGTGAACGTGACCGATCCCGTGCAGTACGAGCAATACAAGGTGCTGTCGACCCGGGCCATGCAGGCCCACGGCGCGGAAGTCCTGGTGCGCGGCGGCAAGACCGAGGTGCTGGAAGGCGAGTGGAAGCCGACGCGCATCATCGTGCTCAAGTTCAAGAGCTACGATGACGCCAAGTCGTTCTACGACAGCGAGGAATACCGTGCGGCCCGCGACGCGCGCGCCAAGGCCGCCCGCATGAAGATGATTGTGGTCGAAGGCGTCTGAGCGTGCGGCCACGGCATCACCTGCTTCAAAAAGACCAAGAGGTAATACATGAGTGCCATCGTAGATATCATCGGGCGCGAAGTGCTGGACTCGCGCGGCAACCCCACTGTCGAGTGCGACGTGCTGCTGGAATCGGGTGTGATGGGCCGCGCGGCGGTGCCGTCGGGTGCTTCCACCGGCTCGCGCGAAGCGATCGAGCTGCGCGACGGCGACAAGGGCCGCTACCTGGGCAAGGGCGTGCTGAAGGCCGTCGAGCACATCAACACCGAGATATCCGAAGCCATCATGGGCCTGGACGCCTCCGAGCAGGCGTTCCTGGACCGCACGCTGATCGACCTGGACGGCACCGAGAACAAGGGCCGCCTGGGCGCTAACGCCACGCTGGCCGTGTCGATGGCCGTGGCCAAGGCCGCCGCCGAGGAAGCCGGCCTGCCGCTGTACCGCTACTTTGGCGGTTCGGGCGCGATGCAGATGCCGGTGCCGATGATGAACATCGTCAACGGCGGCGCGCACGCCAACAACAGTCTGGACATCCAGGAATTCATGGTGATGCCGGTCGGCCAGCAGAGCTTCCGTGAAGCCCTGCGCTGTGGCGCCGAGATCTTCCACGCGCTAAAGAAGATACTCTCCGACAAGGGCATGAGCACGGCGGTCGGCGACGAAGGCGGCTTTGCCCCGAACTTCGCCAGCAACGAAGAGTGCCTGAACACCATCCTGTCGGCGATCGAGCGTGCCGGCTACCGTGCGGGCGAAGACGTGCTGCTGGCGCTCGACTGCGCGGCATCGGAGTTCTACCGCGACGGCAAGTACCACCTGGAAGGCGAAGGCCTGCAGCTGTCGTCGGTGGACTTCGCCAACTACCTGGCGAACCTGGCCGACAAGTTCCCGATCGTTTCGATCGAAGACGGCATGCACGAAGGCGACTGGGACGGTTGGAAGGTCCTGACCGAGCGTCTGGGCCAGCGCGTGCAGCTGGTGGGCGACGACCTGTTCGTCACCAACACGCGCATCCTGAAGGAAGGCATCGAGCGCGGCATCGCCAACTCGATCCTCATCAAGATCAACCAGATCGGCACGCTGACCGAGACGTTCGCCGCCATCGAGATGGCCAAGCGCGCCGGCTACACCGCCGTGATCTCGCACCGCTCGGGCGAGACCGAGGACAGCACCATCGCCGACATCGCGGTGGGCACCAACGCCGGCCAGATCAAGACCGGCTCGCTGTCGCGCTCGGACCGCATCGCCAAGTACAACCAGCTGCTGCGCATCGAGGAAGATCTGGGCGACATCGCCAGCTACCCCGGCAAGTCGGCGTTCTATAACCTGCGATAATCTGTCGCAGTTCGCCAGACCACGCGACCGCCGACGAGGCGGTCGCGTGGTATCTGGGGTGCCTGATGCTTTGTCACACCTCATGCCATGCGCCTGATTACGCTGTTCTTGCTGCTGTTGCTGCTTGCCATTCAGTACCCGCTCTGGCTGGGCAGGGGGGGCTGGCTGCGTGTGTGGGACATGCAGAAGCAGGTGACATCGCAGCACCAGCGCAACGCCGAGCTCAAGCAGCGCAATCTGAAGCTCGAAGGCGAAGTGAAGGACCTGAAGGAAGGCACGGGCGCCATCGAAGAGCGCGCGCGCTACGAGCTCGGCATGGTCAAGGACGACGAGGGTTTCGTCCAGTTCGTCGCGCTGGCACCCAAGACCAGCGAGACCCCGCTGCCGCCGCCCGCCGCGGTGCAGCCGAATCACCGGCACTGAGCGTGCCGGGCGAACGCGCCGTCGACGCGTTCGTCTTCTGAAGCGTTTCCCGCCTTACCAGTAGTACGGATAGCCCCAGACGGGCGCGCCGTAGCTGAACCCCCATCCGCCATGGTGGCGCCATCCGCTGCCGTAGAAGACCGAATAGCTGCCGTAGTACGGATACGGCGCGTAGTAGGGCGTCACCACGTACTCGCGCGCCTGTGCCGCGCGCTCGGCGGCGCGGTCGGATTCGCGCAGGGCCTTGGCGTTCAGTGCGTCGAGCTTCTGGCGGTCTTCTGGCGTGACCGGTGCGGAGGCCGTGGCCGGCGCATCCGATTGCAGGCGGGCGGTGTAGGGCATGCCGCCGGGGCCGCGCGGGACGGCAACGCAGGCGGCGGTCAGTGCGGCGGCCAGGGTCGGCAGGGCGAGTTTGGCAGCGCCGGGCAGGAAGGGCAGGGACATGATGCGTTCTCGCAAAATGGCGTCAAGGATCGGATTGACGCTTGGAACGGCAGCGGCGCACGAAAGTGCCGCCGCTGACGCATCTTCATAGTATGTCGCCGACGCGCACCGGAGGGGGGCAGTGACGCTGGCCGGAGGCGCTCTGTACGCCTTGCACCACGGTGTCCTGCGCGAACAGCTGCGCACAATCGACGGCATCGAACGCGTAGTGCTGGCAGCAGAACTCGCAATCGATTTCCACCTTGCCGCCGCGTTCCTGCAGGATGTCGTCGATCTCTTCCTGGCCGAGCGTGCGCAGCATGGCGCCGACCCGCAGCCGCGAGCACGAGCAGCGGAAGCGCGGCAGGGCCGGCTCGAACATGCGGATGCCGGCGTGTTCCATCTCTTCCCAGTAGAGCCGCTTGATCAGCGTATCGATGGGCTGTTGCAGCAGCTCGTCCTGGCGCAGCGTCGCGCCGAGCTGGCAGACGCGCTCCCAGGTGTCGAGGTCCTGGCCGTGGGCGTCTTCGCGCAGCGGCTGGCCGGTCTCGCCCACTTCCGCGGGCGCATGGCCCGGTTGGCCTTCCAGCGCGCCGCCGTAGGATGGCAGCCGCTGCAGCAGCATGCCCGAGGCGACCTTGTCGTCGGCGGCCAGCCACAGCCGCGTGTCGAGCTGCTCGGAGGTCTGCATGTAGTGCTCCAGCACAGCGGTCATGCTGGCGAGCGGGCCATGCTCGTCGGACAGCGGGACGATGCCCTGATAGGGCTGCTGGCCGGGCAGCTTGTCCTGCGGGTCCAGTGTGATGGCAAAGCTGCCGTGGCCATGCTGGTTGACCAGCGACGCCAGCGTGGCGTCGTCCGCGATCTGGGCGCCCTCGACCAGTTTGGCGTTGGCGCGCATCGACAGGTCGGAATTGCACTCCACCACCAGCATGCGCAGCGGCCCGTCGCCGTGCAGCTGCATGATCAGTGCCCCGTTGAACTTCAGGTTGGCCGACAGCAGCGCGGCGGCGGCCATTATCTCGCCCAGCAGCGCGCGGACCGGGGCCGGGTAGTGGCGGCGGCGCAGGACTTCCTGCCAGGTTCCTTCCAGCCGCACCAGTTCACCGCGCACCGGGGCGGCGTCGAATACAAATTTCTTCAGCTCGTCAGTCATCCATCGATCCGTTTCAATTGCTGCTTGTACATCGCCTGGCGCACCGCGTACGTCTCGGCGTTGAGGCGCATCTTGGCGATGTCGTCGTCCGTCAGTTCCCGCACGGCTTTGGCCGGCGCGCCCAGGATCAGCGACCGGTCGGGGAAGACCTTGCCTTCCGTTACGATCGCGCCGGCGCCCACCAGGCAGTCGCGGCCGATCACCGCGCGGTTGAGCACCACCGCCTGGATGCCGATCAGCGAACCCTCGCCGACGGTGCAGCCGTGCAGCATGGCCTGGTGGCCGATCGTCACGCGGTCGCCGATGTTGAGCGGACAGCCCGGGTCGGTATGCAGCACGGCCCCTTCCTGCACGTTGCTGGCTTCGCCCACGACGATCGGCTCGTTGTCGCCGCGGATGACCGCGCCGGGCCATACGCTCGAGCGCGCCTTGAGTTCCACGCGGCCGATCACGGTGGCTTCCGGCGCCACATAGTAGTCGTCGTCAATGATCGGGGCAACGTCGCCGAGTTGGTAGAGGGCCATGCGTTCGGTCTCCAGAATGCGCGTAAATGGGGGAAAATGCGCGCCTTCAAGCGCGGCCGGATGGGCCGGCTCGACACGTCGAATTAAAATGCCGGAAAGCCCGAATTGTACGCCCATGACCTCATTCCAGCCGCCCGCCACGTCATTGCGTCACGATGCGCTGGCCGCCCTGTGCCTGACCGATCCGGCCAGCAAGGTCGATGCGGCACTGCGCCTGGGCGAGCGTGCTCGGACGGCTGATGACTCCGCATGGCATGCCGATGCGCCGATCGTTGCCCCGGTCACGGGTATCCCGGGCCGCCCGGCGGTACCGGTGCTGGTGCCGCCCAACGAGGTGCCGCGCCGCCGTGCAATCGATACGCCGCATGGACGGGCCGTGCTGCTGCATGCGCTGGCGCACATCGAGTTCAACGCCATCAACCTTGCGCTCGACGCCGTGTGGCGCTTTGCCGGCATGCCGGTCGCGTTTTACCAGGACTGGATGCGCGTGGCGGAGGAGGAGGCGACGCATTTTTCGCTGCTGTCCGCCCATCTGGCCACGCTCGATTGCCGCTACGGCGATCATTCTGCCCACGATGGTCTGTGGCAGATGACCGAGAAGACCGCCGCCGACCCGCTGGCCCGCATGGCGCTGGTGCCGCGTACGCTGGAGGCCCGCGGGCTGGACGCCTCGCCGCCGATCCGCGCCAAGCTGGCCGCCGCCGGCGACATGGCCGCGGCCGGCATCCTCGATGTCATCCTGCGCGACGAGATCGGCCACGTGGCGGTCGGCAACCGCTGGTACCGCTGGCTGTGCCAACGCGCCGGACTGGACCCGGTGCCGACCTACCGCCAACTCGCCGAGCACTACGGCGCCCCGCGCCTGCGCGGCCCGTTCAACCTCGATGCCCGCCGCCAGGCCGGCTTCGACGACGACGAGATCGCCGCGCTCGAGGCCAGCTTCTAAGCCGCACGCGCCGGGCGGGGCACCGGTATAATCGCCAAGAAAACGAACGACCGTTCGATTCTTTCCGGTGAGGAAACCATGGACTCCACCACGCTGCCGGCCGTGCGCCTGGCTTCCCGCTCGACCTACCTGCCCGTGCGCGGCCTGCGCTACCACATCCGCGAATGGGGCGAACCGGGTGCGCCCATCCTGTTCCTGTTCCACGGGTGGATGGATGTGTCGGCCTCGTTCCAGTTCCTGGTGGAGGCTTTGCGCGAGCGCTGGCATATCGTCGCCCCGGACTGGCGCGGCTATGGCCAGACCGCGTGGCCCACCGACGCGCCGGGCGTCGATGCCTACTGGTTCGCCGATTATCTGGCCGACCTGGAGGCCATCGTCGATCATTACCAGCCGGATGGCCAGGTCACGCTGGTCGGCCACAGCCTGGGCGCCAACGTGGTGTGCCTCTATGCCGGCGTGCGGCCCGAGCGCGTGCGCCGCGTGGTCGACCTGGAAGGCTTCGGCATGCCCGCGTCCAAGCCGTCGCACGCCGCGCGCCGCTATGCGCGCTGGCTCGACGAACTGAAGGACAAGCCCCACCTGAACACCTACGCCACGCTCGATGACGTGGCCGCCCGGCTGCAGAAGACCAACCCGCGCCTGCCGGCCGACAAGGCGGCCTTCCTGGCCCGGCACTGGTCGCGCCAGAACGCGGACGGCCGCTGGGAGATCCTCGGCGATCCCGCTCACAAGATCATCAACCCGCTGTTGTACCGGCTCGATGAGGTGATGGAGATCTGGCGCCGCGTGACCGCGCCCGTGCTGCACGTCGAGGCGGTCGATTCCCCGACGCTGATCGCGCTGGCGGGAGACGTGCCGCTGCCCGAGTTCAAAGCGCGCTTTGCGGCGTTCCCGGACTTTCGCGAGGCGATGATCGCCGACGCGGGCCACATGCTGCATCACGACCAGCCGGAGCAGGTGGCGGCGCTGGTGGAGGCCTTCTGCACGGCGGCGTGAGCGCCGCCGTTCAGTCGAGGAACCGCTGTACCGCGCCGGGCGGCGGCAGGATGCAGGTGTCCGGGCGGCCGAACCGGCGGTCGCGGTTGCGCGCCACCCGGCGGTCGCGCGCGTCGCGTGCCGGCATGGTCTTCACTCGGCCGCTGCGTGCAGCCTGGTCTGCAGGTTCGTGTCGTTGCTGGTATGCGTGTGCACTAGCGTCTTGTCGGGATTGGCATAGCGATAGGCGCGCCGCAGCGCCATCGCCACCTCGTGGAAGCCCGACAGGATCAGCTTCTGCTTGTTCGGATACAGCGCGATATCGCCGGCGGCGAACACGCCCGCGCGCGAGGTTTCGTAGGCCGTGGTCTCGACGACGATGCGCCCGGCGCGCATCTCGACGTCCCAACTGGCGATCGGGCCGGGTTCGGAGACCAGGCCGTAGAGCGCGATCAGTTCATCGCAAGGGAGCAGGGTTTCGCCTTCGCGCTGGCGCAGGGCGATGCCGGTGAGGATGCCGTCGGGCGTGCTGTCCAGCCGGCCGATCATGCCGACCTGGAAATCCATCTCGCCGGCGGCCACGGCGGCACGCATCTCGGCGACCGATGCGTCGGCCGCGCGGAAGCCCTCGCGCCGGTGCACCAGCGTCACGCGCGCGGCGGTCTTGCGCAATGCCAGTGCCCAGTCCAGCGCCGAATCGCCGCCGCCGGCCACCACGACGCGCTTGCCCGCGAAGCGCGCGGTGTCACGCACCGCATAGTGCAGATGGCGGTCTTCCAGCGTCGCCGCCTCGGGCAGCGCGACGCGCTGGCGCACAAAGGCGCCGTTGCCGGCGGTGATCAGTACGGCAGCGCAGTTGAACACGTCGCCGGCGCTGGTGGCGACACGGAAGCGCCGGCCGTGCGCCTCTTCGATCGTCTCCACGGTCTCGGCGCGGCGGCCGCACAGGATCGGGTAGCCGAACGGCGCGCACTGCGCCATCAGCCGGTCCACCAGTTCCTGTGCCGTGCAGGACACCAGCGCCGGGATGTCGTAGATCGGTTTTTCCGGGTACAGCTCGGTGCACTGGCCGCCGGGGCGATCCAGCGCATCCACCAGCACGCACGACAGTCCGAGCACGCCGGCCTCGAACGCCGCGAACAGGCCGACCGGCCCGGCGCCCACGATCAGCACATCGATGCGCTGTTCGACGGGCGGGAGCGTGGCGGCGGAAAGAGCGGTCTCGGCGGTCATGGCAATGCGAAGGGAACGAAACAATGGGGCACTATAGCGCGCCGCAGTGCCCATGCCGCCAACGCCAGCATGGTCAGTCGGGTCTTCCCGGGCCGGCCGCACGCGAACGGCAATCACCCGCGGCCGCGCCGCGGCAGTAAAATAGCGAAATGCTCAAGCACTCCGCCTCCGCCCCCATCAATGCCGACCTGCACTGCCACTCCACGGTGTCGGACGGCCTGCTCGCACCCCGTGAAGTCGCCGCCCGCGCCGCCGCCCATGGCGTGACGCTCTGGGCGCTGACCGACCATGACGAGGTCGGCGGCCAGGCCGCCGCGCGCGAGGCGGCCGAATTGCTTGGCATGGACTATCTGCCGGGCGTGGAGATATCCGTCACGTGGGCCGGCCGCACGCTGCACATCGTCGGCCTCGGCATCGACCCGGACAACGCGGCCCTGGTGCAGGGCCTGGAGCGCACCCGCTCGGGCCGAGGCGCGCGCGCCGAAGACATGGCCGAGGCCCTGGGCAAGCTGGGCATCCACGGTGCCTATGAAGGGGCCCTGTCGTACGCCGGCAACCCGGACATGATCTCGCGCACGCATTTCGCGCGCTTCCTGGTCGAGCACGGCCATTGCCGCGACATCGCCGAGGTGTTCGACCGCTACCTGGGCGACGGCAAGCCCGGATTCGTACCGCACCGGTGGGCCCGCCTGGCCGACGCCATCGGCTGGATCCGGGGCGCCGGCGGCGTCGCGGTGATGGCGCACCCGGGCCGCTACACGCTGACGCAGCTCGAGCACGATGTGCTGTTCGACGAGTTCAAGGGCTTCGGCGGCGAGGGCGTCGAGGTCATCACCGGCAGCCACACGCCCGACCAGTACGCCTACTACGCCGACGTGGCGCGCCGCTACGGCCTGCTGGCCTCGCGCGGATCGGACTTCCACGGCCCCGGCGAGGGACGTGTCGAACTGGGCGAGCTGCCGCCGCTACCCGACAACCTGACGCCGGTGTGGAGCCGGTGGCTGTCCTGAGGCCGCTGCTCGCCGGCCGCGCATGTCCCAGTTCTTCCAGATCCATCCGACCACGCCGCAAGGGCGGCTGATCCGCCAGGCGGCGGAGATCATCCGCGCCGGCGGCCTGGTCGCGCTGCCGACCGACTCCTGCTACGCGCTGGCCTGCCACCTGGATGACAAGGCCGCCGTGGAGCGGCTGCGCCGTGTGCGCGGCATCGACGAAAAGCACCACCTGACGCTGCTGTGCCGCGACCTGTCGGAGCTGGCCACCTTCGCCCGCGTCGACAACCGGCAGTATCGCGTGGTCAAGACGGCCACGCCGGGCCCGTTCGTCTTCCTGCTGGAAGCGACCAAGGAGGTGCCGCGCCGGCTGTCGCATCCGTCGCGCAAGACCATCGGCCTGCGCGTGCCCGACCACCCGATCCCGCTGGCGCTGATGGCCGAGCTGGGCGAGCCGCTGCTGTCCGCCACGCTGCAGCTGCCGGGCGACGATGCGCCGCTCAACGAAGCGGAAACCATCCGCGCCCGGCTGGAGCGGCAGCTGGAACTGGTGATCGACGGCGGTCCGGCCCCGGCCGAACCCACCACCGTGATCGACCTGACCGGCGGGGAGCCGGAACTGGTGCGCAAGGGGCGCGGTGACCCGGCCCGGGTCGGCCTGTAGGCAAGGCACGCCGGCGGCCGCTGTGCGGTTGCGCGCTTGCTACAATAGCCCGCTTATGAATCCCACCGTCATCCAAACTCTCGCGGTCTACGCGATCCCCGTGCTGTTCGCGATCACCGTGCCGGCAGCCGCCCGTGGCTATCTCGCCAGGCACTACGGAGACAACACGGCGTTCCTGGCGGGCTGGCTGAGTTTCAACCCGCTGCGCCATGTCGATCCGATCGGCGCGATCGCGATGCCGCTGCTGCTGTACTTCGTGACGGGGGGCTCGCTCGTATTCGGCTATTCCAAGCCGGTTCCCGTGGATTTCGGCGCGCTGCGCGATCCGCGCTGGCAGGGGCTGCGCGTGGCGCTGGCCGCGCCGGAGAGCAATTTCGCGATGGCGCTGGCCTGGGGGATTCTCGGGCTCACCCTGGCGGCTGCCGGCATCGACGAGCGCTTCCTGACGGGCATGGCGGCCGCCGGCATCCGCGTCAATCTCGCCATGGCCGCGCTCAACCTGGTCCCTGTGCCCCCGCTGGACGGCGGCAGGGTGCTGGCGGCGCTGCTGCCGCAGCGCTTGGCGCCGGTCTTCGCCCGCGTCGAGCAATATGGTTTCTACATCGTCATGGCGCTGATCCTGACGGGCGTGCTGACCCAGATCTGGATGCGTCCGGTCGTGGCGCTGCTGGCCAAGGCGCTGATGATGGTCCTCAGTCCGCTTCAGGCGGCGCTTTCCTGGTTCGTCTCCTAAATCCTCTCCCCACATGTTTCCTGAACGCGTTCTTTCCGGCATGCGGCCGACCGGTGCCCTGCACCTGGGTCACTACCACGGCGTCCTGAAAAACTGGGTCCGGCTGCAGGCCGAATACCCGTGCTTTTTCTTCGTTGCCGACTGGCATGCGCTGACCACGCACTACGAATCGCCCGAGGTGATCGAGGAATCGGTGTGGGAGATGCTGATCGATTGGCTGGCCGCCGGTGTCGATCCGACCCAGGCCACGCTGTTCATCCAGAGCCGCGTGCCCGAGCATGCCGAGCTGTTCCTGCTGCTGTCGATGGGCACGCCGCTGGGCTGGCTCGAACGCGTGCCGACCTACAAGGACCAGATCGAGAAGCTCAAGGAAAAGGATCTGTCCACCTACGGTTTCCTCGGCTATCCGCTGCTGCAGGCCGCTGATATTCTGATCTATCGCGCCGGTTTCGTGCCGGTGGGCGAAGACCAGGTGCCGCACGTCGAGATGACGCGCGAGGTGGCACGCCGCTTCAACTACCTGTACGGCCGCGAGCCGGGCTTCGAGCAGAAGGCGCTGGAAGCGACCAAGAAGCTCGGCGGCAAGCGCGCCAAGCTCTACCTGGAACTGCGCACGGCCCATCAGGAGCGCGGCGAGGACGATGCCCTGGAGCAGGCCCGCGCGCTGCTGGCCGAATCGCAGAGCCTGTCGATGGGTGACCGCGAGCGCCTGTTCGGCTATCTGGAAGGCGCGCGCAAGATCATCCTGCCGGAGCCGCAGGTGCTGCTGACGGAAGCGTCGCGCATGCCGGGTCTGGACGGCCAGAAGATGTCCAAGTCGTATGGCAACACCATTCGCATGCGCGAGGACAAGGCCAGCGTCGAGAAAAAGATACGCACCATGCCGACCGATCCGGCCCGCGTGCGCCGCACCGATCCGGGCGATCCGGACAAGTGCCCGGTCTGGCAACTGCACCAGGTGTATTCCGATGCGGATACCAAGGAGTGGGTGAAGAAGGGTTGCCGCAGCGCCGGCATCGGCTGCCTCGAATGCAAGCAGCCGGTCATCGACGGCATCCTGCGCGAGCAGCAGCCGATGCTGGAGCGCGCGCAGAAGTATATGGACGATCCGTCGCTGCTGCGCGCCATCATTGCCGACGGTTGCTACAACGCGCGCAAGGTCACGCAGGAGACCATGCGCGAAGTACGCGAGGCGATGGGGCTGGCGTACAGCTGAGCCGGTTGCGCCATTGACGCATGTGTCCAGCCGTTCCTGATCCGCACGCGCTCGCGTCGCCATCGCCGTGGGTGGTGCGCTGGGCCACGCCGCTGGCGGCCGGCGCGCTGGCGGGTTTGACCGATGTGGCCGACACCCTCATCGCCGACATCGAGCATGGCCCCTGGCCGCTGCCCGCCGGGGCCGTCTTCGACGCCGTGGTCGTCACCAACTATCTGCATCGTCCGCTCTGGCCGCACCTGCTGGCCTGCGTCGCACCAGGCGGGCGATTGATCTACGAAACCTTCGCGGTAGGAAACGAAACGGTCGGAAAACCGGCCAACCCGGCATTCCTGCTGGCGCCGGGCGAGCTGCTCGAGGCCGTGCGCGGCCATCTGCGCGTGATCGGCTACGAAGACGGCTTCATCGCGGCACCGCGGGAGGCTTACATCCAGCGCCTCTGCGCGGTCCGCGAGCCGGCCGGGGCGTGGGCCCCGCGCTACGCACTTTGAAGTTGCCGCGCGGTGTGATGTCCCCGCCTTGCGCAGGGCTACGCGTGTGGCGAATTCGTTTTTACGATCCGGTACAATCCCACTGATTTACGTTTACGCTTTTGTCTGCTTTCGAAACCATGATCCAGATTTCCGGCAGTCTCGTCGCCATCGTCACGCCCATGCACGACGACGGCAGCCTAGATTTCCCGTCGTTGCGCAGCCTGATCGACTGGCATATCGCAGAAGGCTCGGACGGCATCGTCATCGTCGGGACCAGCGGTGAATCGCCGACGGTGTCGGTGGAAGAGCACCGGGAGCTGATCCGCGTGGCGGTCGAGCAGGTCAACAAGCGCATTCCCGTCATTGCCGGCACGGGCGGCAATTCCACCACCGAAGCCGTGGAGCTGACGGCCTACGCCAAGTCGGTGGGCGCCGATGCCTCGCTGCAGGTCGTGCCGTACTACAACAAGCCGACGCAGGAGGGCATGTACCTGCACTTCCGCAAGGTGGCGGAGTCGGTGGACCTGCCGGTGATCCTGTACAACGTGCCCGCCCGCACCGTCGCCGATATGTCGGTCGACACGATGCTGCGCCTCGCGCAGGTGCCCGGCGTGATCGGCGTCAAGGAGGCGACCGGCAATATCGACCGCGCCGCCCAGTTGATCAAGAGCGCGCCAGCACCCTTCAATATCTACAGCGGGGACGACCCGACCGCCATCGCGCTGATGCTGCTGGGCGGCTATGGCAACATCTCCGTGACGGCCAACGTGGCGCCGCGTGCCATGCACGACCTGTGCGCCGCCGCCATGCGTGGCGATGTGGAGACGGCCCGCCGCATTCACATGCAGCTGCTGTCGGTGCACAAGAACCTGTTCGTGGAATCGAACCCGATTCCCGTCAAGTGGGCCCTCCAAGCCATGGGCAAGATGGCAGGCGGTATCCGCCTGCCGTTGACGCCGCTGGCACCCCAGTATCACGAGGTGGTGCGCGCATCCCTGCAGGATGCCGGACTGCTCTCCTGATTCGTAAGCCATCGTTCTCATCTGAAGGATCGCAAGTCAATGAAACTGCTCCAAACCCGTCGCGGGGCTGTGGCGACGTCCGCTCAACTGCTGCTGGCCGCGTTGTCGGTTGCCCTGATTTCCGGTTGCGATACCGTCAATGAGGTGATGCAGCCGGACCGCATCGATTACAAGTCGCAGGCCAAGAAGGGCCCGACGCTGGAGGTCCCGCCCGACCTGACCTCCATTCAGGCCGACCGCCGCTACGCCGCGCCGGATTCCGGCACCACCACGCTGTCGGCCTACACTTCGACCGCGCCCAAGGTGACCGCGCCGGGCGCCGGTGCCGACAACGTGCTGCCGACCGTGTCCGACATGCGCATCGAGCGCGACGGCAACCAGCGCTGGCTGGTCGTGAAGACCACGCCGGACGCCCTGTGGCCGCAGCTGCGCACGTTCTGGCAGGAGCTCGGCTTCCTGCTGGTGATCGATTCGCCCGAGACCGGCATCATGGAAACCGACTGGGCCGAGAACCGCGCGAAGATCCCGCAGGACATCATCCGCCGCACCGTCGGCAAGGTGTTCGACGGCCTGTATTCGACCTCGGAGCGCGACAAGTTCCGCACCCGCATCGAGAAGGGCCCGAACGGTATGGTCGAGGTCTACATCTCGCATCGTGGTGCGCAGGAGCAGCTGGTCGGTTCGTCGAAGGACCAGACCGTGTGGACGCCGCGCCCGGCCGATCCGGAGCTCGAGGCTGAATTCGTGTCGCGCCTGATGCAGCGCCTGGGCGCGAGCAAGGACGGTGCCCAGCAGAAGCTGGCGCAGGTCAAGGCCACGCATCCGGTGGAAGACGGCACCAAGGCCGAGCCGAGCCCGCGTACCGGTCCGTCGCTGCTGACGCAGGCGAACGGCCAGCCGGTGCTGCAGGTGCCGGAGCCCTTCGACCGCGCTTGGCGGACGGTGGGTCTTGCCCTCGACCGCGTGAACTTCACCGTGGATGACCGCGATCGCTCGCAAGGCGTGTACTTCGTCCGCTACGCCGATACCCGTGCCGAAGCGAACGCGCCGGGCTTCTTCTCGCGCCTGTTCTCGGGCACGAAGATCGAAGACCTCAAGCGTGCCAAGCGCTATCGCGTGGTGGTCAAGGACGGCGGCGCCTCGTCGACCGTGCTGGTGCAGAACGACGACGGCTCGGCGCAGACCGGCGACATCGGCAAGCGCATCCTGTCGCTGCTCGACGAGCAACTGCGGTAAGCGGCATTATGCAGGCGGGCTGCCCGGGCGGGCGATGGCAGTGAGATTCGCCAGTCTAGTACTACAGCCGTACCTATCGCCTATGATGTTGTCCATGTGAGATGAGACGATCATGGTCCGATGCAAGGAACGGTGAGGGGCTGGGAGAGAGAGCTGGAAGGGT
>CAKKOY010000067.1 GCA_919592095.1 Ralstonia syzygii subsp. syzygii | reverse complement strand
CGACAATCTACGCAGCCAGACGGATTGTTTACCGCGCCATCTGCCCAGACCGTTGCGCGTAAACGTCATCATGCCGCGCGCGGGCGACCGGATTTATGCAACAACGCCCCGGTCACTTGATCTTTGACTTTTATCCACCGAATACGGAGTGATAACCTTTATATTCATCACAATCCGACTGTTTTCCACCCGCCTCGCAGGTGCCATGTCGCTCCGGTTCCAGATCTCTTCCGTCGCACGATGCGTTCACATTGACGAGATCGTCACGGATGGTGGCCTGGCGTGACGAATACGCGCGCGCTTCATCGACCGCTATCGCGGCATCCGGCTGGCGCCGGCGGCTCCGAAAACCAGCGCCGCGCGGTGACACCCGCGCCGGCCCTCAACCCCGGCGGGCATGCCCGCCTGAACGCGCCGCTGCGGCGCCCGCATCGACATGGCCCACTTCAAGCAACTCGAAACCTTTGTCGCCGTGGCCACGCGCGGCAGCCTCTCCGCCGCCGCCGCCGAGGGCGTGGCGCCGGCCATCATCGGCCGCCGCATCGATGCGCTGGAGGAGCGCCTGGGCGTGAAGCTGCTGGTACGCACCACGCGGCGCATCACCCTGACCTTCGAGGGCTCGGCCTTCCTGGAAGATTGCCAGCGCATCCTCAACGACCTGCACAACGCCGAGGCCAGCGTATCGGCCGGCGGCGTCAAGGCCAGCGGGCACCTGCGCGTGACGGCCCCGGCAGGCTTCGGCCGCCGCCATGTCGCGCCGATGGTGCCGGACTTCCTGGCGGCGCATCCGGACGTGTCGATCACGCTCGACCTGGGCGACCGCATCGTCGACCTGGTCAACGAAGGCTTCGACTGCGCCGTCCGCCTGGGCGACCTGCCCGATTCGAGCCTCGTGTCGATCCGCCTGTGGGAGAACCGCCGCGTGGTGGTGGCCGCGCCCGCCTACCTGGAGCGCCGCGGCCGGCCCGAGCAGCTGGAGCACCTCGCCAGCCACAACTGCCTGGCCTTCGGCGCCAGCGCCAACGTGCAGCGCGGCTGGGTGTTCCAGCAGGACGGCAAGACCGTCACCGTCAAGGTGGGCGGCACCATGGAATGCACCGACGGCGCCGTGCTGCGCGAATGGTGCCTGCAGGGATATGGCCTGGCCTGGCGCTCGTGGTGGGAGGTCGGCCACGACATCGCCACCGGCCGGCTGGTGACCGTACTCGATGCCTTCGAGGCGCCGCCGATCGGCATCCATGCGGTGTTTCCGCAGCGCAAGCACCTGCCGCTGCGGGTGCGGCTGTTCATCGACTTTTTGAAGAACACCTACGGCAACCCGGCCTACTGGCGCCGCGCTGATCCTGCCCTCCTTACGGACTAGCCCGATGTGCGGTACGGAACGCGCTGCCTACAATCCATAATCAAGACAGATCCGCTCTCACCCACAGGAGGCCGCATGTTCAAGCACATCCTCATCCCGACCGACGGTTCCGAACTGTCGCGCAAGGCGGTGGCGGGCGCACTCGACTTTGCCAAGACGCTCGGCGCACGCCTGACGGTGTACACCTGCCTGGAGGAATACCCGTACACGCCCTTCTCCGAGATCGTGGTGGAGACGCCCCAGGCCTTCAAGGACCGCGTGGAGGCGCAAGCGCGCGTGGTCCTCAAGGACGTGGAGGACACCGCCCGCGCCGCCGGCATCGACTGCGACACCGACATGTCGTGCTTTGCCGTGCCCTACATGGGCATCATCGACGCGGCGGAGCGCCATGGCTGCGACGTCATCTTCATGGCCTCGCACGGCCGGCGCGGGCTGGCCGGGCTGCTGCTGGGCAGCGAGACGCAGAAGGTGCTCACGCACACGGAGATTCCGGTGATTGTCTACCGCTAGCCGGTCGCTCCGCGCGGTGCCAGGCCGCCGCATACCGGCGGACTCCCTGCCCGGGCATAAAAAAACCGCGCCGGAGGGAGCGGTTTTGAGCGGCCGGCGCGTGGTCAGCGCGCCGGCCCCGGTGTCCTGGGTGCCGGATGCGGCGACACCTCAAGCGACCTTCTTGGCTTCCGCCTTTTCTTCGAAGAACTGTTCGTCCTCGGTCGAGCCCTTGAGCGCCGTGGTGGACGCTTCGCGCTCGATGGTCTGCGTCACGGCATCGAAGTAGCCGGTGCCGACCTCACGCTGGTGCTTGACCGCGGTGAAGCCCTTCTCGGCCGCCGCGAATTCGGCTTCCTGCAGCTCGACGAAGGCGCTCATCTGGTTGCGGGCATAGCCGTGGGCCAGGTTGAACATCGAGTAGTTCAGGGCGTGGAAGCCGGCCAGCGTGATGAACTGGAACTTGTAGCCCATCGCACCCAGTTCCTTCTGGAACTTGGCGATGGTGGCGTCGTCCAGGTTCTTCTTCCAGTTGAACGACGGCGAGCAGTTGTAGGCCAGCATCTTGCCGGGGAATTTGGCATGGATCGCCTCGGCAAACCTCTTGGCGTACTCCAGGTCCGGCTTGCCGGTTTCGCACCACACCAGGTCGGCGACTTCGGCGTAGGCCAGGCCACGCGAGATGGCTTGCTGCAGGCCCGGCTTGGTGCGGTAGAAGCCTTCCACGGTACGCTCGCCGGTGCAGAACGGGCGGTCGTTGTCGTCCACGTCGGCGGTCAGCAGGTCGGCCGCCTCGGCATCGGTGCGGGCGATCAGCACGGTCGGCACGCCCATCACGTCGGCGGCCAGGCGCGCGGCCACCAGCTTGGCCACCGCCTCACGCGTCGGCACCAGCACCTTGCCCCCCATGTGGCCGCACTTCTTGACAGCCGCCAGCTGGTCTTCGAAGTGCACGCCCGAGGCGCCCGCTTCGATCATCGCCTTCATCAGCTCGAACGCGTTCAGCACGCCGCCAAAGCCGGCTTCCGCATCCGCCACGATCGGGGCGAAGAAATCGATGTCGTCCTTGCCTTCCGACCACTGGATCTGGTCGGCGCGCTGGAACGTGTTGTTGATGCGCTTGACGACCTTGGGCACCGAGTCCACCGAGTACAACGACTGGTCGGGATACATCTCGCCGTTGCTGTTGGCGTCACCGGCGACTTGCCAGCCCGACAGGTAGATCGCCTTCAGGCCGACCTTGACCTGCTGCATGGCCTGGTTGCCCGTCAGCGCGCCCAGCGCGTTGACGAACGGCTCGTTGTTCATCAGGCTCCACAGCTTCTCGGCACCGCGGCGGGCCAGGGTGTGCTCGATCTGCAGCGAGCCGCGCAGGCGCACCACGTCTTCCGCGGTATAGCCGCGCTTGATGCCCTTCCAGCGCGGGTTGGTGTCCCACTCTTGCTGCAGCGTCTTCACTTCGAGTTCGCGCGACATGACTCTCTCCTGTTGATCGCATCCATCAAACAAAAACCGGGGTAACTCACTCAGCGCCTTGAGCCGGTAGCGCCTTCCTGGGGTGCGCCAAGTGGCTCAAGTCATATGTCTTATATAAGAGTGTAGGGAGGCCGGGTGCGGCGCAACAAGGAGAACTTCATCGTTCGCTTAAATTTTTATTCCTTATTTTTCAAATAGATAAAAACAAAATTCCATATTGCGGGAAGCTCTCCCCCATCATGAAAGGCAGTCATGGTGCCGCGCAGTGCGCAATTTTTGCGGACCAAAATAGTTTTCCGCATTATGAAAAAACCAGCGCAACCGATCCCCATCCCCTGACCGCGAGCGCCACTGCGGCACGCAGCGTCTCCGAAAAGGCCCTGCGAATGCGATCAGCCAAGCAAAAAAACGGCCTGGCCGGGATGACTCCGGCCAGGCCGCTGCTGTGGATTTCCGCATCCGGGGAGACGCGCACCCCATGCGATGGAGATAGGACGGGCGCGCTGCCGTGCACCGAGCGAGCCGGGCAGGGCCGCCTTAAATCTCCGGCGGGAATAACCCGTGCAGGAAGTTGGGGGTTTCGGGCGTGCCCGTGATTCGGGGATTGGCCTCCAGCGCCAGGGCCCCTTCCGTGCCGACGCTGGTGTTGCGCGCGTCGAGCGAGGCGAGCGATTTGCTCTTGGCCAGCTCCAGCGCGCCCTCCGTGCCGAGATCGTAGTTCCAGCGCACGCTGAGCGAGGTGAGCACCGGATTGCGTGCCAGCTCCCGCGCACTCTCCAGGGTTATCCCGGTGAACGCCACGTCCAGCGAGATCAACTGGCGGTTTTTCGCCAGCTCCAGCACGCCCTCGTCGCCGCACAGGTTGTTGCCGTGCAGGCTGAGCGAAAGCAGCGAAGGGCTTTGCGCCAGTGCCGTGGCACCCCCCGCCCCGATGTCGTTGGCAGTCTTGTCGTAACCCTTCTGCTCCACCTCGTCTCCCGTTTCGGTGATGAGGTTGCCCAGGTCGAGCAAGATCAGCCTGGGGTTGTGCGCCAGCGCCGCAGCCCCCGCATCCGTCACGGAGCAGCTCTTCACGGTAACGTTCTGGAGCGAATCACTGTTCGCCAGCGCTATTGCACCGTCGTCGCCGATCTTTTTCTGGGTCAGGTCGAGCGACTTGAGCACTGGGTTGCTGGCCAGCGCCTGAGCGCCCTCGGCTTCGATCAGGTTCTTTTTCAGCGAGAGCGAGATTGTCCCTGCCGGGGGGCTCGCCAACAGTATCGCCGCGGTGTCGTCAAAACTGTTTCCATCCGCCTTGAGCGAGGTGAGCGGCGTCGTGCGCTGCATCAGTCCCTGCGCCAGCGCCAATGCCATCTCCACCCCTTGTGCCAGCGCCAGGTGCGGCTCTATGGCGGTGTACGGCCGGTTGCAGCTGACGTCGAGCGAGGTCAGCGAGAGCTTGGCGGCCAGTGTGGTGAGCGCACCGTCACCGATGTAATTGCCGCTCACATCAAGCGAAGTCAGCCGGTTGTTTTGCGCCAGCGCCTGGATGCCTGGATCGGTGACGCCGCAGCAGCACAGGCGGAGCGTCTCAATCGACTGGCTGGTCGCCAGATGCTCCGCGCCTCGCGCGTCGATCCGGTTGCCGCTCATGTCGAGCGACTCGAGCGAAAGGTTGGCGGCCAGCAACTGCGCGCCGTGGTCGCCGATCTGGGCGCCCTTCACATTGAGCGACTCGAGCGGCAATTTGGCGAGATATTCGATCGCGGCAGCCGACTTGGCCTCGCCGGTGCACTCGCCCAGATCGAGGTGGCGCAGCGTCGGGGGAAGCGCCTTCAGCTCATCAAGCGTGATGTTGCCAAGGAGACGCAGGCCTTGCAGGTTGGGATAGTGATGCAGTTGCTTGAGCATCGACTTGTTCCAGGCCTGCATGGACGTCTGGCTCGATCGGGCGGCTTCATTCATGATGTGGCTGACCCCGCTCAGCGCCCGCCTGGACCGGGGGTCCAGGAAGCTGGCGATGTGCTGCAGCGCCCCGGCCGGCAACTGCTGGATATTCTCCATCTTGAGCGGCAGCTCGAAAGGAGCGGGAGGCAGTTGGCGACGCTGCATGGATGACGTACCCGCCGATCCAGCGCCCGGCCTCAATGACGCCAGCACGCCCAGGGGCGACGATGCGACCCCGGCCGACGAACGGCTGGGCTAGTAAGCTTGCTGCCCGCCCCCCTGGTTCGGTGCGGGCAGGAATCCACCCTCGGGCAGCGGGGGCGGGGACGGCACAGGACGAACAGAATGATTGGCGGAAGTATGCTTGACCATCATCGGCTCCGTTGCATCAGCATGACAAGCGCGAGCTTGACGGAATCCGACCAGGGGGGACTGCCGGCGCCACGAAAAAACATGGCCGCAAACGAACGACTCAGTCCTCCGAAAGCAGGCTTACCGGAAGGCGCGGCAAGCCGCAAGCGTTTCGCCGTCGGGCAACGATCTGCGATGTCGCACAAGCAAGCGCCGGTGGTGCCCTGAAACAGGATCGCGCGGGATTCCGTTGGCGTGCATGCTGTCGGCCGGGACACGCGATCGCGCCGTCGCCTCCGTTGCAACGTGCACGCCGGAAGCCTGGCGCAATCGCGTCCGCGGGTACGGTCGGCACGACAAAGAAGCCATGCGGGCGAACAAAGGGCACATCGTCCTGGCAACCCCGCCCGGCAGCCTCACCTCGAGCACGCGTCACACCCTATCCAGCCGCCGGAACACCTCCAGCCTCGGCACCTACTCCGCCAGGAAACTGGCCGCCAGCGCCTCGGCCGCCCGGTCGCCGATTTCGCAGCCGATCAGGTAGAGCGACTTGAGCGGTCGTGCGGCAAGATGCGCCAATCCGGCGCTCGACATGGCGCTGCCCGTGCAGCGGCTGAGATCCAGGTGCTCCAATCCGGGCGGCAGGGCTTTCAACGCATCGAGCGTGAGCGCCCCCTTGAGCCGCACAGGCTCTTGAGCGCCGGATACTTGCCCAGATGGCGGAGCACCGCCGGGTCACGGATGGTCAGGTGCGTGACGACAGCCCGCGAGGCATCCCTCAGCTCCCGGCTGACCTCCCGCATGGCCCGCCGGGGCCGCGCCCCGGCACTGGAGGCGATCCGCTGCCACAACTCGGGCGGAAGCGCCTGCTGGGTGGGGTCGATGACGGCGGCCCGGATGTTCGGCCCGGATCGAGCGCTCGCCGATGGCGTGCCCCTCTTGAAGTTCGTCAGGCCATCCAGGATCGACGAAGCGCGCCTGGGCACCGAACGGGCGGAAGAAGGACGCTCGCGCCCACGCGTCGGGTTCGCGCCCTGCAGGGACGCGGCCTGGGTGATGCGCGGCGAAGCGGGTTGGGGGATGCCGCTCGGTTGCGTGCGGCGGCGGGTACGCGAGACCATCCTCGACTCCGGCGCAAAGTGAGGCCGAAGGATTGGCGCAATCGCGCCGTGGAGCGCAGCCGGCGCGACGAAAAAAAGAGGCCCGTCGGCGAACTCAGCCGTACGGCCCTTTGTCGCTCCGGCGCCTTTGCCCCGCCCTGCCCGCCGGATCCGATTGGCGTTGAGCCATGTCAGCAAGGCGCAACCCGACAGCGGCAGCGCACCGTCCCTCTTCCAAAGGCGGCCTTCAGCCCGGCCCGGGGGCACCACCTTCCCGAGCGGGTTCCACCCGCGCCAGCCGGTACACCACCCAATCCCCGCCGGTGATGACGTGCCGCCCCGCCACCTGCCCGGCATCGACCGGGTAGACGAGGCAGTCGAGCGGCTCGCTGCCGAGCATCACGGCATAGGTCTCGCGCAGGAACAGCGCATCGCCGCCGGGATAGACCTCTTCGATTTCGTCGAGCACCGGCACGAGCCCGGGGTCGATGCGGTAGACGTCGCCGCGCACGGCGGTGCCGGTCGGGTCCAGCACCAGGCCGGGGTAGGCGCCGAAATCGTACAGCCGGCCGTGCAGCGTCGCATCGCCGATCAGCCTCGGCTCCGCGAGGCCGCGCCGGGCCGCGGCGATGCACAGGTCGTTGGCCTCGCCCGCGCGCAGCGTGCCGTAGACGAAGACGTGGACGGCCTCAGTCATGCAGTTTCTCCCGCGAGACCAGCACGCCGTCTTCGTCGCCATAGACCCATTCGCCCGGGTGGATGTAGGCGCCGGGCATCTGCACGCCGATGTCGCGCTCGCCCTGGTTCTTCTTGAAGCTCTTGCGCGGGTGCACGGCCAGCGCATGCACGCCGACGTTGCATTCGGCCAGTTCGCGGGTATCGCGCACGCAGCCGTTAACGAGGATGCCCTCCCAGCCGTTGTCTTCGGCCAGCTTGCCGAGGTTGCCGCCCACCAGCGCGCAGCGCAGCGAGCCGCCGCCGTCGACAACCAGCACGCGCCCCGCGCCCGGCTGCTCCAGCATGGCGCGCACCAGGCCGTTGTCTTCAAACACCTTGAGCGTGGTGGCCGGCCCGGCAAAGGCGGCGCGCTTGCCGAAGCTGCGGAACACCGGCGCGAGCACGCGCACGGCGCCGCTGGCGAGTTGGTCTTCGTGCGCGTCGCACAGATCGGTCACGGGGGTCATCGTCGTCATGGCGGTGTCGATGTGAGTGGAATGCGGTTCAGCCGCGCGCCTGCGCACGCAGCGACTGGAGGGTCGCGCGCGGGCTGATGATGTCGGGGTCGGTCTGCACTTCGATGACGGTGGCGACCGGTGCCGCCAGCGCCGCCTCCACCGCCGACCGGAAGCCCTCCAGCGAACGCACGGTGTGGCCCTCGGCGCCGTAGGCGCGCGCCAGCGCGGCGAAGTCCGGGTTGCGCAGCCCGGTGCCGCTCACGTGCTCCGGATACGCGCGCTCCTGGTGCATGCGGATGGTGCCGTACATGCCGTTGTTGACCACGATGAAGATCACCGGCGCGCTGTACTGCATGGCGGTCGCCAGCTCCTGGCCGTTCATCAGGAAGCAGCCATCGCCGGCCAGGCAGATCACGGGGGTCCGCGGGCAGACGATCTTGGCGGCCACCGCGGCCGGGGCGCCGTAGCCCATCGCCCCACTGGTCGGCGCCAGCTGCGTGCGCGAGCCGGCAGCCAGCGGCCCGTACTGATAGAAGCGATGCAGCCAGGTGGCGTAGTTGCCGGCACCGTTGGTCAGGATGGCGTTGCGCGGCAGGCGCTCGCGCAGCCATTGCATCGCGCAGGCCAGGTCGATGCCTTGCCCGGTGAACGGCGGCGGCGCGATGTTGGCGAGGTAGTCCGCATGCGCGGCTGCGGTCCAGGCCTGCCAGCGCGGCGGAACATCGGGCACGACGCCGTCCAGCGCCTCGGCGAGGGCTGGCATGGCGGCGTGGATCATCAGGTCCGCCTGGTAGACACGGCCCAGCTCTTCGGCGCCGGCATGCACGTGGATCAGCGTCTGCTTCGGGCGCGGCACATCGAACAGCGTATAGCCCGAGGTCGTCATCTCGCCCAGGCGCGTGCCGATGGCGAGCACCACGTCCGCCTCGCGCACGCGCGCCGCCAGCCTGGGGTTGATGGCGATGCCAACATCGCCGGCGTAGTTCGGGTGGCGGTTGTCGAACAGGTCCTGCCGGCGGAACACGCAGCCCACCGGCAAGTGCCAGCGCTCGGCGAACGCCTGCACGCGCGCGGCGGCCTGCGGCGTCCAGCCGGAGCCGCCCAGCAGCACCAGCGGGCGCTCGGCGCATTCCAGCAGCGCCTTGAGCCGCGCGAGGTCATGCGGCGCGGGCCACGCCATCGCGCGCGGCATCGGCGGCACGTCGGCCACGGTGGCGACCTCGGCGAGCATGTCTTCAGGCAGCGCCAGCACCACCGGGCCGGGGCGCCCCGCCGTCGCGGTCTGGAAGGCGCGCGCGATGTATTCGGGGATGCGCTCCACGCTGTCGATCTGCGCGACCCACTTGGCCATCTGGCCGAACATGCGGCGGTAGTCGATCTCCTGGAAGGCTTCGCGGTCAACGCAGTCGCGGCCGACCTGGCCGATGAAGAGGATCAGCGGCGTGGAATCCTGGAACGCGGTATGCACGCCGATGCTCGCATTGGTCGCGCCCGGGCCGCGCGTGCAGAACACGATGCCGGGGCGGCCGGTCAGCTTGCCGTAGGCGTCGGCCATGTTGGCGGCCCCGCCCTCCTGCCGGCACACGATGAAGCGCGCGCGGTCGCGCCGCTGGTAGAAGCCTTCCAGCACGGCCAGATAGCTCTCGCCCGGCACGCCGAAGGCGAGATCCGTGCCATGGGCGATCAGGGCATCGACCAGGATCTGTCCGCCATGCCGGGGGACGGGATGGGATGCGGGGCCGGTCGCGACCGGGCGGGCAACGGCTGTCTCCATGGCGCGTGGTCTCGTTCGCGATTCGTTGACGATACAACGGAGCATAGCGGAACGGCGGCCCGCGCACACGCCCAAATGGCAACGCTACATCTGCCGGAACAGATGCGCATACTGCCGCGCCACCGGCAGCGTTTCCGTCCGCCCGCGCATCTTCAGCGCCAGGCGGCCGAGCGACAGGTGCACGGCGCTGGAAACATGCGCCACATTGACCACCGTGCCGCGATGCACCTGCCAGAAGTGCTGCGGGTCGAGCTGCGCCAGCAGTTCGCGCAGGCTGGTGCGGATCAGCGACTCGCCGGCGTGGGTCACCACGTTGACGTATTTGTCGGTCGCCTCGAGGTACAGCACCTCTTCCACGGGGATGAAGCGGACCTCCTGCCCCACCAGCGCCTTGATGAAACGCAGATAGGCGCCGTTGGTGCCGCCCGCGCCCGGCGGCAGGCTGGCGAGACGCTCCACCAGTTGCGCCAGGGTCTGCGCGGGGTCGGCCGCTGCGTTGCCGTCCGGCCGATCGGCCAGCCGTTCCTTCAGGCGCCTGACGGTGGCGGCCAGGCGCTCGGTCTGCACGGGCTTGAGCACGTAATCGACGGCGGCCTGCTCGAATGCGTCGAGCGCGAACTGGTCGTAGGCGGTCACGAACACCACCAGCGGACGCTGCGCCCGGTCCGCCAGTTCTCGCGCCACATCGATGCCGGACAGGCCCGGCATGCGGATGTCGAGAAAGACCACATCGGGGGCCTCACCCGCGCGCGCATGGTCGATGGCGTCCAGCGCGGACTGCCCGTCATGCAGCGCGGGCGCAATGCGGGCCTCGGGCCAGAGCGCGGCGAGTTCGGCGATCAGGTTGTCGGCCAGCGCCGGTTCGTCGTCGGCGATCAGCAGGCGGGGAGCGGTGGGCATCGGTCAGGTTCCAGCGGGAGCGCGCGGGGCCAGCGCCGGGGCGACGGCCGGCCGCGAGAAGCGGCAGCGCCATTGCGGCGCGGGGGCCCCGGAAGCATCCGCGCCCACGGCGTCGTGCGCCAGCGGCAGTTCCACCGTGACGGTCACACCGTGCGGCACGGTTTCGGCAATGGTCAGGCGCGCATCGGCATCGAACAGGCGCGACAACCGCTCGCGCACATGCGTGAGCCCCAGGCCCGAGCCCTTGCCGGGGTTCGCATCCCGGCCGAAGCCCACGCCGGTATCGCACACCTCCAGCAGCAACCGGTCTCCCTCGCGGCGGGCGGACAGCGCGATCGTGCCGCCTTCGCGCGACGGCTCGATGCCGTGCACCACGGCGTTCTCCACCAGCGGCTGGATCAGCATGGGCGGGACGACAAGGTTGGCGATGGCCTCGTCCAGCGCCAGCGAGAACTGCAGGCGCGCACCGAAGCGCAGCGCCTGGATGTCGAGATACGCGCGCAGCAGCGCGAACTCCTGCGCCAGCGTGCACTGCTCGGCACGGGCATGCGCCAGCGACGTGCGCAGGAAGCCGATCAGGTGCTGCAGCAGCCGGCGCGCCCCGGCCGGATCGCGCGCGATCAGCACGTCCACGTGGGCCAGCACATTGAAGAGGAAGTGCGGCTCGATCTGCGCCTGCAGCGCCATCAGCTGCGCGCGCACGACCTGCTTCTCGGCCTCCTCACGCTCCAGCGCGTCCAGCGCGGCCTGCCGCTGCAGCGCCACCAGCTTGCCGCGCGACCAGTAGAAGTACGTCGCGCCCAGCGCCGCCAGCATGGCGATGATGAAGCTCATGCGCAGGCTGTCGGCGCGCCACGGCTGGTCGCCCGTGCACAGGATCAGCCGCGCCACCCACTGCCCGAACGGCACGCCGATCAGCACCGCGGCCACCACGATCCACGGGAAGGCCTTCCGGCCGGGCTGCCCGCTGCCCCACAGCACGTGGCGCGGAATATCGATCAACAGCCACATCGACAGCCCGATCGCCTGGCTGTAGACGAAGTCCTTCCAGAAGGTGTCGTCCGGCTTGATGCCGAATGCCAGCACGGCGGCGATCACGGTGTTGATGGCGACAATGCAGGCGAACCTGCGCAGCCCGCGCACGGGGATGCGCAGGCACTCGGCAAGCGGAGGCAACGACACATTGGCGAACATGCGGCCGATCTTACTCGACGGGGGTGCCGGGTTGAAGCGTGGGCTTTCCTGCATCAATGGCCTGCCTGGCTGCGCAGCCGGGCGAGCTCCTGGTCCACCAGCCGCCGGTAGCCGCTGCCCAGCGCCCACGCCAGGCCCAGACCGTGCGCGGCCAGCCCCATGCCCCAGCCCAGCAACGGCCAGACGAACCAGGACCGCCCGTGCGACAGCGCAATCGCCGCCAGCGCGAGGTTCACGGCCAGGAAGGCCAGCAGATGGATGCGAAACCCCATGCGCGCGCCGGCACGCTGTCTGGCGCGGTGCAGCAGGGCGGCGTCATCGGGGACATGGAAGGCGGTGGCAAACATGGCGGTGCGGGGCTGAACCGGGGATGTCCGCAGTATAGGAACGGCGCCCCGGCAGATGCCATGGCGGTGCGACGAATGGTGCGATGGCGGGTGCGAATGGCCGTAGCAGCACAACGGCACGCAGCCGCGTGCGTTCGTCTCGCTGCGGGCAGCCATATCAGCGTGCGGCGGCCCTCCGACGGGATACCGTCAGACCACTACCGGCAGCCTTACGAAGGCCCGACGCCTACCACTGCGGGCACGAGCGCGTTGCGTCCGGCAAGCGACAGCAGGAGCGTGTCCTCGGCGGCCCGGACCTGTTTCGTAAACGCCTGCGTCCGTTCTGCGTAAGCTATCCGCTCCAAGCCGCCCTCCCTTGCCCGAAACCGCCCCCCGCATTCCGAATGCCAACTGCCTTCGCTCCTTGCCCGCCACCACTCGATGTGATCGAGCGGTTTCTTTTTTTCAGGCCGCCAGCGCCGGCCGCGCCGCCTGCGCCACCACCGTGGACGCTACCGCCTCCGCCACCGCATCGCGCGACAGGTGCGGCGCGAACATGCCGATGAAGTCGTGCGCATAGCCGCGCAGGTAGGCACCCCGGCGCACTGCCACGCGCGTGGTATTGGGCTCGAACAAGTGATCGGCCCCGATGCAGACGAGGTTGTCGTCCTTGCGGCCGTCGTAGGCCATCGAGGCGATGATGCCCACACCCACGTCCAGCGCCACGTAGGTCTTGATCACGTCGGCGTCCATGGCTGTCAGCACGATCTCCGGATACAGGCCGGCACCCGTAAAGGCGGCGTCGATATTGCGGCGGCCGGTGAAGCCGGCGTCGTAGGTGATCAGCGGATACTGCGCCACGTCTTCCAGCGTGGGCAGCGGGTTCTTGGTCAGCGGATGGTCGGGGCTCACCACCAGCACGTGGCGCCAGCGATAGGCCTCGAACGAGGTCAGGCCCGGCTCGTTGGCCACCGCCTCGGTGGCCACGCCGATGTCGGCCTGCCCGGTCAGCAGCAGTTCGACGATGTGCGAGGGCGAGGCTTCCTGCAGCGCCAGCGTGACATGCGGATACGACTTGCGGAACGCCTGCACCACCTTGGGCAGCGCATAGCGTGCCTGCGTGTGCGTGGTCGCCACAGTCAGGCGCCCCGACTGGCGGCCGGAGAACTCCTCGCCGGCCTGGCGCAGGTTCTCGGCCTCCAGCAGCAAGCGCTCGACGATGCGCACGATCTCGCGGCCGGGCTCGGTCAGTCCGGTCAGGCGCTTGCCGTAGCGCTCGAAAATCTCCACGCCCAGCTCGTCCTCCAGCTCGCGGATCTGCCGCGACACGCCCGGCTGCGAGGTATAGAGCGCGTTGGCGACTTCGGTCAGGTTGAACTGGCGGCGCACCGCCTCACGGATGGAACGCAGTTGCTGGAAGTTCATGCTCGTGTCCTCTCGTGTGGTTGTCGTGGGCTCAGGCCGCCGCCTGCGCGGATGCCACCTGCCCGCCGCCCTGCGCGAACACGCGGATGGCGCGCGGGCGGACCACCAGGGTTTCGCCTTCGCGCAGCCCCTGGGCCCGGAAGCGCTCGATGGGCAGGGAGACTTCGATGATATCGTCGCTGTCGGTACGCTCCAGCTCCAGCTGCGCGACGGCGCCCAGTGTCAGCGCGCGACGCAGCGTCACGGGAATGCCCTCGGCGCCCGGTGCATAGCGCTCCAGGTCGATCTCGTGCGGGCGCACGAAGGCGACCGCCTGATCCGCGCGCGACGCATCCACGCCGCCCGATGGCACGCTGAGCGCGGTCTCGCCCACGTGCAGCACGCTGCCGCCCTCGCCTTCCTCCAGCCGGCCGTGGAACAGGTTCACGTTGCCGAGGAAGCCGTAGACGAACGGCGTGGCGGGCGTGTTGTAGACCGTGTCGGGGCTGCCCACCTGCTCCACCTGGCCGCGGTTCATCAGCACCACGTTGTCGGCCACCTCCAGCGCCTCTTCCTGATCGTGCGTGACAAACAGGCTGGTGACGTGCAGATCGTCGTGCAGGCGGCGCAGCCAGCGGCGCAGCTCCTTGCGCACCTTCGCGTCGAGCGCGCCGAACGGCTCGTCGAGCAGCAGCACGCGCGGCTCCACCGCCAGCGCGCGCGCCAGGGCGATGCGCTGGCGCTGGCCGCCCGACAGTTGCGGCGGGTAGCGGTCGGCCAGCCAGTCGAGCTGCACCAATTCGAGCAGTTCCTTCACCTTGGCGCGGATCCGCGCCTCCGACGGCCGCTGTGCGCGCGGCTTGACACGCAGGCCGAAGGCCACGTTCTCGAACACCGTCATGTGCTTGAACAGCGCATAGTGCTGGAACACGAAGCCGACCTGGCGCTCGCGCACGTGCTGGTCGGAGGCGTCCTCGCCGTTCAGGCGGATGGTGCCCGCGTCCGCATGCTCGAGGCCGGCAATGATGCGCAGCAGCGTGGTCTTGCCGCAGCCCGACGGCCCCAGCAGCGCGGTCAGTTCGCCCTGCTTGAACGCGAGCGAGACATCGTTGAGGGCGACAAAATTGCCGAAACGCTTGGTGACGTGTTGAACCTGGATGCTCATGCGGTGCTCCCTTCCAGTGGAGATTGCACGCGGACGTGCGTGGGCGGAATCGATGACGGCGTGGCGCGCGGGCCGGGGCCTTCCCCTACGCCGGCATCGGCGTCGGCCAGTTCGCGGCGGCTGCGCCATTCGACCAGCGTCTTGAGCGCCAGCGTAACAAGCGCCAGCAGCGTCAGCAGCGAGGCCACGGCAAACGCGGCCGCGAAGTTGTATTCGTTGTAGAGAATCTCGACGTGCAGCGGCATGGTGTTGGTCAGCCCACGGATATGGCCCGACACCACCGACACCGCACCGAACTCGCCCATCGCCCGCGCGTTGCACAGTATCACGCCATACAGCAGGCCCCACTTGATATTGGGCAACGTCACGCGGAAGAAAGTTTGCCAGCCCGACGCGCCCAGCACGATGGCCGCCTCCTCCTCTTCGCTGCCCTGCGCCTGCATCAGCGGGATCAGCTCGCGCGCCACGAACGGGAAGGTGACGAACACGGTGGCCAGCACGATGCCCGGCACGGCAAAGATGACCTTGAAATCGTGCTCGGACAGATAGGGCCCGAACCATCCCTGCGCGCCGAACAGCAGCACGTAGATCAGCCCCGCGATGACCGGCGACACCGAGAACGGCAAGTCGATCAGGGTCAGCAGCAGGTGCTTGCCGCGGAACTCGAACTTGGCGATGGCCCACGCCGCCGCCACGCCGAACACCACGTTGAGCGGCACGGCGATCGCCGCGACACTCAGCGTGAGATAAATGGCGGACAGCGCATCGGGCTCGACCAGCGCCTCCCAGTAGACGCCCAGGCCCTTGCGCAGCGCTTCATAGAACACGCTGGCCAGTGGCACGAACAGGAACAGCGCCAGGAACACGAACGACACCAGGATCAGCGCCGCGCGCACCCATGCGGCTTCAGCCGTGGCGCCACGGCGGGCAGCCACTGGCGCCTGGCCAAGTTGACGGGAAACAGTACCGGCCATGTCAGGCTCCTGCGGCGCCGGTGGCAGCCAGGGTTTCGGGGGCGAGCTCGAGCGCGTCGTTGCGGTTGCCGCGCCGGCGCGTCCAGGCCTGCAGCAGGTTGATCACCAGCAGCAGCGCGAAAGAGATCGCCAGCATGACCACGGCGATGGCCGTGGCGCCCGCGTAGTCGAACTGCTCCAGCTTGGAATAGATCATCAGCGGCGTGATCTCGGAGATCATCGGCATGTTGCCGGCGATGAAGATGACCGAGCCATACTCGCCCGTGGCGCGCGCGAAGGCCAGCGCAAAGCCGGTCAGCAGCGCCGGCAACAGGGTCGGCAGGATCACGCGAGCGAACGTTTGCCCGCGCGTGGCGCCCAGGCTGGCGGCAGCCTCTTCCAGTTCAGTCTCCAGGTCTTCGAGCACCGGCTGCACCGTGCGCACCACGAACGGCAGACCGATGAAGGTGAGCGCCATCACGATGCCCAGCGGCGTGAACGCGACCTTCAGCCCCAGCGGCTCCAGCCGCGAGCCGATCCAGCCGTTGGGCGCATACAGCGCGGTGAGCGCGATGCCGGCCACCGCCGTGGGCAGCGCGAACGGCAGGTCGACCAGCGCATCCACCAGCCGCTTGCCCGGAAAGCGGTAGCGCACCAGCACCCATGCGACGATCAACCCGAACACCAGGTTGAGCGCCGCCGCCAGCAGCGAGGCGCCGAAGGTCAGCTTGTAGGAGGCCACCACGCGCGGCGCGGTCACCGTGCTCCAGAAGGCGTCCCACGTCATGGTGAAGGTCTTGAGCACCGTGGCCGACAGCGGGATCAGCACGATCAGCGCCAGGTACAGCAGCGAGAAGCCCAGCGCCAGCCCGAAGCCGGGCAGCACGTTGGCGGGCTTGCGCCGGCGGACGGAAGAGAACGGAGAAGACAGGCTCATCAGCGCAACCGATAAAAGAAAAGGCCGAGAAGCTGCGGCCGAGGTGCAGATGAACCGATTGTGGCGGGCACGTCTTATGAAGAAAACGAATATTTGCGCATGTGAATCATCGTTTTAGATATATGGCGTGCTCGGCAGGACATCCCACTGGGCCTGCCAGTCGGCACCGTCGCGAGCGGTTTCTGGTGCACATGCGCGGCTGACCAGGCGATCGAGCCATGCAAGGCCATGCTCCCACTCCCCCAGGCCCGAATCCGCATTGATGTGGCCGGCCTGGCCCGCGTCGACCACCTCCGCCCCCCAGCGCGCGCCCCACTCCAGCGCCTGGCCGTAACCCAGCCACGGATCGTTGCGGCTGGCGACCAGCACGGCGGGAAACGGCAGCGCGCGCTGCGGCAACTGGTCCGCCACGCCGAACTTGTCCGGGTCGGCCGGCGCGACCAGCAGCACGCCCGCCACCGCGTCGCGCGCCTGCACCGCCCAATGCAGCGACGCCAGGCAGCCGAAGCTGTGCGCGACCAGCACGGCGCGCGCGGCATGGCGTGGCCGTTCTGCCTGGGCAGCGCGCACGGCCTGCCCCACCCGGGCCGACCAGCGCGCGAGGTCGGGCGTCGACCAATCGTCCTGCTCCACGCGGTGCCAGTTGGGAAAGCGCCCTTCCCAGCGGCTCTGCCAATGCGCAGGGCCGCTGCCGTGCAGCCCCGGCACGGTCAGCATGACAACGTCGGCCGGCCAGTGCCAGCCGCGCGCGGCGGTCGCGGTTTGCGCAGCGGTGCGTACCATCGTGTGTCCTTGTCGATCCGTCAGAACGTCATTCGGTGAGGGAAAGGCCGGCGGCATGCCATGGCTGCGGCGTGATGGACGCCTGGGCCGCCTGGGCCAGCTGAATGCGGGCGGGGATCACGGCCCGTGGTCCGGGAATCGGGTCGGGCACGTCGGGTTCCGCGCCGGGCAACACGCTGCCCTGCACATAGCGGATGCCGGCGGCACGGGCCAGGTCGAGATCGTCCGGTCGCTCGCACCGGCGCAGCGCAAGCATGACGCCCAATTCGCGCGCCGAATCGGCCAGCGCGGCGACGTGGCGGGTCTGCCAGCCGCGCCGCGCATCGAGCTTGAGGAACGCCGGCCGCACGTGCACCATCAGCGCCCCGGCCTCGGCCGGGTCGGATGCCTGCACCGCCACCGCAAACCAGTTGCGGCGGTAGTTGTCCGCCACGAACAGCAGCAGCCCCAGATCGTCGTTGGCGGTCGACGGCACCTGGATCACGAACTGCTCGGGCGACAGACCCAGCGCCGTCACCGCGCGCTGGAACGCCTTGCCGTGGTCGGCCGCCACCGCCGCCAGCAGGCGGCCATGCACGTTGACCACCAGCCGCCGCGCATCGGTGCGCACAAAGTAGTTGAGCGTATGCACCAGCCGGCACAGGCGATCGAGCTCGACGAGCGTGGTGTCGTCGGAGGCGAACGAGAACATCTTCCACGGGTTCAGGCCGGCCTCGCCGTCGCGCGTCCATGTGCGCATCAGCGCTTCGTGGCCGTCGGAGATCAGCGCGCCATCCTCGCCCAGGCGCCACACCGGCTCGAACAGGCTAGTCAGCGCGCAATGGAAGAACTGGCCCTGCACTCGCCCGCCGGCGTCGCGCCACAACTGGCGCTCGGGCGTAGGGGCGGACGGCAGGGTGCCGAGAAACTGGACGAGTGCGGTGGTGTGCATGAGACTCATGGGATTGGGCTCCTTGAAGTCGCCGTCTCCTCCCCGTCCTTACAGCTTGGCGATCGAGACTTCCGTCGCCTTCACCAGCGCCACCACTTCGCTGCCGACCTTCAGGCCGAGGTTGTCGACCGAACGCGTGGTGATCACCGAGGTGACGATGCCGGACGGTGTCTCCACATCGATCTCCGAGAGCACATCGCCCCGGATGATCTCCTTGATCTGACCGCGGAACTGGTTGCGTACGTTAATCGCTTGGATGCTCATGATGTTCCTTCTTAGTACTACAGCCGTAGCTCAAAATGGCGGAGCACATCCCCGCGCCCGGTAGTGACACTGCTGAGCGCGCCACTGATGCGCGCGCCGCCATCGCGACCATGCCAGCACC
>CAKKOY010000066.1 GCA_919592095.1 Ralstonia syzygii subsp. syzygii | reverse complement strand
CCCGCTGCCGCGGCTCCGGACGCTTGAACAGCATCCCCAGCCGTTCGTGCAACCCTTCCAGCTCTCTCTCCCAGCCACTCACCGTTCCTTGCATCGGACCATGATCGTCTCCTCTCACATGGACAACATCATAGGCGATAGGTACGGCTGTAGCACTAACCTGACGGTCATGCTGCTGTCGGTCTGGACGTTTGCGGTGCTGCTGATGGCGGGCAATCATTCGATGTATCGCGTGCTCGAAGGTTACGTCTGGCCACTCAAGCAACCCAGGCTGCGCGAACGTCAGCTCGAACGCAGAAAACAGCAGCGGCAGGGGGCACGGGATGCCTTCGCGGCCATCGCGGCCGCTGAAACATTGCTCGGCGCGATGACGGATGAGGCGAAGCGCGCAGAACAGGAGCGGCGGCTCGCCGGGCTCAGGCTTCGGTATCTGGGGCTCAGGCGCAAGCTGGCGCTCGAGTACCCCGAGCAGCGTGAACTGGTACTGCCAACCCGTTTCGGCAATGTGCTTCGTGCCTTTGAAATGTATGCAGGCAACGTGTATGGCGTGGAAAGCATCCATGCATGGCCGCGACTCCTCGCCGTGGTGCCGAAGGACTATCAGGAGACGCTGGCCGACGCACGGGCACCGGTTGATTTCTTCGTCAGCCTTGTATTTGTCTCGTTCGTGCTGGGAGGGGTCGCGCTCGCGCGATGCGCGGCTGAGTTTCCGAGTGGGTTTCACGGTATCCAGCCGTGGTGGTTCGCCGGCGTTTGCACCATGGCGTTCGTTGTGAGCCGCCTGTGCTATCTGGCGGCGGTGTCAACAGCCATTGCATGGGGCGAGACAGTCAAGAGCGCCTTCGACCTGTATCTGCCTTCGCTCGCGACAGCGCTTGGATATGCGTTGCCCGCCACGACCACGGAGCGGCGCCGGTTCTGGGAGGACCTGGCCAACCAGTTCCAGTTCCATGAGCCGCTGGACCCGTCTCGATGGCTGCCGGTCGCAAAGGCGCAGGCAAGCGGCGAGGCTCCAGTGCCGAAGGTGTCCTCCCCCGAGGACAACGGTTCCGAGGGTGAAGACACGGCTGGCGACGATAGGGAAGACACCGGGGCGGGCGGCGAGGCGGCTCGCGAGACCGGCGCGACGGGTCCGAAGTCGGCACCGTCTCTCGCTTAGCGTCCTGAGTCCAGCATGTGATTGTCCCGCCGGGGCCCGGCGAACCCGATCCGTGGATGCCCCCAATGAAAAACGCCCGGCTGGGCCGGGCGTGTGTACGATCCGTGTGCTCCGTGCGATCGGAGCGAAGGGTCAGACCCCTTGCGGCATCCCGCCCGGCATCTGCTCGCCGGTGGGCGCGGCGATCTCTTCATACACCTGTTCGACTTCATCCAGGTAGCGCGTGTGCCAGCCGCTGGCCACGCCCCAGTAGTAGAAGAACAGCGAGGCCGTCGACACGACCACCATGTCCCAGCCGTAGGGGATCAGGCCCAGGCCGCCGAACTCCGTGCTGCCGCAGTACGACAGTGCGGCGATGGCGGGCAGATAGCCGATCATCCACCAGGCGCCCTTGAGCTCGCGCTTGAAGTCGGGCCAGCCGGCCTTGGCCTGGTAGTAGAAGTACACCGGCAGGGCGACCAGCATCAGCATGATGATCTCGCCCGTCAGCGGCCACTTGGCCCAGTACAGGATCAGCGAGGCGCAGACGAAGGCGAACGGCGCGATCACCGACAGGCCCGGCAGGCGCAGCGGACGATGCAGCCCCGGCGAGCTCTTGCGCAGCGACATCACGCTGATCGGGCCGGTCAGGTACGAGATCACGGTGGCCACCGAGATGACCGCCGCCAGCGCACCCCAGCCGCGGAAGAAGAGCAGGAAGATGAACGACACCGCCAGGTTGAACCACATGGCCGAACGCGACACGCCGAAGATCGGGTGCACGCGGCCGAAGATGGCCGGCATGGTGTTGTTGCGCTCCATCGCGTAGATTATGCGCGTGGTGGTCGCCATGTAGGTGCTGCCGGTGCCCGAAGGGCTCACGAAGGCGTCCAGGTACAGCACGATGGCGAGCCAGTTCAGGTTCAGCGCGATGGCCAACTGGGCGAACGGCGAGTGGAAGTCGATGCCGTGCCAGCCCTTGGCCAGCGATTCCGCGGGCACCGCGCCCAGGAAGGCAATCTGCAGCGCCACGTAGATCACGGAGGCCAGCACGATCGAACCGATCACCGCCAGCGGCACGTTGCGGCCCGGGTTGCGCGCCTCACCGGCCAGGTTGATGGGGCTCTGGAAACCGTTGAAGCTGAACACGATGCCGCCGGTGGCGATGGCGGACAGCACCGACGACCAGCCGTACGGCGCGAAGCTCGCGGCTTCCGTGCCGCCGAAGTTGGACGGGTGGAAGCCGGCGCCGATCAGCGCCACGGCGGTCAGTGCGGGAATGACGAACTTGAAGACGGTGATCGCGGTGTTGGCCTTGGCAAACACCTTGACGCCCCAGTAGTTGAGCAGGAAGTAGATGATGACCAGCACGGCGGAGAGCGTCAGCCCAAGCGGCGTCAGCTCGCCGTGATGGAACAGGCCCTGCGCCCAGGGCCACGGCCACGAGCTCATGTACTGGATCGAGGCTTCGGCCTCGATGGGAATGACGGTGACGATGGCGATCCAGTTGGCCCAGGCGGCCACGAAACCCACCAGCGAGCCATGCGAATAGCGTGCGTAGCGCACCATGCCGCCCGATTCCGGGAACATGGCGCCCAGCTCCGCGTAGGTCAGCGCGATGGCCAGGATCACGACCGCGCCGATGACCCAGGTAAAGATGGCAGCGGGGCCTGCCACCTGCGCCGCATGACCGGCGCCGAACAGCCAGCCGGAGCCGATGATCGAGCCCAGGCCGGTGAGCATCAAGGGCCAGGCGCCGAGGTTGCGTTGTACGTGTTTTTCCAAGGGGAGTCTCCTTCCCGGCCAGTCCGAAGCTGGACCAGGTATCGCGGCCTGACGGACCGCTTTCTTCTAACGGGGCGCCGCCGGTTCGGCTTCACCCCACCGTCCCGCCTGCGGTTGTCGCTTGCGAGACATGCGCGTGCGGTCTCTCGTAGCATCGACCACACTTGGCCCGATCGCGAATGAAACCAGGCATAAGGTCAGGTTCCGGGGGGATTCGCGATATAGTCAGCGACACTGTGCTTTTTGCTGCACTTCTGCTGCATGCTGGGCACTGCAATGGGGCGCCATGATAACGAAATCGGTGAGGGTTGCATTTTTTTTCCACGTTCCTGAGTTTTTTTGTCTGCGATGGAGTATTCGTCCGCCATTCCGGCCGCATCCGGCCGGCCCGCGCAGTGGCATCGCCGTGTGCTCGCGCTGGCGTTCCCGATCGTGCTGGCCAACCTGACCCAGCCGCTCCTGTCGGCGGTCGATACGGCGGTCGCCGGGCATTTGCCTGGGCCGGCATATCTGGGCGGCGTGGCGCTCGGGGGCGTGTTCTTCAATTTCGTGTTCTGGGGCTTCGGCTTCCTGCGCATGGGCACCACCGGCCTGGTCGCGCAGGCGCACGGCGCGGGCGATGCGCGGGCACTTCGGGCCAATGTCGTGCGTGTGTTGCTGCTGGCGCTGGGCATCGGCCTGGCCCTGCTGGTGCTGCAGGTGCCGGCCATCCGCATCACCTTGGCGCTGCTGGGGGCAAGCGAGGCCGTGACGCGCATGGCCGAGATCTATTGCCATGCCCGCATCTGGTCGGCGCCGTTCGCGCTGGCCAACTATGTGGTGCTGGGCACGCTGCTGGGGCGCCAGCAGGTGCGGCTCGCCCTGCTGCTGCAGGTGTTCATCAATCTGGTCAACATGGTGGCGGTGCTCGGGCTCGTGCTGGGGGCCGGCATGGGCGTGGGCGGGATCGGCGCGGCGACGGCCGCCGCCGACATCCTGGGCTTCGTGCTCGGCATGGCGCTGTTGTGGCTGCTGCGCCGGGACGGCATGCGAGGCCTGCCGCCGATGACGCGCGCCGAACTGCTGGCACGCGACGCCTGGCGCCGGCTGATGGGACTGAACTCTGACATCTTCCTGCGCACGGCCTGCCTGCTGGCCGCTTTCGGCTGGTTTGCCCACGCGGGCGCGCAGCAGGGCGACGTCATCCTCGCAGCCAATGCGCTGCTGCTCAATTTCCTGACATTCATGGCCTATGGGCTCGATGGCTTCGCCCACGCGGCCGAGGCGCTGGTGGGGGCGGCGCTGGGCGCGCGCGACGGCCGCGCGTTGCGCTCGGCGATCCGGGTGTCGACGTTGTGGTCGGTGCTGGGCGCGGCGCTGTTCTCGCTGGTGTATGCCGTTGCGGGGGGCGCCATCGTCGGCTGGCTGACGGATCAGCCGGCCGTGCGGGAGGCCGCGCGCCACGATCTGGTGTGGGCGGCCCTGCTGCCGCTGGTGTCGGTGTGGGGCTTCCAGTTCGATGGTGTGTTCATCGGCGCCACGCGCACGCGTGAGCTGCTGCTGACGATGGCGTTCTCGGCCGTCGTGTTCTGGCTGCTGGCGGTCGTCTTGCAGCCGCGCTGGGGCAATCCGGGGCTGTGGTTCGCCATGCTGGCCTTCATGGCGCTGCGCGGCGTGACGCTGGGCCTGCTGTTGCCGCGCGTGTTGCACGCCGTGCCCCCGCGGGCCGCATGAAGGCCGCTGCAGGCAGCCGCGCACCGAATTGAGGGGACCGTCGCGGACTGTTCGCGGTTTCGGCCGGATACGTTGTGCCCAACAATACGGCTTGTGCCTGACTCGTCCATTTCACGCCATGCCTTGTCCGACGTCGTCGCCCGAGATATCCACGCCGCCGGACACGGCGCCGCCGCGCCATCGCGACGACCCGCCGCCGGCACGCTCATGGTGGCGGCCATCCCCCATGCGGATGTTCCGCTGCCATTTAAGGATGGCGCGTGGATGCTGTACATGGCGGCGGTGCTGATCTTCATGGTCGGTGCCATTGACAGCCTGTTTCTGTTCTTTTACACGCGCCGCAAGCCGTGATGCGCACGGCGTGTCGTGCTGCGCGGCGCGGCATGTGCCCGCTTCGGGACCCGGCTGGTACACGGGGTCGCCGGCTTCGGTAAGTTTTCAAACAGGTTGTAATTCTTTTCAGTACGCCTCCGGTCTCGGCCATCGGCACGGGGGCTGTCGTGCGCGAACTCGTAACAGAAACGTCACAGAAACGGGCGATTGCGTGGCATCGCAGCAGGCCTCCCGGCCGACCGTAGCGCCACGGCCGCAACGGCTTTTGCCGGGGCTGGCCGTGTGCCGCCGCGCGCTGCAAATGTAAGTGGATGTTGCGCTGTACGGCCCTGGCCCGACGCTTGCTCAACCTCTTGCGGTCAACCCGCTGGCGCATGGCAATCCGTGCCATATGCGGGAAGCAACACCTCCACAGATAAGCGGCGTCCGCGATCGACGGGCCCCGCACCACTGCTCCCGTCGCCTTCGATCGACGGGCACGCACTTCTCTCAGACGGACTCCGGGGTTTTTCGACGGTCGCATGCCATGTGCGTGCAGGGCATACCTTTGCGTGCGCGTGGCCGACCGGACTGCTTCACAAAAGACATGAGGAAACCATGAAGGCTGTTCTGCTGGAGAATCATCCGCTGCTGCGCGCCGGACTTGCGCAAGTGCTCGCGCATCCCGCGCTGGGCCTGGAGGAGGTCAGCGCTCCCGAGTGGCCCCATGAGCCGCTTGATCCCGCCGATCTGCTGGTGGTCGGCATCGACGATGCGAACGTTCCGCTCGATGCCGCGCGGCTGTGCGACCTCATCGCGCAGAGCACGCCGCGCCACGTGGTGGTCCTGGCTGCGCGGGTGACGGCCGAGGAGGTGCATGCCGCCATGGCGTGCGGTGCCGACGCCTATGTCGCCAAGACGCAGCCGACCGGGGTGCTGCTGGCGACGCTGCAGCTCGTGCTGGCCGGCGGCCAGGCCTATCCCGCGTTGATGCCGCGCGCCGCGCAGGACGTTGCCGGGTCGACCGCCATCAGCGCCGCCGAGGCCGCGCGGCGGCTCAATGTCTCGCAGCGCCAGTACGAGGTGCTGGTGCTGCTGTCGCGTGGACATTCAGTCAAGGGCGTGGGCCGCCTGCTGGGCATTTCGGAAGCCACCGTCAAGACGCACGCCTGCACGCTCTACCGGCGCCTGAATGTGCGCAACAAGAGCGAGGCCGTGTACGCCGTCATGCGGCTGGGTATTCCGCTGGAGTTGCACGGCAATCCGGCGATGGCTCCGGTCGGCGATCGCTTGCCCGAGGCGGTCGCGCGGGCAGGCGTGCCGCGCGCCGCCATCGAAGCGGTGGAGGCGCCGGCATGCGTGCCGTCGTCCCGTCCCGCCGGCAACGAGCCGGCCGACGAGACGCGCTGGGCCGCCATGACGCGCGCTTTCGGCGTGACGGCTGCGCCCAAGGGAGGCCGCTCGCCGGTGCGCGTCGCCAACGGCGCACACCACCCCGGCATGGGGTGACGGCGGAATTGCCGCCCCCTGCTTCCTCGCAGATTCGACGAGAACGATGCGGCGCCGCGCTGGCTGCTCCGGTCCGCTTGCCGACCGCTGCCCGGTGTCCGCACGCCACCCACCGCGCCAATCGCCTGCCAGACGCGATCGCCGCTGATTGCTGATTGGATACCACAACAATGACTGTTCCCGCGCCTGTTCCCCCGCTCGCGCGCGCCGGCCGTCCCGATCCGGCCGACCTGCTCGATTCCCGCCGATGCGCCATCGCCGCCGCGACGGTGGTGCTGGTCGGCGCCGCGCCGCTGGCCGCGCACGCCGCGCGTCCGTCCGCCGGCAGCGCGGGCGATGCCGCCAGTGCCGCCACGCGGCGCCTGATCGACACCGAGCTCGGCGAGCTGAACGGTACCGCCGCTCCGGCCACCGCCACCGCGCAGTCCGATGCCGACGGCCTGCCCGCATCGCCCGCGCGGACCGTGCTGGTGGCCCAGCAGACGGCGCCGGCGGCCACGCCACCTCAGACCCAGACACCGGCGCCGGCCGCGGAGATGGCCCCTGCGAGCCCGCCGGAGGAAACGCCTCCGCCGTCTCCCACGGTGATCCTGCCGCCGGCCGCGCAGCCGCCGGCACCGGTCGTGGTCACGTCGCCCGGGCCGTCGTCACAGGGTCCCGCGCCGGGTGCGCTGACGCCGCTGCCGGTGGCGCCGGCGGCCCCCGGCGCCGAAGCCGCCGGCCCCCCGCAGCCCACGCCCACCGCTCCGATGCCGACCGAGCGCGACGCGTATCGCGCCGAGGTGCTGCGCGAATCCCGCGAAGGCGCGGCCACGCTTGCGCTGGATCACCTGCGCGAGCACCCCGACTGGTTCACCGATAGCGAGTCCTGGCACGTGGAGCATGCCGCGGTGGCCCAGCGCATCCGCTGGGGCCGCCAGCAACTGAAGTCGTTGAGCGGGCCGGAGCGCTTCGTCATCATCGACCAGGCGGTCGCCGAGACCGAGGCGCTGCTCAAGAAGGTGCCCGAGACGCCGGAGAACGCCGTCTTCCGCCAGGAGATCGTCGCCGACGAAGTGGTGGCGCTGGCTTCGCGCGGGCGCATGAAGGATGCCACGCAGCGCTACGAGGCGATGTCGCAGGCGGGCAAGGTGCCGGCTTATACGCGCGTGTCGGCGGGCGATGCCTATGCCTATCTTGAAAAGCCGGATCGCGCCGCCGCTGCCTACGCGCAGGCCCTGAAGGAAGCCGGCCCCGGCGAGATAGAGACCGGCGACGTGCAGGAGGGCCTGTTCTAGGCCGATCTCGACACCGGCCGCTATGAAGACGCCCGCGCGCTGCTCGACAAGATGAAGGCCGACAACTCCGAGTACGTGCGGCTGGCGCCCGAGGCCGGCACGCCCAATCCCGACTATTCGCGCGTCAAGCGGCTCGAAGCGCAATACCTGGTGCTGACCGGCCGCACGCACGAGGGCATCGCCGCGCTCGATCAATGGCGGCACGAGGCGCCGTTCGCGGCTTCGTTCGTGAGCGCGCGTGCCGACGGTGCCATGGTGCAGGCCGAGCCGTACACGGCGCGTACCCTGTACAAGACCGCACTGTCCGAGCACCCCGACGACCTGAGCGTGATGTCGGGCTACGGCCGCGCTTCGCTGGCGCTGGATGACCTGAAGACGGCCAAGGATGTGGCCGACGGACTGGACGAGCGCTTTCCCGAGAACGGCTCGGTGCACGCGCTGCGCAAGGACCTCGACGTCTACCAGAGCCCGCAGCTCATCATCCAGGCCGCCGGCGACAAGGGCAACGCGGTGTTCGCCGACCAGGAATTCGGCATCGACACCAAGGCCTATTCCGGTCCGTTCGCCGATCATTACCGGCTGTTCGTGCACAACTTCTCCGGCCGCGCGGACTTCCAGGGCGCGTCGCAGAGCCGCGTGCGCAATGGCGCCGGCGTGCAGTGGTTCGACACCGGCATCGGGGTGAACGGCGAGGTGCACCAGTCGGTCGGCGCGGCCGGCAAGACCGGCGGTACGCTCGACGCGAGCTGGGTTCCGTCCGACCACTGGAAGGTCTCCGGCCTGGTCACCAACGACGACCTGGAGGTGCCCTACAAGGCGTACGCGGCCGGCGTGACCGGCAAGACCGCCACCGGCAACGTGCGCTACACCTGGGATGAAACGCGCTATGCGTCGCTGACGTATGGCCTGTCGCGCTATACGGACAACAACCTGCGCCAGCGCTGGGACGCGAACTTCTACCAGCAGGTGTTCTCCTCGCCGCGTCATACGGTGGGCGTGCTGTTCGGCGCCGGCACCAGCAGCAGCACGATGAACACCGTCAGCTACTTCAGCCCCTCGCGCGACTACAGCGGGCAGGCCACCGCGATCTGGTCGTGGACCCCCTGGCGCTACGCCGACAAGTCGTTCACCCAGCGCGTCTACCTGACCGGCCGCGTCTACAACCAGCAGTCGTTCGGCACGAGCCCGATGGTCGAGGCGCGGCTGGAGCACGTATGGCAGATCAACCGCAAGACCCAGGTCTCGTACGGCGTGGGTCTGGGCCGGCACCGCTACGACGGCCAGCCGGAGACCCGCAAGTTCATCTACCTGAACCTCAACATTCCGCTGTGATGCTCATGCAAGCCTCCCGACACCCGTCTCTGCGACGAGGCTTCGCCTGGATGGCCGTGCTGGCCATGGCACTGCTCGCCTTCGCGCGTCCGGCCGCTGCCTTGCCGGTGGATTTCCTGCCCAAGCCGGACTCGGCGGACGGCAAGACCTTCCGCGTGCTGTGCTTCCACGACATCCGCGACAACCTGCGCGCCAGCTTCGAGACGCTGCCCGATCCGTTCGCCATCGACACCAAGATGCTGACCAACATGTTCAGCTGGCTGCAGGCCAACGGCTATCACCCGGTCACGCTCGCGCAGATCGGCGAGGCGCGCCGGGGCGGCAAGCCGCTGCCCAGCCGGCCGATCCTGCTGACCTTCGACGACGGCTATGAGAGCCACTACACCAAGGTGTTTCCGCTGCTCAAGCAGTTCCGCTTCCCGGCGGTCTTCGCGCTGGTGACGGAGTGGACCGACGCACCGCAGGGGGCCAAGGTCAAGCTGTCGGACAAGCAGATCGTGGCGCGCGACTTCTTCATGAACTGGGACCAGATCCGCGAGATGCAGGCGTCGGGTCTGGTGGAGTTCGCCACGCACACGCACGACATGCACCATGGCACGCTGGGCAACCCGCAAGGCAACGAGATGCCTACGGCCAGCACGCATGCCTACTTGCCGAAGCTCGGCCGCTACGAGACCGACGACGAATACCGCAAGCGCGTGCGTGCCGACCTGCAGCGCGGCATCGACATCATCGAGAAGAACACGGGTGCCAAGGTGCAGAGCGTGGTGTGGCCCTATGGTGCGCACAACCTGATGCTCGACCAGGAGGCCGCCAACGTCGGCCTGAAATACATGCTGACGCTGGAGCCCGGCCCCAACACGCCCGACGTGCCGCTCACCGACATCCGCCGCAGCCTGATGGGCTACGACACCGATACCGGCAACCTGGAGCGCTCGCTGCGCGAGCCGGTCACGCACCACGGCGAAATCAACCCCGTGCAGCGCGTGGTGCAGGTGGACATGGACTACATCTACGATCCCGACCCGCGCCAGCAGGAGGCCAATCTCGGCCGGCTGATCGAACGCATCAAGGACCTCGCGCCCAAGGTGGTCTACCTGCAGGCCTTTGCCGACCCGAAGGTCGACGGCGCGGTGGATTCGGTGTACTTCCCCAACCGCCACATGCCGGTACGCGCCGACCTCTTCTCGCGCGTGGCGTGGCAACTGAAGACGCGCGCCAAGGTGGAGGTGTATGCGTGGCTGCCGGTGCTGGCGTTCAAGCTGCCGGACCCGAACCCGGTGTCCACGCACCTCGTGCAGTCGGCGCCGGGCGCACCGCAGAAGCAGAAGGCCGGCAAGCCGCCGCGGCTGTCGCCGTTCGACCCCGAGGCGCGTCGGATGATCCGCGACATCTATGAAGACCTGGCCAAGTACGCCATCTTCGACGGCATCCTGTTCCACGACGACGGCGTGCTCGACGACTACGAAGACGCCGGCCCGGCCGCCCTCAAGGCCTACGAGGCCATGGGCCTGCCCGGCGACATCAACGCGATCCGCCGCTCGCCCGAACGGATGCAGAAGTGGACGCGCGGCAAGACCGCCGCGCTGATCGCCTTCACCCACGAGCTGATCGGTGTGGTGCAGGGCTACCAGAACGGCCGCGACATGCTGACCGCGCGCAACATCTTCGCCAGCCCCATCCTCGACCCGGACGCCGAGAAGTGGACCGCGCAGAACTACGACGATTTCCTGCAGGCCTACGACTACGTGGCGCTGGAAGCCATGCCCTACATGGAGAACGCCCGCGATCCGAAGGACTGGATGGCCAAGCTGGTGGCCGCGGTCGGCAAGCACAGGGACGGCCTGCGCAAGACCATCTTCGAGCTGCAGGCCGTGGACTGGCGCGAGCACGACAAGCCGGTCCCGACGCCGGAGCTGCGCGACCAGATGCGGCGCCTGCGGGCCGCCGGGGCGCTCAACTACGGCTATTACCCGGACGACTTCATCGCCGGCCGGCCCGATACCGAGGTGCTGCGCGAGGTGATGTCGATGAAGACCACCATCGAGACGCGCCGCGTGCCGAGCCGCGCCGAAGCGCTGAAGGCGATTCCGCCCACCACGGCGCCGGGCGCGGCCAACAAGACCAGCGAGGCGCCGCGCAACCCGGTCGCGGAGTCCGGCGGCCAGGCAGCCGGGACGGGGGGCTGACGCATGGATCTGCTGCTGGTCAAGCGCTGGATTTCCGGCTTTGTCTTCTACTACCCGTTCTTCATGTCGTATTTCTGGATGATCGGCGGGCTGCTGCACTTCTTCCTGCTGGAACGGGGCACACAGGGCGTACGGTATCCGCTCGCGCTGCTCGGGGTGAATGTCTACCCCAAGGTGTCGATCATCGTGCCGTGCTACAACGAGGAGGCTAACGTGCGGGAGGTGATCAGCCACCTGGCCCGCATGCGCTACCCCAACTACGACATCATCGCCGTCAACGACGGCAGCAGCGACCGCACCGGCGAGCGCCTGAACGAACTGGCCGCCCGGTACCCGCAACTGGTGGTGATCCACCAGTCGTCCAACCAGGGCAAGGCGATCGGCCTGACCACCGCCGCCCAGGTGACGGATGCCGAGTACCTGATGTGCATCGACGGCGATTCGATCCTGGACGTGGACGCCATCGCCTCGATGATCCGCCACCTGCTGGAGAACCCGACCCTCGGCGCGGTGACGGGCAACCCGCGCATCCGCACGCGCTCGACGCTGCTGGGGCGCATGCAGGTGGGCGAGTTCTCGTCCATCGTCGGCCTGATCAAGCGCACCCAGCAAGTGTACGGCCGGCTGCTGACGGTGTCGGGCGTGGTGGTGATGTTCCGCAAGCACGCGCTGGAAGAGGTGGGCTACTGGAGCAACGACATGCTCACCGAAGACATCGACATCAGCTGGAAGCTGCAGGTGGGCGGCTGGATCTCCGCTACGAGCCGCGCGCGCTGTCGTGGATCCTGATGCCCGAAACCTTCCGTGGCCTCTACAAGCAGCGGCTGCGCTGGGCCAAGGGCGGCATCCAGGCGCTGATCAAGTACGCGCCGGCCATGCTGTCGCTGCGCCAGTCGATGATGTGGCCGATCTTCTTCGAATACGCACTGTCGGTGGTCTGGGCGTACAACATGCTGTTCGTCATCGCCTGGTCGGTGCTGGGCTTCTTCATCGACATGCCGCCCGAATGGCGCTTCGAGGCGTTCCCGCGCTGGCATGGCACGCTGCTGTTTATCACGTGCGTGCTGCAGCTGCTGGTCGGCTGCTACATCGACCGGCGCTACGACGACGGCATCTTGCGCTACTTCATCGACACCGTCTGGTATCCGGTGGCGTTCTGGATTCTCAATCTCATCACCACGGTGGTCGGGTTTCCGGCCGTCGCCTTTCAGCGCGAGCGTGCACGCGCCCGCTGGACCAGCCCCGACCGGGGCATACAACAGGGGAATCCGCCATGACCATGCTAGTCATCGACGTTTCGCGCAACTCGATCCGGCAGTCGTTTTCCGACAAGGGTATTGTCGGCACGGTGCAGCACGTGCTGTGGTTCCGCATCTTCCGGCCGTTGCTGGTGATTTCGATCTGGGGGCTGCTGGGGCTGTACGTGGGGTATTCCATCAGCAGCGTCGGCCCGAGCGGCCTGCCGTTCGAGCAGTTGCGCCTGTACGGCAACATCATCGCCGGCATGGGTGCGGTGCTGCTGATGTGGATGATCCTGTCGCGGCTGGACCGCGCCATCCGCCGCAAGACGGCGCGCGCGCCGGCCTCGGCGGCATCGCGGTCGGCGGCGTCGCGTGCGCCGTCATGGCAGCGCCCCCGCAATACGCGCCTGCTGGTGGTGGATCACGATGAGGATGGCGGCATCACCCGCGTGCGCAGCTGGCACGAATGGGCCGTCCGTCCGGCCCCCGCCGGCACGGCGACGCCGCCCGCGCCGTTCACGCGCAGTCCCGAATACGATCCGGAGGAGCCCACGCTGTCCGGCAGCGGGATCATCATGGTCGAACACATGGGCCGCACCGAACCCTCGCTCGCACGGACCCTGCCGCCGGTGACGCAGGCGCAGACGGTCAGCGAGGTGGAGGCCGTTACGGAAGCGGAAGTGGATGCGGTCACGGCTGATGCGGCCGGCTTCCACCGGTTCGGCTATCGCGGCAAGATCGGCCGCACCGACTGGCAGGACCCGGCGCCGGTGGGCTTCGGCATGCATCCGGGCATGGTGCGCCATTACGGCGGTGTCAGTGCCGTGGCGCACGGCCGGCCGGTGATCGTCGCCACGCGTCCGACCGCGCGCAACCTGCATGCGTTCGGCGCGCACGCGCAGCTGGTGGATCCGTACGCGGAAATGATGTGCCCGGAAGCGCGTGTCGATCCGCTGCACGGGTTTGGGCGGCGGGCCACCGTGGTGGCCGACGGCGTGTGACGTGTGACGCCGCTCACGCCAGGTGAGTCGGGCCCCGTTGGCTGCCGGCCCGGTGCAACGGCGCGTCAGCGGGCCAGCGGGCTGTCGAGATGCTCGCGCCCCAGCACGCCGGCGGTGGCCATCAGCCGCAACCGTGCGGAGCGCCACTCGGACAGGCAGCGCACACGCTCCTGCATCGCATCGATCAGGGCGGACTGCGTCGACAGCAGTTCCAGCACATCCGCTGCTCCCTTGGCGTAGCGCTTCTCCGAAGACACCATCGCCGCCTGGGCCGACCGGATCAGCACGTCCGAGGCCTGCAGGTTGTCCACGGCCGCCACGGCATCGGCGTGCACCTTGATCACGTCCGACAGGATCTGGTTCTTCGTGTCTTCGTACTGCGCCTCGCTTTGTTCGGCCTGGGCCTCGGCGCCCCGGATCTTGTAGGTGCGGCTGAACCCCTCGAACAGCGGGATCGTCAGGGTGACGCCGACCGTGCTCACGTTGTTGCGCGTGTTTTGCAGGCCCTGGTTGGGATAGCCGTTCTGATAGAAGTTGGCGGTGAAGTCGAGGGTCGGCAGGCCTTCGGCCCGTGTCTTGGCTACCCGGGCGTTTGCCGCATCCCATTGGGCGCGCGCCGCGGCAATGCCGGGGTGCCGGGCTGCCGCTTCATCCAGCCAGCGCGCCAGTTCTCCGACGGATTGGCTGTCGGTCGCGTCGTTCAGTTCGGCCAGCTGGAACGCCGTGCCCGGCCGCAATCCCAGGGCGTACGCGAGTGCCGATAGCGCCTTGCGGAAATCCGCCATGGCGCGCTGTTCGGCCAATTGCGCCTTGGCGAACGCGGTGCGCGCCTGCAGCGTGTCGCTTTGTCCGGCGGCGCCACGGCGCTCGCGCCGCTCGGTCGCTTCAACGGTGTCCCGCGCCAAGCGTGTCGCTTCGGCGCGGGCCTGCATGGCGGCTTGCTAGGTCAGTGCATCGAAGTACGCCCCGACCACGGAGGCGAACACCTTCTGCAGTGCGGCGTCGTGTCCGGAGATGGCCGCCGCGAGCAGCAGGTCGGCGGCTTTGCGGTTTGCGCTGCGGGCACCGAAATCGAACAGCCGCCAATTGAAGCCCAGATAGACGGTATGCCCGCTGGAGGTCGAGTTCGCTTCCGGCCGTTCGGGAAACTCGTTGCGCGTGCGCATGGCCGACAGCGACCCCGTCAGCGTCGGCAGATAGGCGGCCCGCGCTTCGCCGACCGCGCCGGTCTGGATCTTGATGGCGGCCCAGGCCGCCTTGGCCTGCGGGTTCTTGCAAAGGCCCAGGTCGACGGCTTCGCCCAGCGCGAGCGGAGCCGTCAGGTCACCACGGGCCGGGCAGGGGATGGGCTGGGCGTCAGACGGCAGAACGGCACCGGTGTCGAGCACTGGCGGCCGCGCGAACAGCGGGTCGTCCACCAGGCCGCCGAGGCTCCGCCCCCATGCCTGGGTGGATACCAGCCCGCAGCAGAGGCTGCCCAGCAGCAGCCACCACCGCGTGCTTCCAATACCTGGGTTCGGCTTACCGCTCACGCAAACTCTCCCGTGCATGCTGGATGAGCGGAGACAGCACATATTCGATGACACGGCGCGTCCCCGTCTTGATCTCGACGCTCGTGCTCATGCCGGGCGACAGCTTGATCTTGCGGCCGTCCACATCAATCGACGTCCGGTCCAGCGTCACCTTGACCGAGTAGATCAGCCCCTTCTTCTCGTCCTCGATCGCATCGCGCGAGACGTGCGTCACGCGGGCGGGAATCGTGCCGTACTTGGTGTACTCGAACGTGTCGATCTTCACCTGCGCTTCCTGGCCTTCCTGCACGAAGCCCACGTCCTTGTTTTCCAGGAAGGCTTCGACTTCCACCACGCTCTGTTCGGGAACGATCTGCATCAGCGGCTGCGCCAGCGGCACCGCGGTGCCGACGGTGTGCACCGTCAGTTGCTGAACCGTGCCGCTCACCGGCGCCACGAGTTTCAGCTGTTCGCTGTGGGCACTCGCGCGGCGCGCATCCTCCGAAGACTCGCCCAGGATCTTCTTGGCGTCGGTCAGGCTGTCCTGCGCGACGCGGCGGGTCTCCGCGGTCAGCGCGGCCTTCTGGTCCCGGGCGTCCCTGAGCTGGCCCTCGATGTCGATGCGGGCCTGCTCCTTTTCGAGATAGGCGTGCCGCGAGACATCACGGTCTTTCGCCAGGTCTGCATAGTCGCGCGCGCGTTGCGTGGCGATGGGCAGTTCTTCGGCGTAGCGGCGGATCTCGCCGTCCAGCCGGTTGAGCTTCGCGGTGTAGTCCCGCCACTGGTCGACCAGGTGCTGCTCGGCCTCATGCCAGCGCTCGGGCGGAATGGCTTCGAGCGGCGGCAGGTGCGGTGTCCTGCCATGGTCAAGGGCATCGATCAGGGCACGCGAGCGCGCGGCCTGCAGCTGCGCCAGCTGTGCATTGCCGACGGCCTTGTCGCGTTCGCTGTCGCTGGCCCGCGCATCCAGTTCGATCAGCATATCGCCCGCCCTGACGACTTGCCCTTCTTCGACATGCAGCTTGCGGACGGTGGCCACTTCCACGGCGGCAATGGTCTTGGTCCGCTCGGACGGGATGATCTTGCCCGTCGCGTTCACGATGATGTCCACCTTGCCCAGGATCGACCACGCCAGCAGCACCACGATCAACAGGATCAGGATGCGGGCCACCCACCGTCCCACGGGCGAGACGGGCTGCGCCTGCAGCGACAGCGCCGCGGGCAGGAACTCCGCCTCGTGCACCGCGAGGTGGGGCAGGCTCAGCGCGTCGCGCTGCTTCCAGTAGTGGCGGAAAATGTCGCGGTAGCGCTGCCACAGCTCGCTCCAGGCTTCCCAACGGTGCCGCAGGCTCATGCCGCACCTCCCAGCTGGAGGGCGTACAGATGCGCGTAGATGCCCTGCGGGTTCTGGAGCAACTGGTCGTGGCTGCCCATTTCCGCAACCTGGCCACGTTCCATGACGATGATGCGGTTGGCCTCACGCACCGCCGACAGCCGGTGCGCAATGATCAGCACGGTGCGCCCCTGGCAGATGCGCCGCATGTTGTCCTGGATGATCTTCTCCGACTCGTAGTCCAGCGCGCTGGTCGCCTCATCGAAGATGAGGATGCGCGGATTCGTCAGCAGCGCGCGCGCAATGTCATTGCGCTGGCGCTGCCCGCCCGACAGGCCCGTGCCGTGCTCGCCGACGATCGTGTCGTAGCCTTCCGGCAGCTCGCAGATGAACTCGTGCGCGCCGGCCAGCCTGGCGGCTTCGATGATGGCCTCCAGCGGCGCCGCCGGATTCGTCAGGGCGATGTTGTCGCGGATGGAGCGGCTGAACAGCGTGTTCTCCTGCAGCACGACACCGATCTGCTGCCGCAGCGAAGTCGTATCGACAATGGCGATATCCTGCCCGTCGATCAGCACGCGCCCCCTCTCCGGCACATACAGGCGTTGCACCAGCTTGGTCAGCGTGCTCTTGCCCGATCCCGAACGGCCGACGATGCCGATCACCTCGCCCGGCATGATCGCGAGCGAAATCCCCCGGATGACATCGGGCGCATCGGGCCGGTAGCGGAAGCCCACCTGGTCGAACGCAATCGCACCGGCCAGCTTCGGCAGACGCGACTTCTGGCCGGCAACCTCGGTGCGCGCGTTCAGGATGTCACCCAGCCGGCGCATCGAAATCCCCACCTGCTGGAAATCGTTCCACAACTGGGCCAGCCGCAGAATGGGCGACGACACCTGGCCGGCCAGCATGTTGAAGGCCACCAGTTCGCCTACGGTCATCTTGTGGTCGATCACCAGCGTCGCCCCGAGCCACATGATGGCCGCCGTCACCAGCTTGCTGACCAGCGTGACGCCGCTGCTGGCGACCGTCGCCACATTGGTGACCGCCAGCCCGGCGGTGACGTACGCGGCGAGCTGCTGATCCCACTTGTGCGTCCAGCGCGGCTCCACGGCCATCGCCTTGACGGTATCGATGCCGCTGATGGTCTCCACCAGGAACGACTGGTTCTCGGCGTTGCGATTGAACTTGACGTCCAGCCGCGCGCGGATGATGGGTGTGAACACGGCCGACAGCCCGATATACAGCGGAATCGACACCACCACGATCAGCGTCAGCCACACGCTGTACCACAGCATCACCGCCAGGAACACGAACGAGAACAGCAGGTCCAGCACCACCGTCATGGCATTGCCGGTCAGGAAGCTGCGGATGTTCTCCAGCTCGCGCACCCGCGCCACCGAATCGCCCACGCGCCGGGCTTGGAAGTACGCCAGCGGCAGGCTCAGCAGATGCCGGAACAGCCGCGCGCCGAGCTCCACGTCGATCTTGCTGCTGGTATGCGCGAACACCCAGGTGCGGATCCCCGTGAGCGTGACCTCGAACAGGATCGCGCAGATCAGGTCGATGGCGATCACGTTCAGCGTCTTCATAGCGTGATTGACCAGCACCTTGTCCATCACGACCTGGAAGAACATCGGCGTCACCAGCCCGATGATCTGCAGCGTGAGCGACACCAGCAGGACTTCGCCCAGTAGCTTCCGGTATTTGACGACGGCGGGGATGAACCACGTGAAGTCGAATTTCGCCATGTCGCCGGCGAAGGTCGCCTTGCTGGTGCACAGGACCAGCTCGCCGGACCACACCGCGAGAAAGTTCTGCAGCGTCAGCACGCTCGGCGGGTGGCCGGGCCTCTCGATCAGCAGCTTGGGCTCGTCGGCATTGGCCGCGTCGTACTTGGCCAAGATGAAGTGCTGACCGGACTGGTCGATGGCGATGGCCGGCAGCGGCGCCCGGTGCAGCCGCTCCATCGGCTGGCGCACCACCTTGGCCGACAGGCCCAGATGCTTGGCGGCCAGCAGCGCCGTCTGCGTATCGAACGCGCGGTGGCCGAACTCGTGGCGCAACTGCGCTTCCTCCGCGGCGATGCCGTGCAGGCGGGCCATCATCAGGATGCAGGCCAGGGCGGTGTCGATGTCCGCGCGCGTGGGCTCGGGCCCTGGCGTGGCTGGGGTGTCGATGGAGGTGCTTGTCATGTGATGGGACGTCGCGATTGAGGGGGACGTCGAGATGCAACGAACGCGACAGTCTCAAAGCGGGTAGCTATCAGCTGCTGCTTAAGAAAGAGTTCGGCGAGAGAATGTATGAGACAGGCGCGCAGGGGCGTTGTTGCATAAATCCGGTCGCCCGCGCGCGGCATGATGACGTTTACGCGCAACGGTCTGGGCAGATGGCGCGGTAAACAATCCGGCTGGCTGCGTAGATTGTCG
>CAKKOY010000065.1 GCA_919592095.1 Ralstonia syzygii subsp. syzygii | reverse complement strand
TCCGCCGGCAAGCAGGCATCGCTCGCAGCATTGAGCTGCTCGTTGACCACAACTGCTTGCCTGTCCTACAACCTACCCAAACTGTCATAACCTCTGTGCTGAGGTACTAGCACTTTTTCCATTCTGGGCACGACGCAAGGACATCCGATCATGCGCATGCATCATGCATCCGGCCTGCTGCTGCCGAGCCTGCCCCGGCGGCGGTTCGTGCAAGGGCTGGCGGCCGGCGGGGTGATCGCCGGGCTGGGGCTGGGCGGCATCGCCCCATCGTCGGCCGCGGCAGCCGGCACCACCGCGCTCGGCACTGCCCCGGTCCTGCGGGGGACCGAATTCGACCTCGTGATCGACGAGACCCCGGTCAACTTCACCGGCAAGCCGGCCATGGCCACTACCATCAACGGCATGCTGCCCGGGCCCACGCTGCGCTGGCGCGAGGGCGACACGGTCACCCTCCGCGTTACCAACCGCCTGCGCGAGGCGACCTCGATCCATTGGCACGGCATCCTCCTGCCGTTCCAGATGGACGGCGTGCCGGGCATCAGCTTCCACGGCATCGCCCCCGGCGAAACCTTCACCTACCGCTTCCAGGTCCGGCAGAGCGGCAGCTACTGGTATCACTCGCACGCCGGCTTCCAGGAGATGACCGGCGTGTACGGCGGCCTCATCATCGACCCCGCCGGCGGCGATCCGATCCGCGCCGACCGCGACTACACAGTGCTGCTCGCCGACTGGACCGAAGAGGACCCGATGCGGATACTCTCCAGGCTCAAGACCCAGAGCGACTACTACAACTACCATCAGCCCACGGTGGTGGATTTCTTCCGCGATGTCGCCAACGACGGCTGGCAGGCCGCGCTCGGCAAGCGCCGCATGTGGAACCAGATGCGGATGAGCCCGACCGATCTGGCGGACCTGTCCGCAGCAACGCTGACCCACCTAACAAACGGCGTCACGCCGGCGGGCAACTGGACCGGCCTGTTCTCCCCGGGGGAGACCGTGCGGCTGCGCTTCATCAACGGCGCCGGCAACACGTTCTACGACGTCCGCATCCCGGGGCTCAAGTTCAAGGTGGTGCAGGTCGACGGGCAGGACATCGAACCGGTCACGGTCGACGAATTCCGCTTCGGTCCGGGCGAGACCTGCGACGTGCTGGTGGCGCCCAAGGACGACGCCTATACGATCTTCTGCCAGTCGATGGACCGCACCGGCTACGCGCGCGGCACGCTGGCCGTGCGCCCCGGCATGCCGGCCGCGGTGCCGGCCCCGGACAAGCCCCAGTGGCTCACCATGACCGACATGATGGGAGACATGGGTGGCATGGCGGGCATGTCCGGCATGGACCACGGTGGCATGACCATGATGGACGGCACCAGCGGCACGGACGACCTGCGGGTGCCGGGCAAGAAGGTCCGCCACGCGCGCACCGAATACGGCCCCGGCACCGACATGCGCGTCGACACGCCGCGCACCAACCTGGACGATCCGGGCATCGGCCTGCGCGGCAACGGGCGGCGCGTCCTGGTGCTGGCGGACCAGCACACCATCGGCGGCCCGCTCGACCGGCGCGGGCCGCGGCGCGAGGTCGAGATGCACCTGACCGGCAACATGGAGCGCTACACCTGGTCGATCGACGGCGTGGAGTATGGCCGCTCGACGCCCATCCACTTCCGCCATGGAGAACGGCTGCGCGTGATCTTGCACAACGACACGATGATGACGCACCCCATGCACCTGCACGGTATGTGGAGCGAACTCGAGGCCCCGGAAGGGCGCTTCCTGGCGCGCCGGCATACCCTGCCGGTCCAGCCCGCGCAGCGCATCAGCTTCCTGGTCACGGCGGATGCGCTGGGCCGCTGGGCATGGCATTGCCACCTGATGCTGCACATGGACGCGGGCATGTTCCGCGAGGCGGTGGTCTCGTGATGCCGGCCGCTGACACCACATCGGTCATGACCCCGCTCATGAGCCGGCATGCCAGGGCCCTGCTGGCGGCGGTGCTGGCTGCCGCGGGCATCGGCATGGCTTCGGCACAGGAGATCCCGTTGATGGCCACAGGGGAGGGGGGCGGCGCAACCGGCGCGGCCCAGGCCCCGGCTTCGCCGCCGGGCGAGCACAGTGCAATGCCGGGCATGGACCATGGCGCCATGCAGATGGACCATGGCAGCATGAGCATGCAGGGCGGCTCGGCCCCGCCCGACGCCCGCTACCCGCATGCCGACTCGGATGGATACCGCCTCGGCGCGGGCCAGTACGCGCTGGGCGAGACGCGCCACCTCATGATGGCGGACGAACACACGTTCGCTTCCGTGCTGGTGGATCGCCTGGAGTGGACGCATGGCAACGGCGCGAACGCGACGTCGTATGACGCCCAGGCCTGGTTCGGCACGAGCTACGACAAGCTGGTCCTCAAGGCCGAGGGCGACATTCACAACGGCCGTGTCGAGGAAGCCCGAACCGAACTGCTGTGGGGCCATGCGATCGCCCCGTTCTGGGATACCCAGCTCGGCCTTCGCAACGATGCGGGCGCCGGACGGCCGGGGCGCAACTGGGTCGCGCTCGGGGTGCAGGGGCTCGCGCCATACTGGTTCCACCTCGAAGCGACGGCCTACGTCGGCGACAGCGGCCGCACGGCGCTGCGGCTCTCGAGCGAGTACGAGCTGCTGCTGACGCAACGGCTCATCCTGCAACCCCGGCTGGAGGCCAGCTTCTACGGCAAGCGCGATCCGGCCCTGGAGATCGGCAGCGGGCTCGCGAGCGGTACGCTCGGGCTGCGCCTGCGCTACGAATTCAGCCGCCAGTTCGCGCCCTATATCGGCGTCGAGCGCAGCCAGGCGTTTGGCGGCACCGCCGGCATGATCGAGGCGGCGGGCGGGCGACGCGGCGAGACACGGGTTGTCGCGGGCGTACGCTTCTGGTTCTAAACTTCCCCTTTTTCAACCCACTTCATGCTCATGAGCGCCCCTATGTTCACGATGTCCCGTGCCGCCAAGGCCACCGTTGCGGCTTGCGCTGCCCTGGCCGCTTCGTCTGTTTTCGCACACGCCAAGCTCGTTTCGTCGACGCCCGCCGACAAGTCGGCGGGCGCCGCCCCGGCCAAGATCGAACTCCACTTCTCCGAAGCGCTCGTCCCGCAATTCTCCGGCGCCAATCTCGTCATGACGGCCATGCCCGGGATGGCGGACCATGGGGCCATGAAGGTCACCGCGAAAGTCTCGGGCGGCGATGACGGGAAGACCATGGTCATCACCCCCGCGCAACCGTTGGTGCCGGGTGCCTACCGCGTGGATTGGCGGGCCGTCGCCTCGGACACGCATGCGGTGAGCGGCAATGTCTCGTTCGAAGTGAAGTAGGCCGATGGCGGACGATGGACTGAGCGTCGCGCTGCGCTTCGCGCTGTACCTTGACCTGATGCTGGTCTTCGGTGTGGCGCTGTTCGGTCTGCAGGCGTTGCGTCCGGGTCATCGTGGTGTCGGTCGCGGCGGGGATCGTGCTGTCGCTGTGGAGCGTCCTGGTGATGGCCAAGGCCATGACGGGGGCTGCCGAGTACGCCGAGCTGACCCGCCACGTGTTCGGCATGATCCTGACCGCCACGGCGTTCGGACTGGCGTGGACGGTGCGCATGGCGGCCCTGGCGGCCTGCCTGTCCGCCGTCGCGGTGCTGCGTCGGCGTCCGACGGCGCGCTTTGCCGTGCTGGCCGCGCTTGGCGCAACGGCCCTGGCAACACTGACGTGGTCCGGCCACGGTGCGATGGACGATGGCGCGCGGTGCGTGCTGCACGCGGCGTCCGACATTGCGCATCTGCTGGCGGCCGGCGCCTGGGTCGGCGCGCTGGCGGCCTTTGTCCTGCTGTCGTCCGCCCGGCAGATGTCCGCGCCGGGCGCGGTGGCCATGCTCAGCCGCGCCTCCAACGGTTTTGCCGGTCTCGGCACGGTGAGCGTCGCGAACTATCTCTTCATCGTCGGCCCGACGGTGGATGGATTGATTACGACGGCGTATGGTGGCTTGCTGCTGGCCAAGCTGGCGCTCGTTGCCCTGATGCTCGGGCTGGCTGCCGCCAATCGGTTCCGGCTGAGTCCGCGGCTGGCTGCGGCGGTGCGTTCGGCAGAGGAGGCGGGGGCGGTGCGGGCCCTGCGCGCAAGCCTGGTCACCGAGGCATGCATCGGTGTGCTCATTCTCGGGCTGGTGGCCTGGCTGGGGGGCTTTCCCCGGCTGGGGCGTGATGCCGTCGCGCACGGCGAATGCGGATACGTCGGATACGTTCAATTTTCCGAGCGCGGGACTCTGAAGGGAGGCTGGTGACATGAAGAAGATCCAGTCGGAGAGCGCCGAATCGGCATCGGAGCGGATCGACGCAAGAATCGAGGAACTGGGGTGGGGGACTGGAGAGGGCAGATGCTCTGCCGGATCCGCGCCCTGATCAAGGAGGCAGACCCCGAAGTGGTCGAGGCGTGGAAGTGGAGGTGAAGCTTCGATCCGTGTCTTCTCAGGGATGGGGCCCAACGTGACCTCCGAGGTGCGGGGCGTCGGTACACCGTGTCGCATGCGTAGCAAACCATCCGGTCGGGAAAGGTTCCCATCGCCAGCTAGCGGGCGTCTGAACCCAGTGCCCGCGGCAAGTCGGTGGCTTCCGCTGCTGCGGTGTGCCTGAAACGGTGGCGTAGCCACTGCTCGAAATCGTCCACATAGGTGAACACCACCGGAATCACGAGCAGGCTCAGCAGCGTGGAGGCGAGCAGGCCACCGATCACGACGATCGCCATGGGCTGGCGGAAGCTCGACCGCCCCCAGCCCGAGCGCGTTGGGCAGCATGCCGGCGCCCATGGCGATGGTGGTCATCAGGATCGGGCGGGCCCGCTTGTGGCAGGCGTCCATCAACGCCTCCAGCCGGCACATGCCGTGCTCGCGCCGGGCCATGATGGCGTACTCGACCAGCAGGATCGAATTCTTGGTCACGATGCCCATCAGCATCAGCAGGCCGATCAGCGCCGGCATGGAAAAACTCATGCGCGTGATCAGCAGCGAGAACAGCGCGCCGCCCAGCGACAGCGGCAGCGCGCACAAGATGGTGGCCAGTTGCAAAAAGTCGTGGAACAGCAGCACCAGCACCGCATACACGCAGAACACGCCAATCGCCATCGCCAGCCCGAAGCTCTGGAACAGCTCCCCCATGTTCTGCAACTCGCCTTGCTCCACCTGATGCACGCCAGCGGGCAGATGCGCCAGTGCGGACAACTGCTGCGCTTCGCGGTTGACCTCGCCGAGCGTGCGGCCGTTGAGTTCGACGGACAACGTAACGTTGCGTTCGCGGTCGAGCCGGTCGATCTGCGAGGGGCCGCTGCCGATCGAGAGCGGTCGACCGACGCCACGGTCACGCTGCCATGGGTGCCGGCCACGCGCAACTTGCCGATGGCATCGAGGTCTTGCCGCAACGCCGGATCGATGCGCGCGCGCAGGGCAATCTGCCGCTCGGGCAGGTTGAGCTTGGGCAGCGAAGTCGAATAGTCGCCATAGGTGCCGATGCGGATGGCGTCCGCCGCGGCCTCGGCCGTGACGCCCAGCGACGCGGCGCGCGCGGGGTCGGGCCTGAACTGCACCTCGGGTCGTTGCAGCGCGGCGCCGGAGGTCACGTTGCCGATGCCAGAACCGCTCCTCATCGATGGCATGGTGCTGTAGCTGAACGCACACACGGCGGCAATACCGGGTGCGGCCCGTACGACACCTTGGCAGAACTGACCGCCCGCCTGCTGCGTCGGCGTGCTCCGACAGACTTTATTTCCATCCGACCGGCTTTGTTTCTTGCGATCACCAGCCAGCAGACTCGGCCCACTTCCGTTATACTATTGATTGATCAATCAATGATTGATGGGTCTCCAGTTGACCGCCATGGCCCTCCACACCGCGCTCCCGCGCTCCCACACCCAAGTCCTGCCGTTCAAGGAGTCGCTGCTGGCGATGCTCGGCATCTGCTTCGTCGTCGTGCTGGTGGCGCTGGACCAGACCGTGGTCGGCACCGCGTTGCCCACGGTGGTGGCGGAGCTCAAGGGGTTCGATCTGTACGCGTGGGTGGCGACGTCCTACCTGCTGACCTCGGTGGTGACGGTGCCGATCTTCGGCCGGCTGGGGGATTTCTATGGCCGCAAGCCGTTCGTGGTCGCGTCCATCGTCGTCTTCACGCTGGCCTCGGTGATGTGCGGCATGGCGGGCAGCATGGCTTTCCTGGTGTGGTCGCGGGCGCTGCAGGGCGTCGGCGGCGGCATGCTGGTCGGCACGGCCTACGCCTGCATTGCCGACCTGTTTCCCGATGCGCGGGTGCGTCTGCGCTGGCAGGTCTTGCTGAGTGCCGCGTTCGGTATCGCCAATGCCATCGGTCCGACGCTGGGCGGCTGGATGACGCAGGCGCTGGGCTGGCGGTCGGTGTTCTATGTGAACGTGCCGTTCGGCGTGCTGGGGCTGTGGTTTGCGTGGCGCTTCCTGCAGCATCTGCGCCAGAACCTGCATGCCGGCCGCATCCGGCCGGACTGGCAGGGGGCGCTGCTGATCACGGTGGCGCTGGGCGCGCTGCAGCTCTGTGTCGAGTGGCTGCCGCGCCACGGCTTGTCGCTGTCGCTGCCGGTGCTGGGGTGGCTCGTGCTGTCGATGGCAGCCTTTGTCGGCCTGTGGTGGTGGGAGCAGCGCGCCGAGCAGCCGCTGCTGCCGTTCGACATGGTGCGCAACCCCGCGCTGGCGACGCTGTTCGTGCTGGCGGCGCTGTCCGGGTTCTCGATGTTCGCGCTGCTGTTCTATGCGCCGCTGCTGTTCCAGGGCGGTTTCGGCATGTCGCCGCAGCAGGCGGGGCTGGTCATCACGCCGCTGGTGGTGTGCATCACACTGGGCAGCATCATCAACGGGCGCGTCGTCACCCGCATCCCGCGGCCCACCGTGATGCTCTATGCCGGATTCGCGCTGCTGGCGCTTGCGCTGGCGGGCATGGCGGCTTCGTCGCGCGCCACGCCGCAGATGGCGCTGATCCTGCTGATGCTGCTGGCGGGCCTGGGGCTCGGCTTCGTGCTGCCCAACCTGACGGTGTTCGCCCAGCAGTCGGCGGGGCGGGCGCACCTGGGCATTGCCACCGCCTTGCTGCAATCGCTGCGGATGGTCGGCGGCATGATCGGCACGGCGCTGGTCGGCACGCTGGTCAGCGAGCGCTACGCGGCCGGCGTGGGCGACGCACTGCGCGCGGACAGCGCCACGCAATGGCTGCACCGGTTTGCCGATCCGGAAATTCTCATCGATCATGACGCGCAGACCGCTTTGCTCGCGCAGATGCAGTCCGCCGGCCACGACGGAGCCGCGCTGCTCGGGGCGGCGCGCCATGTGCTGGTGAGCGCCATCCACCTGGGGCTGATCGTGGCGACGGTGGTGGCAGTGGTCGGCCTGTGGCGCGTGCGGCGCGTCCCGCCGGTCGCGCTGCATCACGTGGAGCCTGTGCAGGCCGCGGAATGAGCGGTTTTGCCGTCGTCTCCGATCCGCGCCACGGGCTGGCGGCCACGCATGGAAGGGGGGGGAGGCGGCACAAATTGTCGAGATCACCTGTGGAATGACTTTCTCAGAGATTCTCAACACGGCGCCAATGCCGCCAATCGCGGTTAGCATGCACGGTTTTTGCTCTTCCGGGCCTGATTAATGACCTCTGAACGCGAATGCTTTGCCGTCATGCACCAGTTCGGCCGCACCTATCGTGCGTTCATGGCAGCCTTCGAGGCGTACGTCGGCCAGCCGATGCCGCGCTGGCGCATCCTGCTGGCGCTGCACGACCACACCGGCGGCGGCCTCGCGCAGAAGCAACTGGCCGAGCGCCTGCAGATGGATCCGGGGGCTCTCACGCGCCAGCTCAAGGTGCTCGAACAGCTGGGCTGGATCGAGCGCGTCACCGACGCCCGCGACAACCGGCTGACCAACGTCTCCCTGTCCGACGCCGGACTGGCCGTGGTGCTCAAGTGCATGCCGCGCCGTGTCGCCTTCCTCAATGCCACGCTCGATGGCCTGCCCGAGGATCTGGTGCACGCCTTGTCCGAGGCGCTGGCGCTGATCGAAACCCGCATTGCCGATGTGCCGGTCCAACTGGACACGCCTGTCGCCGAATCGACCGAAACGCGCTGACACCTCCGGAGACGCGGTCATGCCCATGGTGATCAACAGCGCGCTGTATCGCAACGGCCGGCGCGAACGCGATCTGTCGGTCGAGGCCATCAGCGACGTGCTGCACTCGCCGGGCGCTTTCGTCTGGCTGGGCCTGCACGAGCCGGACGACGCCATGCTCGCCCGCGTGCAGGAGGAATTCCAGCTGCACGATCTCGCCATCGAGGATGCCAGCAAGGCCCACCAGCGCCCCAAGCTGGAGACCTACGGCGACACGCTCTTCATCGTGCTGAACACGGCGCAGATGGAGCAGGGCGAAGTCGTCTTCGGTGAAACGCACCTGTTCGTCGGGCGCGACTTCCTGGTTTCGGTGCGGCACGGGCCGTCGGCATCATATTCGCCGGTGCGCGAGCGCTGCGAGCACGTGCCGCATCTGCTGGCCAAGGGCGTGCCGTTCGCGCTGTACGCGGTGATGGATTTCGTGGTCGACAACTACCAGCCGGTGCTCGAATCCATGCAGGAGGCGTTCGACGCCATCGAGGGCCAGCTCTTCGGCGATGCGTTCGACCGCGCCGCCATCGAGCAGTTGTACAGGCTCAAGCGCCGGCTGCTGCGCCTGCGCAACGCCGCGCTGCCGGTGGAGGACATCGCCGGCCAGTTGATCCGCTTGCACGAGGACGTCGTTCCCAAGGAGCTGCGCGCCTACTTCCGCGATGTGGCCGACCACGCCCACCGGCTGGTCGGCGCGCTGGACGTGATCCGCGAAATGCTGACCACGGCGATTTCGGTGAATGTGGCGCTGGTGTCGGTTACGCAGAACGACATCGTCAAGCGGCTGGCCGGGTGGGGCGCTATCCTGGCGATCCCGACCGTGGTGTTCAGCAACTACGGCATGAACTTCAAGGGCATGCCCGAGCTGCAGCATCCGGCGGGCTATCCCATCGTGCTGGCCTGCACCGCGGTGGCGTGCGTGTGGCTGTATCGCAAGCTGCGCAGGTCGGGCTGGATCTAGGAGGTCCCGATGTCCCGCTGCTGCTGGGTCGGCGAAGACCCGCTGATGATCGACTACCACGACACCGAGTGGGGCACGCCCTCGCACGATGACCGCCACCTGTACGAGATGCTGGTGCTGGAGGGCGCGCAGGCCGGGCTGTCGTGGCAGACCATCCTGCGCAAGCGGGCCCGCTACCAGGAAGTGTTCGACGGCTTCGACCCGGCCCGTGTGGCGCGCTTCACGCCGGCGCGCATCGAGACGCTGCTGGCCGATCCGGGCATCGTGCGCAATCGCGCCAAGGTGGAAGCGGCCGTCATCAACGCGCGCAAGGTGCTGGCGGTGCAGGCCGAGGCCGGTTCGCTGGACGCCTTCCTGTGGGCCTTCGTCGGCGGCAGGCTGATCGTCAACCGCAGGAACAGCTACCGCGATGCGCCGGCCTCGACCGAGGTTTCCAAGGCGATGAGCAAGGCGCTGGCCGCGCGCGGCTTCAAGTTCGTCGGCCCGACCATCTGCTACGCCTTCATGCAGGCCACGGGCATGGTGGACGATCATGAAGCCGGCTGTTTCCGGGCCGGCAAGGCCAAGGGCGGGCCGAAGTAGGGGCGGCGCTCAGGCGCCGGCGTGCAGAGTCCGGTCGCGGCCGGCCAGCATGCCCGCAACGAGCGCGCCCAGCGCGATCGCGCTGAACAGCCAGCCCATCGCGGTCCAGCCGCCGGTCAGGTCGTGCAGCACGCCCATCAGGTATGGCCCGGCCGCCGCCAGGGTGTAGCCGCCGCCCTGCGTCATCGCCGACAGGCCGGCCGCGACCCGCGCATCGGCCGAGCGCAGCACGATCAGCGACAGCGCCACGCTGAAGTTGCCGCCCTGGCCCAGCCCCAGCAGCACCGCCCACCACCACAGCGTGGAGACCGGCGCATACAGGCAGCCCATCAGGCCCGCCCACGACATCAGCATCATCAGCAGCACCGCGGGCCGCTGGTCGCGGCCGAGCCGGGCGATGAACGGGCCGCCCAGCGCCGTGATCAGCTGGAGCAGGACCGACACGGCCACCACCATCCCCGATTGCACCGCCGACAGGCCGCGATCCTGCAGGATCACCGGCATCCAGCCGAACACGCAATACGCCAGCGACGACTGCAGCCCCATGTACAGCATGACCTGCCACGCGATCGGCCGGTTCCACAGGGCGACGCGCTCGATGCGCGCGGCCGCGCCGCCGGCATGCGGATGGCGCATGTGCGGCCACCAGCCGGCGAAGGCGAGCAGGGCGGGCAGCGCCCAGAACGCCAGCGCGGGCTGCCAGCCGCCCAGCAGCGCCGACAGCGGCACACTGGCGCCGGCCGCCACGGCGGCACCCAGGCACAGCGCCATGGTGTAGACGCCGGTCATCAGATCGGCCTGGCGGCCGAAGTCGCGCTTGACGATGCCCGGCAGCAGGATGCCCGTCACGCCAATGCAGGCGCCGGCCGCCAGCGTGCCGGCAAACAGCGGCACGATGCCGCCCGCGCTGCGCAATGCGATGCCGGCCGCCAGCGCGATCAGCAATCCGCCCACCGCGCGCTCGGCGCCGAAGCGCCGGGCCAGCACGGCGGCCGCCGGCGCGAACACGCCCAGGCACACCACGGGCAGCGTGGTCAGCAGGCCGGCGGTCGCACCGGACAGGCCCGTGCCCGCCGCCACTTGCTTGAGCACCGGCGACAGGCTGGAGAGCGCCGGCCGCAGGTTCATCCCCACCAGCACCAGCCCCGCCACCAGCATGACCAGCGCAGCGGTCGAGTGTCGGCCGGCGGTGTCGTGGAGCGGGGCGGTGGCGGGCTCGGGCTGGCGGGGCATGGCAGTGGCGGACGTGGCGGACGTGGAGGCGCCGCCGATGTTAGCGCGTGCGCCGCCGTGGCGCATGCACCCGCGCAATCGCAATGTCGCCGGTATTGTTATTGCGCCTCGGGCAGGCGTGCCGCCAGGGCTTCGAGGATGTCGGTCGGCGGCTGGCCGCGCTCAGCCGCCAGGGCCAGTGCCCGGCGCGTCAGGGCCGCATACAGCGCGACATGATCGGCGCCCAGCATGCCGAGCGCGCGCAGATGCCGGTCGATGACGCCGCCGTCGCCACGCGAGACCGGTCCGGACAGCGCGCCGGCCAACCCCCTGGATCTGGCCGCGGCGAGCGTGCCGTCGACCAGCGGCCACATGGCGGCCACCGCCGCCTCGCGGTCGATCCCGGCCGCGTGCCACAGCGTGGCCGCCTCGTGCAACGCGCACAGCAGGAAGCTGGTGGCGTAGTTGGCACCGGCGTGATACAGCGCGCGCTGGCCTGGCCTCACCTTCAGGGGCGTGCAGCCGAGTCGCCGTGCCAGATCGGCGAGGGCGGCGTCGTGCGGGGCGTCGGCATCGATGGCGATGGAGGCGCCGCCCAGCCGCTCGGCATCGTCCGGCAAGCCCGCTAACAGGAAGAGGGGATGGAAGCTGGCGGTGGCCGCACCCGCCTGCCGCGCCGGGTCGAGCAGATCGCGCTCGCCGGCGCCGCTGCAATGGATGACCAGTTGGCCGGGGCGCCACCGTACCGTCGCGGCGATGGCGGCGATGGCGTCGTCCGGGGCGGTGACGAAGACCCAGTCCGCCTGGTTTGCCACGCCTTGTGCGTCGAGCGGCCGCGCGGCCAGCACCTGCGCGAGCGACGCCGCATGCGCTTGCGTGCGGCTCGCGACGCCGGCGCAGCGCACGCCCGCATGCGATGCGCGTACCGCCAGCGCCCGCGCCAGGCGTCCCGCGCCAATCCATCCCACCGATACCGACGACACCTCTGCAGACGCAGACACCATGACCCGTCACCCGAAAAGAAACGCCCCGCATCATAGGCCGTCGTTGCCCTTGGATATGCAATTAACCGCCAAGCGAGTAGAGTAACCGGCAGATTTGGCTGTCAGGGAGGGCCGGTCAATCCTGTGTGACGGATCAGCCTGCCGAGCCGGCCGGACGATGCGCGAGGGCGGTACCAGATCGTTGCGCCAAGACGGCGCCATCCTGCTCCGCTGAGCATGGGCGCAGCCGTCGTTGCCCGATCGCCGGAACCTGGGCGACGGGCTGGCCGGTGGCGTGGGGATGGTCGCCGTGATCGCGGTCTCCCGTGCTGTCCTGCCATGTGCGAAGCGGCTGACAATCGCCTGATGCTTACATCGATCGGGCGATCCTGGCGGACGCGCAGGGACGGGGGGCTGATGCATCATCGGGGCCGATGAAAACGGCCCCACCTCCCGTCCCAAACGCGCCCTGCGGTGGCGCGACTGGGCATAATCCCGGCTGCGCCGCGAGGCGCTTTTCCGAGGATGCGCTCATGAACCCAAGTCGACCCGCCGGCACCTCGTGGCCTGCCGGTCTTGCGCGCCGCGCGGTGCCGGCGCTGCTGGTGCTTGCGCTGGCAGCCTGCGCGGTCGGCTCGGATTACCGCGCGCCCCGGCTGGCCGGCGTGGAAGCGCCCGCCGGCTGGCATGCCACGCTGCCGCACCACGGCAGCCGCATGATGCTGGCCCGGTGGTGGGAGCAGTTCCACGATCCGGCGCTCACGCAATTGATCGAACAGGCTGATGCGGACAGCCCGACGCTGGCCCAGGCCGTGGGCCGCGTGCGCGAGGCCCGCGCGTCGGTGTCGAGCAGCCGTGCGGCGTTGTTCCCGCAATTGAAGGGCAGCGGCTCGGCCGTGCGGCAGGGCGGGTTCGGCGGTAGCCAGTTGCTCGGCGGGGTGGGCGGTACGGGCAGTACAGGCATAGCGTCCGCCGGCGCCAGTTCGACGCTGGGGCTCGGTACGTTCACCACGCTGGCGGCCTCGGCCGACGCATCGTGGGAACTGGACCTGTTCGGCGGCAAGCGTCGCAGCCTGGAGGGCGCCGACGCCCGCCTCGAAGCCAGCCTCGCGGATTGGCACGACGCCCGCGTGACGCTGTCGGCCGAGGTCGCCAACACGTATCTGCAGCAGCGTGAATGCGAGGCGCTGGTCGCCATCGGCGAGACCACGCTGGCCTCGCGCCAGGAGACCTTGCAACTGACCGAGCGCAAGTTCGGCGCCGGGTTTGTCGCGCTCGCCGATCTGGCGCAGGCGCAGGCCACCGTGGCCGACGCGACCAACGCGCTGGAGAGCCAGCGGGCCCAATGCGCCCAGGGCCTGGACCGGCTGGTGATGCTCACCGGCCTGGACCACGCGGCGCTTGCGGCCTTGCTGGCAGCCGGCGCGGGGCGGATTCCCGCGCCGCCCGACGCCGGCGCGCCCGATGTGCCCGCGCAGGTCCTGGCGCAGAGGCCCGATGTGTCGTCCGCCGAGCGCGCCGTGGTGGGCGCCAGCGCGGACATCGGCGTGGCGGTGGCGAGCCGCCTGCCGTCGCTGACGCTGGCGGGGTCGATCGGCATCAATGCGTTCCGCATCAGCGGGCAGTCGCTGACCTCCAAGTCGTGGTCGTTCGGGCCGTCGGTGTCGTTGCCCATCTTCGACGGCGGGAGCGGCGCCGCGCGGGTCGAGACCGCCCGCGCCCGCTACGACCAGGCGCTGGCCGGCTATCGCGCCAAGGTGCGCCAGGCCGTGCAGGAAGTCGAGGACGCGCTGGTCCGCCTGGATGCCGCCGCCGTCGCCGATGCCCAGTACGCCAAGGTGCTGCAAGCGGCCAGCGCCCGCTACCGTCTTGGTGCCGGCAGCCTGTTGCAGCTCGAAGATGTGCGGCGGACTACGCTGTCCGCGTCGCAATCGCTGGCGGCCGTGCAGCTCGAACGCGCGCAGGCGTGGGTCGCGCTGTACAAGGCCGTCGGCGGCGGATGGCGCGAGGACGCCGCGCCCGCCCATGCCGCTTCCCCTGTTCCCGCGCCGGCCGCAGAGCGCCGTGCGCCCATCGGAAACGCTTCATGATCGGATTTCGTGTTTGGATGGCCGGGCTCGTCCCGGTGATGGCCTGTGTGCTGGCCGCGTGCGGCCGGCACCCCACCGGTGCGCAGGCAGCCCATGTCAAGCCGGCGCTGACGGTCAACGTCGTGCAGCTGAGCCAGCGGGTGTGGCCGCGCGCGGTCACGGCCAGCGGCGCGGTGCAGGCGTGGCAGGAAGCCAGCATCGGCGCCGAGGTGAGCGGCCTGAAGCTGGCCGATGTGCTGGTCAACGTGGGCGACGTGGTCAGGCAGGGGCAGTTGCTGGCGCGCCTGTCGGACGAAACCGTGCGCACCGACCTGGTCGCGCAGCGCGCCGCGCTGGCCGAAGCCGAGGCCGCCGCAGCGCAGGCCGCCGGCGAAGCGCACCGCGCGCACGAACTCGACAAGAGTGGCGCGATCAGCCAGCAGGAGCTGATCCAGTACGACACCCAGGCCAAGACCGCGGCGGCCAAGCAGGCCTCGGCGCGCGCGCAGTTCGACCGCCAGCAGATCCGCCTGCGCTATACGCGCGTGGTGGCGCCGGACGACGGCGTGATCAGCGCACGCTCGGCGACGGTGGGCTCGGTGGTATCGGCCGGCACCGAGCTGTTCAAGCTGATCCGCAAGAACCGCCTCGAATGGCGTGCCGAAGTGCATGGCGACCTGCTGCCGGGCATCCGCCCCGGGCAGGCGGTGCGGCTGCGCCGCATGGACGGCGGCGCCGTGACCGGGCGCGTGCGCCAGATCGCGCCCACGGTGGATGCCAGTACGCGCAACGGCCTGGTCTACGTCGATCTGCCTGCCGACGCCGGCGGCCCGGGTGGCCAGGGTGGAGTCACGGCCGGCATGTACCTCTCGGGCGAGATCCTGCTGGGCGACACGCCCGCCGCGACCTTGCCCGAGACGGCCGTTTTCTCGCGCGACGGCTATGACTACGCCATGGTGGTCGGCGCGCAAAACCACGTGCGCCAGGTCAAGGTCGCGGTGGGCCGGCGCCAGGACAGCCAGGTCGAGGTCACGCAGGGCGTCAGCCCGAACGACGCCGTGGTCGCCATCGGCGCGGCCTTTCTGAACGACGGCGATGCGGTGCGCCTGGCGGGCCCCGGCGAGGCGGCTTCCGTACCGGCGGGGGCGGCGCGATGAACTTCTCCGCCTGGGCCATCCGCAAGCCGATCCCGTCGATCCTGCTGTTCATCCTGATCACGGTGGCGGGGCTGGTGTCGTTCCGGATGCTGTCGATCCAGAATTTTCCGGACGTCGATTTTCCGGCGGTGTCCGTCACCGCCACGCTGCCGGGCGCGACGCCGTCGCAGATGGAGACCGAGGTCACGCGCAAGATCTAGGACAGCATCGCCAGCATCGGCGCGATCAAGCACATCAGCTCCACTATCAACGACGGCAGTTCGACCACGCTGGTCGAGTTCCAGCTGGAGAAGGACGTGCAGGAGGCCGTCAACGACGTGCGCGACGCGGTGAGCCGCATCCGCGCGCAGTTGCCGTCCGACGTGCAGGAGCCGGTGATTGCGCGCGTGACGTTCGCCTCCATGCCGGTGCTGACCTACGCGGTGGAAGCCACCGACATGGACGCGGAAGACTTGTCCTGGTACGTCGACAACACGGTCAACAAGCTGCTGCTGTCGGTGCGCGGCGTGGCCAAGGTGACGCGCCAGGGCGGGGCGGACCGCGAGGTGCGCGTGCAGCTCGATCCGGTCCGGCTGCAGGCGCTGAACGTCACGGCGGCGGAGATCAGCGTGCAGCTGCGCGGCATGCAGCAGGAGGCGCCGGGCGGGCGCGGCAACATCGGCGGGCAGGAGCAGGCGGTGCGCACGCTCGGCACCGTCAAGAGCGCGCGCGAGCTGGCGCAGATGGATATCCCGCTGTCCGATGGGCGGCGCATCCGCCTGTCGGACGTGGCCGATGTGCGCGACACCGCCGCCGAGCCGCGCCAGATGGCGCTGCTGGACGGCAAGCCGGTGGTCAGCTTCCAGGTGTTCCGCTCGCGCGGCGCCAGCGAGATTTCCGTGGCCGAGGACGTGCGCGCCGCCATCGCCAGGCTGCAGGCCGAACGCCCCAACGTGCGCGTGACCGAGGTCTACAACCTGGTCAAGCCGGTGTCGGACGCCTATCGCGCGTCGATGCACGCGCTCTACGAGGGCGCCATCCTCGCCGTGCTGGTGGTGTGGCTGTTCCTGCGCGACTGGCGCGCGACGTTCGAGGCGGCGCTGGAAGCCGCGCAGGAGATCGGCCTGGCGGTGATCGCCACGTCGCTGACGCTGGTGGCGGTGTTCCTGCCCACGGCCTTCATGGGTGGCATCTCGGGCAAGTTCTTCAAGCAGTTCGGGTGGACGGCCTCGATTGCGGTGCTGGCCTCGCTGCTGGTGGCGCGCCTGCTGACGCCGATGATGGCGGCGTACATGCTCAAGCCCCGGCACGAGCCCAACCGCGACGGCTGGATCATGACGCACTATCTGCGGGCCGCGCGCTGGTGCCTGGCGCATCCGTGGCGGACCAGCGGCATGGCGGCGGCCTTCCTGGCGGCGTCGGTGGCCATCATCGGGCTGATCCCGGCGACCTTCCTGCCGCCGGAAGACTGGGCGCAGCTGCAGATGACGGTGGAGATGCCGCCCGGCAGCACCATCGCCCAGACGCGCGAGGCGACCGAGCGCGTGCGCCAGGTGGTCAGGACGCACAAGGATGTGCGCCAGGTCTACGCCGCCATCGGCTCGGGCGTGATGGCCGGCGTATCGGGCTCCAGCAGCGGCGAAGTGCGCACCGGCACCCTGACCATCTCGCCCACCAGCCGGCACGAGCGGCACATCAGCCAGCAGCAGGTGCAGCGCGAACTGCGCGAGCGGCTGGAGAGCGTGCCCGGCGTGCGCATCTCCTTCGGCGCCGTCGGCTCGGGCGAGCAACTGCAGATCGTGCTCACCGGCGACGACCCGACCACGCTGCAGCAGGCCGCGCGCGACGTGATGCGCGACCTGGGCACCGTGCCCGGCCTGGGCGCGATCACCTCGTCGGCGAGCCTGCTGCGGCCCGAGATCGTGATCCGTCCGGATTTCGCCCGCGCGGCGCAGCAGGGCGTGACGGCGGCGGCGATCGGGCAGGCCGTGCGCGTGGCCACGGCGGGCGACTACGACGTCAACCTGCCCAGGCTGAACCTGCCGGAGCGCCAGATCTACATCCGCGTGGAGCTGGACCCGAAGGCGCGCCACCAGATCGACACCATCCGCCAGCTGCGCGTGCCCGGCCGCAACGGCGCGGTGCCCCTGGAGAACATCGCGGACATCGCCCTCTCCAGCGGCCCGGCGCAGATCGACCGCTTCGACCGCAGCCGCAACGTCACCATCAGCGTGGGGCTGGAGGGCGGCGCGCTGGGCGATGTCAACCAGGCGGTGGAGGCGCTGCCCTCCATCAGGAAGCTGCCGCCCGGCGTGCACCGCATCGCCTCCGGCGACGTGGAGGGGATGCAGGAGCTGTTCGGCGGCTTCATCCTGGCGATGTTCGCCGGCGTGCTGTGCGTTTATGCGGTGCTGGTGCTGCTGTTCCACGACTTCACGCAGCCGGTGACGATCCTGGCGGCGCTGCCGCTGTCGGTGGGCGGCGCGTTCGGCCTGCTGGCGCTGTTCGGCTTCAGCCTGTCGCTGCCGGCGCTGATCGGCCTGCTGATGCTGATGGGCATCGTCACCAAGAACTCGATCCTGCTGGTGGAGTACGCCATCGTGGCGCAGCGCGACCTCGGCATGCCGCGCACCGAGGCCCTGATCGACGCGTGCCACAAGCGCGCGGGCCCGATCGTGATGACCAAGATGGCCATGACCGCCGGCATGGTGCCGATGGCGCTCGGCCTGGAAGGCGATGCGGGCTTCCGCGCGCCGATGGCGGTGGCGGTGATCGGCGGGCTGCTGACCTCTACACTGCTGAGCCTGCTGGTGGTGCCGGTGGTGTTCGAGAAGGTCGACGACCTCAAGGCGTGGGTATTGCGCAGGCTGCCCGGCGTGCGCCATCGCCAGGCCGGGACGCAGGCCTCGCCGCCGCAGGTGTAGCATCGGGCGGATCACCGAGGCGAGGAGGCCGCCCATGCCCGACGCATCCGTGCTGTTCCAGACCGATGGCCCGGTCTGCACGATTCTGCTCAACCGCCCGGCATGCCGCAACGCCGTCGACGGGCCGACCGCCGCCGCGCTGCTCGAGGCCTTCGAACGCTTCGTCGCGGATAACGCGCTGCGGGTGGCGGTGCTGGGCGGCACGGGCAGCCATTTCTGCGCCGGGGCGGACCTGGCCGCCCTCGGCGATCCCGCGCGCCGCAACCCGCTGATGCCCGATGGCAGCGCACCCGGCCCCATGGGGCCGACCCGGATGGCCTTGCCCAAACCGCTCATCGGCGCGGTGAGCGGATACGCCGTCGCCGGCGGCCTCGAACTCGCCCTGCTGGCCGACCTGCGCGTGGTGGAGCGCGATGCCGTGTTCGGCGTCTTCTGCCGCCGCTGGGGCGTGCCCCTGATCGACGGCGGCACCGTGCGCCTGCCGCGCATCGTCGGCATGGGGCGGGCGCTGGACATGATCCTCACCGGCCGCGCAGTTCACGCCGACGAGGCCCTGGCCATGGGGCTGGCCAGCCGCGTGGTCGAGCCCGGCGAGGCGCTGGCCGCCGCGCAGCAACTCGCGCGCGAGATCGCCGCGCCGCGGCGTTGTTGCATAAATCCGGTCGCCCGCGCGCGGCATGATGAGGTTTACGCGCAACGGTCTGGGCAGATGGCGCGGTAAACAATCCGTCTGGCTGCGTAGATTGTCGTCTTTTGCCGGAAAGATGCGCAGGGACACACACAAGCGAGCCGAGCC
>CAKKOY010000064.1 GCA_919592095.1 Ralstonia syzygii subsp. syzygii | reverse complement strand
CATCCGCGCTGGCGTGCTCAACCGCATGGCTGCGCTTGCCCGCCCGCAGTCCGTCCGCGTCGACTGAATTACGCCTCACAGGGATGGCTTCGACTTCAAAGTCGATTTATGTAACAACGCCCATCTGGGCACGGCATCCCCCAGCGTGCCATTTCGCAAGACCGGGCTGCGACAAAGCACAGCCCTCGCTTGGCTGCACAAGCGGCCCTGTTCCGGGCGATCGGGTCAGCGATGTCGGCCGTTCAGTGGAAGAACAGCTCCCGCATCCCGAAGGTGTGATGCGCCTCGGCCGCCATCAGTACCAGCAGCACCAGCAGGCACAGGGGCGGTATCAGGATGGCGTACACCAACGCTAGCCGCTCCCACATCATGTGCATGAACACGGACACGATCAGCCCGGCCTTGGCGATCATGAACACGACGATCAGCGTCCAGCGCAGCAGGCCCTGCACGTGGAAGTAATCGACCAGGTACGACATCGTGCTGAGCACGAACAGCAGGCCCCAGATCTTCAGGTAGATGCCGATCGGGTGCTGCTGGCCGTGCGTCCCGTGTACCGTTTCCGGGCCGTGGGCGGGGTCGGTGTGGTCCATGATCTGCCTCACCACAGGTAGAACAGCGCAAAGATGAACACCCACACCAGGTCGACGAAGTGCCAGTACAGCCCGGCGATCTCGACGATCTGGAAGTTGCCGTGCGCGGCGAAGCCCGGTTGCAGGATCTTGCGCGCGATCGCCAGCAGGTAGATCACGCCGCAGGTCACGTGAAAGCCGTGGAACCCGGTGATCATGAAGAAGCACGCGCCGAACTGCGCCGCGCCCAGCGGATTGCCCCATGGGCGGATGCCTTCATGGACGATCAGCTTGGTCCACTCGAACGCCTGCATGGAGACGAACGTCGCGCCGAGCAGCGCGGTGGCCAGCATCAGCGCGGCGGCGCGCTTCGCGTTGCGCCGGTAGCCGAAGTTGACGGCCATGGCCATGGTGCCGCTGCTGCTGATCAGCACGAAGGTCATGATGGCGATCAGCAGCAAGGGGACGTCGACACCGCCGATCCTCAGGCCGAAGACCTCGGACGGATTGGGCCACGGCACCGTGGTCGACATGCGCACCGTCATGTAGCCGATCAGGAAGCTGCTGAAGATGAACGTGTCCGACAGCAGGAAGATCCACATCATCGCCTTGCCCCACGGCACCTTGAAGGCTTCGCGGTCGGCCGACCAGTCGTCGACGATGCCGTGCCAGCCTTGCGCCAGCGGTTCGGCAGCGGTGTGGCCGGCGGAGTCGGTGGGGCGCGTGGGCGTGGTCATGGTGCGGCTCCGTACAGTGGCCCGCAGATGGCGGCGACAAAGGCCGGGGTGATCCACCACATCGCCGCCAGCAGCACCAGCCAGACGGCGAGCAGGAAGTGCCAGTAGATGGTGCAGAGCGACGTGGCGCGCCGGGTCTGGACGTGATCTCCGCGCCGCAGATGCATGATCGTCACGCCCCAGGCCACCAGCCCGCCCAGCACGTGCAGCCCATGCAGGCCGGTCAGCAGATACAGGAAGCTGTTGGACGGATTGATGCTTACCGTCTGCCCGGCCGCCGACAGCAGCCGCCAGGCCGCGAGCTGTCCGATCACGAACACGGCCGCCAGCGCGCCGCCGGCGAGCAGCCAGGCCACCGGGTGTGCCGTGATGCGCCGGGCGCGCTGCATGGCCGCGCTGGCCAGCATCAGCGCAGCCGTGTTCCACCACAGCAGCGCTGGGTGCGGGATCGGCTGCCAGTCGGGCTCGCGCATGCGCATCGCATAGGCCAGCAGCAGCAACGAAAACAGCGTCGTCGCCACCGCCATGAAGACGGTCAGCCCGATGCGGCTCGTGTTTGGCGAGACGCGTGGGGCATCGGGTACGAAGGCGCGGGGCAGGGTGCTCATGCGCGTGCCTCACCGGTGGGCAGGACGGCGGCATCGGGCGCCGGGATATCCGATGGCGGCTCGTTCTGCGGGCCGAAGTCTTCCTTGCGGTCCGGCGGGCTGTATTCATAGGCCCAGCGGTACACCACCGGCGGCGCGGGGCCCCAGTTGCCGTGCACGGGCGGCGTCTGCGGGGTCTGCCATTCCAGCGTGGTGGCGTGCCACGGGTTGGCGCCGGCGTGCTTGCCGCGCACCAGGCTCCACGCCAGGTTGACGAGGAACAGCAGCTGTGCCGCCGCCACGATCAGCGCGATGACGGTGATGAACGTGTTGAGCGTCTGCGCCGAGGCCGGAATGAAGCTGTAGCCCTCATATGCGTAGTAGCGCCGCGGCATGCCCAGGATGCCGAGGTAGTGCATCGGGAAATAGATCGCGTAGGTGCCGAGGAAGGTGATCCAGAAATGCGCGCGCCCCAGCGTGTCGTTGAGCAGGCGGCCCGTCACCTTCGGATACCAGTGGTAGATGCCGCCGAACACCACCAGGATCGGCGACACGCCCATCACCATGTGGAAGTGCGCCACCACGAAGTAGGTGTTGGACAGCGGAATGTCCACGCTCACGTTGCCGAGGAACAGCCCGGTCAGACCGCCGATCACGAAGGTGCTGATGAAGCCGATGGCGAACAGCATCGGCACGGTGAGGCGGATGTCGCCGCGCCACAGCGTGAGCACCCAGTTGTAGACCTTGAGCGCCGTCGGGATGGCGATGATGAGCGTGGTGGTGGCGAAGAAGAAGCCGAAGTACGGGTTCATGCCTGCCACGAACATGTGGTGCGCCCACACCACGAACGACAGCACGCCGATGATGATGATGGCCCACACCATCATCTTGTAGCCGAAGATGTTCTTGCGCGCGTGCGTGCTGATCAGGTCCGACACGATGCCGAAGGCCGGCAGCGCGACGATATAGACCTCCGGGTGGCCGAAGAACCAGAACAGGTGCTGGAACAGCAGCGGGCTGCCGCCGGCATGCTTGAGCGGCTGCCCCATCGACACCACCGCCGGCATGAAGAAGCTGGTGCCGAGCGTCTTGTCGAGCAGCATCATGATCGCCGAGACGAACAGTGCCGGAAACGCCAGCAGCGCCAGGATGGTCGCCACGAAGATGCCCCACACGCTGAGCGGCATGCGCAGCAGTGTCATGCCGCGCGTGCGCGCCTGCAGTGTGGTGGTGACGTAGTTCAGCCCACCCATCGTCGCCGCGACGATGAAGATCGCCAGCGACACCAGCATCAACACGATGCCCCATTCGGTACCGGGCGTGCCAGGCAGGATGGCCTGCGGCGGATACAGCGTCCAGCCCGCGCCGGTCGGCCCGCCCGGCACGAAGAAGCTCGCCACCAGCACCAGCACCGCCAGCAGGTAGACCCAGTAGCTCAGCATGTTGAGGAATGGGAACACCATGTCGCGCGCGCCCAGCATCAGCGGGATCAGGTAGTTGCCGAAGCCGCCCAGGAACAGCGCGGTGAGCAGGTAGATCACCATGATCATTCCGTGCATGGTGACGAACTGGTAGTAGTGGTTCGCGTCGATGAAGGCGAACTTGCCCGGAAAGCCCAACTGCAGCCGCATCAGGTTCGACAGCACGAGGCCGACCAGGCCGATGGCGATGGCCGTGAGCGAATACTGCACGGCGATGACCTTGTGGTCCTGGCTCCAGACGTAGCGTGTCCAGAAACTTTGCGGAGCGTGGTCGGTGTGCGCGTAGGACATCCTGCCTCCTCGCTAGGGTTTGGCCGCGCTGGCGGCGCCCGGGCCGCCCTGCGTCTTGATGTAAGCCACCAGGGACGACAGTTCCTGCTCGCTGAGGTCGAAGTTCGGCATGATCGGCGCGAAGCCCTTGACCACGCGCGCCTTCGGGTCGCGGATGAAAGCGCGCAGATAGGCTTCATCAACCTGCGCGGTGCTGCCGTCGGCCATGGTTTCGGTCTTGCCGTACAGGCCCTTCCAGTTGGGGCCGACGCCGGGGCTGCCGTCCACGCTGTGGCAGGCAACGCAGCCCTTGGCCTGGGCCAGCGTCCTGCCCTGGTCGGCGAGGGCCTGGGCGCCGCCACCCGCACCGGCCGTCGCGGATGCCGCCTGCACCTTGGCCAGCTGCCGCTGCGTGAAGGTCGGCTGCTGCTGCAGCCAGCGGGTGAACGCGGCCTCGTCTTCCACCACCACCACGCAGCGCATGCTGGCGTGCCCGATGCCGCAGAGCTGGGCGCAGAGGATGTCGTAGCGGCCGGCCTTGGTCGGCGTGAACCAGAAGGTGGTGACCATGCCGGGCACCATGTTCATGCGCGCGCGGAACGGCGGCACATAGAAGTCGTGCAGCACGTCGCGCGAGCGTGTGAGGACCTGCACCGGCCGGTTGAGCGGCAGGTGCAGCTCGGGCGTTTCGATCAGGTAGTTGTCGCGGCCGTTGGGGTCGGCGGGGTTCAGGCCGAAGGGGTTGTCGTCGCTGATGTAGCGCACGTCCGTCGTGCCCAGCTTGCCGCCGGGGCCGGGAAAGCGGAAGCGCCATTGCTATTGCTGGCCCAGCACCTCGAACCGCAGCGCGCCGGGTGGCGGCCGCACGTAGTCGGCATAGACGAAGAGGCCAGGCGCCAGCAGCGCCGCCACACCGACCGCCGTCACGCCGATCAGCCACCATTCCAGCCGCTTGTTGTGCGGTTCGTAGGCGGCGCGATGGCCGTCGCGGTGCCGGTAGCGCAGCAGCGCGGCCGCCACGAACAGATTGATCGCGATGAAGAGCGCGCCGGTGATGACGATGGTGATCGTCAGCGTGTCGTCCATGCGCACCCAGTTCGAGGCGATCGGCGTGATCCACCAGGGGCTGGCAAAGTGAAACCCCATCGCCAGCACGATGATGAGGATCAATGCAATCGCAAGCGCCATGCGTCACCTCGCTGTGCGCCACACGCTATAGCAAGGCTAGTCCTCTGACTTGCATCGTGCAAGGCAGCGCCGGGAGGAGGGCCGCCCCGCGTGCGGATCGCGACGATATGCGTGCTGCATGCTGCGACGCAATGCAAAACGGCCGCCGCCGGCATCGGTGGCCGGGGCGGCCGTCTCCCAACGGCGCCGCCCAGTATGCGGCGCCGCAGGAAAAACACGGCGCGTCAGTGCATCGATTCCTGCGTGCGCCGTTCCAGCATGCCGTATGTGATGGCGGTTACCACGCCGAACAGCAGGTTCGCCAGCAGCGGCCCGGAGCCGCGCTCCGAGGCGAACCACGGGAACACCACCGTCATGCCGTAGAAGTTGACCACATAGGCCACGATCCCGAAGGCCATGCCGATGGCGGATTCCATGCCGATGCTCGAATCGAAGTGGAATGGCGCGATGATGGCGCCGAGGATCATCCCCATGACGGCGCCCAGCACGAAATGCAGCACCAGCGCGGTCGCCACGATGCCCAGGCTGAACAGCGACATCTGTTCGAGCGCGCTTGGGCCCATGACCATGGCCGCGATCTTGTGGGTGGGCCGCCACGGGCTTTCATTGAGCACCATGGTCGACCAGAAGAATTCCAGCACGATCACCAGCGCGCCGCCGATGACGCCGGCCACGGTGGCGGCCAGCCAGTCGGGCATGCGGCGCTCCCAATGGTGCGATTGCATGTGCAGTTCCATACGACCTCCTTGCCGATGTATCGATCTCAGCACCCAGGCATCGATCGCGCCACTCGCTTCGATTAGAGCGCGGTATGCGCCGAAAGTGCGTCCCTGTGCGATTCAGAATGGCAGATACGGATGCCAACGCAAGGTGCAAAATCCATGCGCATCGCACATCACCACGGCGTTCTGCTCGAAGTTCAGCATCAGCGTGTCGGCGATGGCGGGGTCGCCAATGAACAGCAGCAGGCTGGGTTCCGGCGGCCACGTTGCATCGGCCTCGGGCGGGCCGCCTTCACCCTCGAGCCATGACAGTCCGCGCGCGATCGCCCAGGCAAGCAGTTCGGTCTGGCGGGCGGCGTTCTCTTCGGCGCTGACCGGATGGGAGAACGGCTGGCAGGCCGTGACGAACACGGCCCACGGCATCCGTGCCTGCGTCAGCAGGGCCGCCACGCGGGGGGCGGCCGCGTCGATGCGCAGCAGCACGTCGCCGGCCGGCGCGGCAACGCGGTAGCGTGCGCGGCGGTAGGCCGCGATCAGTTCGGGCGTGGGGGCGGGCGGGTGCCGGTGCGACATGGGGGAGGGAGCGGGCATCATTGTTGCGGCGAGAGCAGGCCCATCTGATCTGGCGCAACGCGAATGGGTCTCGGATGTCACAGAATACCTTTGCCGGCAAGGCCGGCAGCGGACGTATCCCCAACAGCAACTCTCCTGCGAGGCTCCCTATATGTACAAGAAGATCTTGGTGGCGGTGGACGGCAGCGGTACCAGCAAGCTGGCCCTGGACGAGGCCGTGCGGCTGGCCAAATCGGCCGGCGGCACCATCCGCGCTGTCTACGTCGTCGACAGCCCGGCCATGCTCTTCGACGTCGGCTATTACGATCCGATCGAGCTGCGCAAATCGTTCATCCAGGCGGGGACCACGCTGCTCACCGACATAGAGACCCGGCTGACCAAGGAAGGCGTGCCGCAGCAGGCCGCGCTGATCGAAACCGAAGGCATCGGTGAAGACGTCGCCGCCGCGCTGCAGCGCGAGGCGGCCAAATGGGGCGCCGACCTGGTCGTGATCGGCACGCACGGCCGCCGCGGGCTGGCGCATGCCATGCTCGGCAGCGTGGCGGAAAAATTCATCCGCCTTGCGACCACGCCGGTTTTGCTGGTGCGCGGGCCCGCCAAGGACTGAGCCCGCGGCACCCACTCACCATTCAGGCGCCGGCCGACACGAACAGCGTGCAGGCGCCGTTTTCCGCCGCGGACACATTGCGGCGGAAACCGGAGAACAGATCCCGGCCGACGCCCGCATGATAGTGCGCCAGATCGGGCGTGGCCACCTTGCGGGCGTTCCATTCCGCCTCGGGCACGCGGACTGACAGCGTGCCGGCTTCCGCGTCCAGCACCACGATGTCGCCGTCGCGCACGCGCGCCAGCGGTCCGCCGGTGAGCGCCTCCGGCGTGACGTGGATCGCCGCCGGCACTTTGCCCGATGCGCCCGACATGCGGCCGTCGGTCACCAGCGCCACCTTGAAGCCGCGTTCCTGCAGCACCGACAGCGTCGGCGTCAGTTTGTGCAGTTCGGGCATGCCGTTGGCTGCCGGGCCTTGGTAGGGCAGCACGGCGACGAAGTCGCGCTCCAGCTCGCCGGCCTTGAAGGCGTGGATCAGGTCGTCCTGCGCGTGGAAGACCCGGGCCGGTGCTTCCACGAAGCGGTGCTCGGGCTTCACGGCCGAGACCTTGATGACCGAGCGCCCCAGGTTGCCGTCCAGCACGCGCAGGCCGCCGTCCGGCGAGAACGGCTCGGCCACGCCGCGCACGATGTTGGTGTCCAGCGAGGCCGCCGCGCCGTCGCGCCAGACCAGCTTGCCATCCTGCAGGAACGGCTCCCGCGAATGCTGGCGCAGGCCCTTGCCCATGACGGTCGTCACGTCGTCGTGCAGCAGCCCTGCGTCGAGCAGTTCGCGGATCACGATCGACAGGCCGCCCGCCGCCTGGAACTCGTTCACGTCCGCCTTGCCGTTCGGATACACGCGCGCCAGCAGCGGAATCACCGACGACAGGTCGTCGAAGTCATCCCACGTCAGCAGGATGCCGGCGGCGCGCGCCATGGCGATCAGGTGCAGCGTGTGGTTGGTCGAGCCTCCGGTGGCCAGCAGGCCGACGATGCCATTGACGAAGGCGCGCTCGTCGAGCACGTCGGCGATCGGCGTGTACTGTCCGCCGCCATGGACGAGCTTGAGCACCTGCCGCGCCGATTCGCGCGTCAGTGCCTCGCGCAGCGGTGTGCTCGGGTTGATGAAGGCGGTGCCCGGCAGGTGCAGGCCCATGATCTCCATCAGCATCTGGTTGGAGTTGGCGGTGCCGTAGAACGTGCAGGTGCCGGCGCCGTGGTACGACTTGGACTCGGCCTCCAGCAGATCGGCGCGCGAGAGCTTGCCTTCGGCGTAGAGCTGGCGCGTGCGCGCCTTGTCATCGTTGCTCATGCCGGTGGTCATCGGGCCGCCGGGCACGAACACGGCCGGCAGATGGCCGAACGACAGCGCGCCGATCACCAGCCCCGGCACGATCTTGTCGCACACGCCCAGGTACAGTGCGGCGTCGAACATCTGGTGCGACAGCGCTACGGCGGTGGACAGCGCAATGGTGTCGCGCGAGAACAGCGACAGCTCCATGCCGTCCTGCCCCTGCGTCACGCCATCGCACATGGCCGGCACGCCGCCGGCGAACTGGGCGGTGCCGCCGGCTTCCAGCGCGGCTTCCTTGATCCAGGCCGGGAAGACCTCCAGCGGCTGGTGCGCCGACAGCATGTCGTTGTACGCCGAGACGATGCCGATGTTGGGCCGCTCCAGCGCCTTCAGGCGGATCTTGGCTTCGCCCTCCATGGCCGCAAAGCCGTGGGCGAGGTTGGTGCACGACAGCAAGGACCGCTCGACCTTGCGGCCGGCGTTCTTGCGGGTGGTCTCCAGATAGGCCTGGCGGGGGCCGCGGCTGCGGTCGATGATGCGCTGGGTGACGTCGCCCAGTACGCGGTGCAGGGCCATGCGGTTCTCCTGGTGGGGCAGATCGAGGTATGTAATTTTCCTACAAACCGGCCGGCCGCGGGGCAGCGTTTTCCCTTACCGCCCGTCTGCGCTGGTGCCATCGAGCACGCGAATTGCTTGCCTTCGGATGCACAGCCGGCCTGTATTGGCGCCAAACCGGCAAGACAGGCGGTTGCCGGGGCAGGGTTCCGCGCGCCTTGCTCATGGTGTAGTAATACTACAAAATGGGCGAAAGCAGCACGTTACCCTGCTAGCCTGCACAAAACGCGCTCACAATGAAGCGAGGCGGCTCCGGCAGCCCGGCACAGACCGGGCGCGCTTCATAGGCTAGCCTATCCAATGGCTCACACACAGACAGGAGATGACGATGTCGGTGCCCGCATTCGACATGGTGTTGTTTGGCGGTACGGGCGATCTGGCCCGCCGCAAGCTGATCCCGGCCTTGTTCGATGCGCACCAGGGCGGTGAACTCCATCCGCGCGGGCGGATCTTCGCCATCGGCACCCAGCCGCTGGAAACCACGGGTTACCTGGCCCTGCTGGAGCGGGACGTGCGGCCCACCATGCGCCTGTATTCCGGCGCGCCCGTGTCGGACGATGCCTGGGCCTCCTTCGTCGCGCGCATCGTCTACCAGCAGGTCGATGCCCGCAAGCCGGAACAGTTCGATGCCCTGGCCGCCGCGCTGGGCGAGGACCGCGCCCCGGTCACCGTGTGCTACCTGGCCACCGCGCCCGGCATCTTCGTCGACATCTGCGCGCAGCTCGCCCGGGTCGGCCTGAACACGCCCAATGTGCGGCTGGTGCTCGAGAAGCCGCTGGGCATCGATCTGGCCTCCAACGAGCGCATCAATTCCGCGGTGGCCGAGTTCTTTGCCGAAGACCAGATCTACCGGATCGACCACTACCTCGGCAAAGAGTCGGTGCAGAACCTGATGGCGATCCGCTTCGGCAACGCGCTGTTCGAGCCGCTGTGGCGCCGCGAGTGGATCAAGGACGTGCAGATCACCATCGCCGAGCAGCTCGGCGTGGAAAAGCGCGGCGATTTCTACGATGGCGTCGGCGCCCTGCGCGACATGGTGCAGAACCACCTGCTGCAGCTGGTATGCATCGTCGCCATGGAGCCGCCTGCCAGCCTGTCGCAGGACGCCATCCGCGACGAGAAGCTGAAGATCCTCAAGGCGCTCAAGCCGATCCCGCTGCAGGAGGTGCCCGAGAAGACCGTGCGCGGCCAGTACCTCGAAGGGGCCATCGCCGGACAGCCGGTGCAGGGCTACCTGAGCGAGCACGGCATCCCGCACGACAGCCGTACCGAGACCTTCGTTGCCATCAGGGCTGAGATCGCCAACTGGCGCTGGGCCGGCGTGCCGTTCTACCTGCGCACCGGCAAGCGCATGCCGCAGCGGCTGGCGGAGATCGTGGTGCGCTTTCATGACGTGCCGCACGCGCTGTTCCCCAAGCCGCTGATCCAGTTTCCCGAGAACCGCCTGGTGATCCGCCTGCAGCCGGAGGAAAGCATCCGCCTGCAGTTCCTGACCAAGACGCCGGGCGCGGCATTGGGCCTGCAGCCGTCTACGCTGGACCTGGACTTCACCGACCACGGCGGCGTGCGCCATGCCGGCGCTTACGAGCGCCTGCTGATGGACGCCGTCAACGGCCAGCTTGGCCTGTTCGTGCGCCGCGACGAGCAGGCCGAGGCCTGGCGCTGGGTCGAGCCCATCATCGAGGCCTGGAACCAGGCCCGCATGCCGCCCAAGGGCTACACGGCGGGCAGCTGGGGGCCGGCGGCCTCGAGCGCGCTGCTCTCCCGCGACGCCGCCGCCTGGCACGAGGAGATGTGATGACCCTGCGCTGGCATGCCATGCCCGATGCCCAGACCCAGATGGAACGGCTGGCCGATGCGGTCGCGGATGCGCTGGCGCGGCAGATCGAGGCGCAGGGCAGCGTGTGCCTGGCGGTATCGGGCGGGCGCTCGCCGATTCCGCTGTTCGCCGCGCTGCGCACGCGGCCGCTGCACTGGGAGGTGGTGTCGGTCACGCTGGTCGACGAACGCGCCGTGCCGCCCGACCACCCGGACAGCAACGCGCGCCTGGTGCGCGAACACTTGCTGCGGGATGCCGCCGCGGCTGCGCGGTTTTTCCCGCTGGTGCTGCCGCTGCACGTGCACGGCGGCTCGGTCGATGTCGATGCCTGCGTCGCCACCGCCAACGATCCGTTCCAGCAGCCCGACGTGGTGCTGCTCGGCATGGGCGACGACGGGCATACGGCTTCGCTGTTTCCCGATGCGCAGGAGCTGGCGCTCGGCATCGATCGCGCGCAGGGGCCCGCCTACCTGCCGCTGCGCCCCGGCGTAGCGCCATACCGCCGCATCAGCCTGAACCTGTCGGCGCTGTGCGCGGCGCGCGCGCTGTTCCTTGCCATCGGCGGGGCGGCCAAGCGGTCGGTGTTCGACCGGGCCGCGCAGGGCACGGCGCGGCAGGCGCTGCCGGTCAGCTATGTCATTCATCAGCGGGAGGTGCCGCTCGATGTCTATTGGTCTGCATGAAGTCGGCGTGGGCAGCATGGACGACGTGACGGCCTACCCGCGCCTGGTCGGGGATGTCGGCGGGACCAACGCGCGCTTCGCGCTGGAGATGGCGCCGATGCGGCTGGCCCATATCGGCGTGCTGGCCGGCGACGACTACCCGTCGCTGGAAGCGGCCATGCGCGCCTATCTCGCCTCGCTGCCGCCGGAGATCGCCACGGCGGGCGTGCGGCATGCGGCCATCGGCATCGCCAATCCGGTGCTGGGCGACCAGATCCGCATGACCAACCGCGACTGGGCGTTCTCCACCGAGGCGATGCGCCAGTCGCTGGGCTTCGATACCTTGGTCGTGCTCAACGATTTCGCCGCGCTGGCGCACGCGCTGCCCTACCTGAACGCGGAGGAACTGGAACAGGTGGGCGGCGGCACCTGCGCGGCCGACGCGCCGCGCGCGCTGCTGGGGCCGGGCACGGGCCTGGGTGTGGCCTCGCTGCTGCCGACGCCGGCCGGGCGCTTCATCGCCGTCGCGGGCGAGGGGGGCCACGTGGCGTTTGCGCCGATGAACGACGAGGAAGTCGCCATCTGGCGCTTCGCACGCGAGCGCTTCGGCCACGTCTCGGCCGAGCGGTTGATCTCGGGCATGGGGCTGGAGCTGATCTACGAGGCCCTCGGCGCGTGTTTCGACCTGTGGCAGCAGGGCCCCGCCGTGCGCCGCGCCGCCGACATCACCGCCATCGCCCTGGGCGAAATGGACGACACCGCCGGCGACCATGCCCGCTGCCGCTATGCCGTCGATACGTTCTGCGCCATGCTCGGCACCGTGGCGGCCAACCTGGCGGTCACGTTGGGCGCGCGGGGCGGGGTCTATATCGGCGGCGGCATCGTGCCGCGGCTGGGCGCCGCCTTCGCCAACTCACCGTTCCGGAGGCGGTTCGAGGACAAGGGCCGTTTCTCCGGCTATGTGTCGGCGATGCCGGTGTACGTGATCCATTCGCCGTACCCCGGGCTGATCGGCCTGTGTGCGGCGATGGATCACGCCGTGGCGAACGGTCACTGAAACCCGCGGGGCCGGCCTACTCAGGCGTATCGGTCCGGCCGACCGCGCTCCCCTTGCGCAGCGCCGTTTCCAGCACCAGCGCATCCAGCAAGGTGAGGTGCAGCAGGCGTGCCACCATGGAGCGGTCCGCCACGTCGGCCTCCACGCCGGCGGGCAGCGTCACGTCGGCCAGCGCGGCCAGACTGCTGTCCGGCGCGGTGATCGCCATCACACGCACCCCCAACTCGCGCACCCGTTTCACCGCCGTCTGCAGCTCGGGCAGATCGCCGGACTTGGAAATGGCGATCACCACATCCCTCGCCTGCAGCACGTTCAGCGACATCGACACCAGGTACGGATCGCTGTACGCATTGGCGGCGATGCCGTAGCGGAAGAACTTGGTCTGCGCGTCGCGCGCCACCACGCCGGAACTGCCGAAGCCGTACAGGTCGATGCGCTGCGCCGCTTCCACCAGCGCCACGGCGGCGTCCAGCGCGCGCGGGTCGAGCCGGTCGCGCAGCGTGGCCAGGGCGTCGATGGTGTCCTGCAGGATGCGGTGTCCCGCCGGATGCGCTGCACGGGCCGGGGCCGCATCGCGCGGGACGTTGCCCTGCGCCAGCCGCAGCTTGAAATCGGACAGGCCGTGGCAGTCCATCGAGCGGCAGAAGCGGATCACGGTCGGCTGGCTGACGCCGGCCTCGCGGGCGATGGCCGCCACCGGCAGGCTCAGCACCGTGCCGGGCTGCTGCAGCACCCAGTCGGCGACTTGTCGTTCGGCCGGCGACAGCGTCGGACGGGTGGCGCGGATGCGTTCGCGCAGGTCGGCGGCGGGCGCCTCAGGGGGAGCGGGCGGGACGGGCAAGGTGGCTTGCGGGGCGCTCATCTGCGCACGTGATCGGATGGTCGACCGCGTCACGATAAAGGCAAGCGCGGGGCGGTGCAACCGGCGGCGCGGGCCTGGCCGGTGCCTGGCTTCAGCGTCCTGAGCCGCTGGGGGGGATGCGAAGGCTTGCCGATGGCCTGTCGCGGCCGGCGTGGCCCATTTCGCTGATGCGGTCTTCGCTTCGGGCAACCATGCCCGCGCGTGCGCCCCACAACTTAGCCTCGGGGATATGTCTGCCGCAAAGGCGGGCAGGCATATCCCATCCCACTTCCGCTACGAGGTCAGCATGAGTACAAACATTTCCAGTGCGGCAAGACCGACTGTGCCTTCGGGCGGGTCGGGCGCCGCCGAGGCTGCCACGAACAACCCCGACCTTCCGTCCTCCCTGTTCTTCCAGTACGACCATCCCACGTGGCCGAGCCGTCCGGACCTGCCGCCCGAGCTGTTCTTCAAGTTCGACGAATCCGTCTCGCGCGCGGTGCAGGACGCGGCGCAGCAGTCGCCCGATCCGTCGGTGAATCCGGCCGCCCCGGAAGGCCAGGGCTGCCAGCCGGCTCCCGCTGACACCACGCCGCCGCAATCGTGCCAGCCCGACACCCCGCCCGTCGGCAGCGATGTGACCTGGAATGGCGGCACGCTCAATGACACGCAACTGCAGATCATCGGCATCCTGAACCTGTACAAGGACAAGGGCGCGATCAGTTGGGACAAGCTGCAAGACAAGATCAACGACCCCAATACAACGCCCGACCTGAAGTGGGCCCTGCAGGCGCTGTCGCAGGATTTCAACCTGTTCCAGGCGATCGGCTCGCAGGGCGACGGCCGTTTCGGCGGCAAGATCAAGGGCAAGGACCTGGCCGAATTCGCCAAGAGCCATCCGCAGGTCCTGACGTGGAACAGCGGCACGCTCAACGACAGCCAGCTGGAGATCATGTCTATCCTGGGCCGCCACAAGGACAAGATGCCGGTCGAGTGGAAGTCGATCCAGGACAAGATCAACGATCCCAGCACGCCGTCCGAACTGAAGGCCGCGCTGCAGGCGCTGGCCAACGATCCGGCCCTGTTCGTCGCCATCGGTTCGCAGGGCGACGGCAAGTGCGGGGGCAAGATCAAGGCCGGCGACGTGAGCAGCTTCATCGACAACCACCCGCAGGTGGCCGAGTACAACCGGAAGAAGGCCGAAGGCTACGTGAAGGACTACATCCCGTCCGACGCGAAGCCGGGCGACAAGCCTTCCGCCATGACGCAGAACGATGCGCTGCGCGAGCTGTACCGGTATTCCGACTACCTGCCGAAGAAGCTGGACATGGATGCCTTCCAGCGCATCGTCGACGGCGACTCGGGCGTCAAGAAGGCGCCGCCGCAGGTTATCGCCGCGGCCCAGTACTTCCTGCAGAACCGCAATGAGTGGGCCAGCCTGAACAAGCTGGACGACCCCGACAAGAAGGTGGGCAAGGGGGACTTCCTGCAGCGCGCTGCTTCGGCCGTCCACCTGACCAAGGAAGACCTGAAGACCGTGTCGACGATCAACGACAATCTCGACGTGTTCTTCAAGGACGGCCAGAAGATCACGCGTGATCGGCTGGCGGCCATGACGGAAGACAAGAGCCTGTCTTCCGATGTCCGCGAAGCGGCCAAGCAACTGCTGCAGGATCCGCTGCTGTACGGCCTGATCAACAACGCCAACTCGGGTTACAAGACGAAGAACGGCTTCTTCAGCTTCGGCGGCCCGACGGTGGACTCCGGCGTGATCGGCAAGAAGGACTTCGAGAAGTTCATGTCCAGCATGTCGGAGGCCAACAAGACGGTCCAGGAGCGCAAGACACATGCCGCGAAATCGGACGCCAGCAAGAGCGCCGTTTCCGACATGGCCATGGGCATGGAAGACCAGCCCGACATCAAGACGGTCAAGAAGAGCGGCGGAGCCCTGAAGAGGATCATGGAGAATATCCTCACCATCTACTCGACGGTGATGGATATCGCGTCCCAGGTGGTCGGTGCGTTGGGCGTGATTCCGGGGCTGGGCGAAATTGCGGACGCGCTGTCGATGGGGATGGCTGCCGGGGCGTCGGCCGCCAAGGTGCTGTCGACCTTGCTGAACGGCGGCAGCCTCAAGAAGGCGCTGGCCGAGGCCGGCATCAACCTGGCCTCCGCTGCAGTGGGGGCCATCGCCGGCCCGCAAGCCCGGGTGGCGCTGCGCAATGGCCTTGCCAAGGAGCTCGTGGAGAAGGCGCTCAATTCGGGTATCGATCTGGCAGTCGACAAGGCCAAGGCTTTTACGGACGGCTACCTGCAGGACCTGAAGGGCCGCCTGTACGCCAACACGGCCAATGCCGTCAACACGGTCAACACCGGCGTCAACTGGGTGTCCGACAAGACGAAGGACTTCCTGGACAACCCGGTGCAGAACCTGACGTCCCGTTTGAATATCCCCGGCGTGACCCCGTATCAACCGGGTTGTCCGATGGTGGCGCCTGCTGCCTGAGAACGGTCCCGGCTGACCTCCGCGCCGCGGGGCTCCGCTCCCGGTGCGGCCCGCGGACGGCGCTTCGCGCAAGTGGGCACCGTCCGTGCCGCGGTTTTACAATGAGCCCTCTCCGGCTCATTTTTTTTGCATGCGATGCGCGTACTTCTGGTCGAAGATGACGGCATGATCGGCGACGCCGTGCGCAAGGGCCTGCGCCAGGATGGCTTTGCCATCGACTGGGTGCGCGACGGCGAGGCCGCCGTGCAGGCCATCAGTTCGCCCGGCGCCGCGCCCGCCGCATCCGCATCCGGTGCCTCGATGTTCGACCTGATGCTGCTCGATCTCGGCCTGCCCAAGCGCGACGGCCTGGACGTGGTGCACGAGGTGCGCCGGCGCGGCATCGCCCTTCCCATCCTGATCCTGACCGCGCGCGATGCGGTGGCCGACCGTGTGGCCGGTCTCAACGCGGGCGCGGACGACTATCTCGTCAAGCCGTTCGACCTGCAGGAGCTGGCCGCGCGCATGCATGCGCTGCTGCGCCGCCAGGGCGGCCGCGCCGACCCGCTGATGCGCCACGGCGAGGTGCTGCTCAACCCCGTGACGCGCGAGGTGCTGCGCGCGGGCGTGCCCGTCAAGCTGTCCGGGCGCGAGTTCGCGGTGCTGCACGCGCTGCTGTCGCGTCCGGGCAAGGTCTGGTCGATCGCGCAGCTGCAGGACAACCTGTACGGCTGGGACGAAGAGGTCGGCAGCAACACGGTCGAGGTCTACATCCATGCGCTGCGCAAGAAACTGGGCAGTCACTTCATCCAGAACATCCGCGGCGTGGGGTACGTGATCCCGCGAGGGGCGCCGACGCCGCCCGCGGAACCTGCCGGCCGCCCGGACGCTCAATAGCGCACCATGCAATCCATTCGCAAGACGCTCTTGTGGTGGCTCTCGGGCGGACTGCTCGCGGGCATCGTCGCCGCCACGCTCCTCATCTATGCGCAGGCCCGCCAGGAGGCCAATGCGCTGTTCGACTACCAGATGCAGCAGGTGGCCGCCGCGCTGCCCAGCCGGTGGATCGACCCGCCGCCGCCGGCGCTGGCCGGCATCGCCCACGACGACGATGTGGTGATCCGCATCTGGGACGGCACGGGCCGCAGTCTCTATCTGTCTCACGCACGGCCCGATCTGCCCGCACAGGCCGAACTGGGCTTCTCCGATGTCGTCACGCCGGAGGGGACGTGGCGCGTCTACAGCGTCGCCTTCGGGCCGGCGGTGGTGCAGATCGCCCAGCCCTACAGCGCGCGGCACGAGGTGGCGGCCCGCATGGCGCTGCGCACCGTCGCGCCGCTGCTGATCTTGCTGCCGCTGCTGGCATGGCTGGTGTGGCTGGCGGTGGGGCGCGGCCTGTCGCCGCTGGGCACGGTGGCCCGCCAGGTACAGGCGCGCGATGCGGCCGCGCTGTCACCGCTGCCCACGCACGGGTTGCCCGCCGAGATCCGCCCGCTGACCACCGCCCTGAATGATCTGCTCGTCCGCCTGGGCGACGCGCTGGCGCACCAGCGTGCGTTCGTCGCCGACGCCGCTCACGCGCTGCGCACGCCGCTGGCCGCGCTCAAGCTGCAACTGCAGGTGGCCGACCGCGCGCAGAACGAGGAAGAGCGCCGCGCCGCGCACGCCGATCTGCATCGCGGCGTGGAACGGATGATCCGCCTCGTCGGCCAGCTGCTGACGCTGGCCCGGCAGGAGCCCGGCGCCGCCGATACACAGCGCCGCCCGGTCGCGCTCGAGGTCATCGCCGCCGAGGTGGTCGCCGAGCTTTCGCCCGCCGCGCTGCAGAAGCGGATCGATCTGGGCATCGCCATGGAGTCGCAGCCGGTATCGGTCAGCGGCAATGCCGATGCGCTGCGCGTGCTGCTGGTCAACCTCATCGACAACGCCCTCTGCTACTGCCCCGGGGGCGCCCGTGTGGATGTCTCGACCGGACACGCGCCGGATGGCGGCGCGCAGCTGGTGGTGGAAGACAACGGTCCCGGCATCCCCGCCACGGAGCGTGAGCGCGTGCTCGACCGCTTTTACCGGTCGGCCCAGGCCCCCACCGGCGGCAGCGGGCTGGGCCTGGCCATCGTGCGCGAGATCGCGCAGGCCCACGACGCCACGCTGGCGCTGGAAGCGCGCGACGGCGGCGGCTTGCGGGTGGTGCTGCGGTTTCCGTTCCACGCGGCGGCCTGAGCCGAAACACTTTGTTGCATGTGACGCCCAGTCGTTTAAGTCTCGGTTAAGTCTGCCCGCCTACGATGGCCTGCAACCGATGGGCATGGCAGGCGACCCTGCCGGCCGTGGCCCTCGCTCCCAAGGCACATCGACCAAGAGAGGACACAGACATGACGCGTCAAACCATGGCACGCAGTGCGGTCGGGCTGGCCGCAGTGTTGGCCGTCGCGGGCGGCTATGCCTATCTGCAGAAGGACGTGATTTCGCGCGCGGTGGCCGCGCCGCTGGCGGCACCCGCGACCGCCCCGGCCTCGACCGCCGCGGTGGCGGTGGCCGCGCCGATGGACTTCTCCGGCATCGTCGAGCGGTATGGCCCGGCGGTGGTCAACATCAGCACCACCGCGCACGCCCAGCGCACCTCCATCCAGGGCCTGCCGCCCGGCATGAACCCGGACGATCCGTTCGCCGAGTTCTTCAAGCACTTCATGCCGCAGGTGCCGCAGCAGCAGGGCGACCAGGTCGTCAAGGGCCTGGGCTCCGGCTTCATCGTTTCGCCCGACGGGCTGATCCTGACCAACGCCCACGTGGTCGACGGCGCGCAGGAAGTCAGCGTCAAGCTGACCGATCGCCGCGAGTTCAAGGCCAAGGTGCTGGGGGTGGACAAGCAATCCGACGTGGCCGTGCTGCGCATCGCGGCCAGGAACCTGCCGACCGTGCAGATCGGCAACCCCGCCGGTACCAAGGTGGGCGAGCCGGTGCTGGCGATCGGTTCGCCGTACGGCTTCGAGAACACCGTCACCGCGGGCATTGTGAGCGCCAAGTCGCGCTCGCTGCCGGATGACACCTATGTGCCGTTCATCCAGACCGACGTGGCCGTCAACCCCGGCAACTCGGGCGGCCCGCTGTTCAGCCAGCGCGGCGAGGTGATCGGCATCAATTCGCAGATATACAGCCAGACCGGCGGCTACCAGGGCCTGTCGTTCGCCGTGCCGATCGATGTGGCGATGAGGGTGGAGCAGCAGCTGGTGGCCACCGGCAAGGTCACGCGCGGCCGGCTGGGCATTTCGGTGCAGGAGGTCGACCAGTCGCTGGCCGATTCCTTCAACCTGCCCAAGCCTGAAGGCGCGCTGGTCAACGCGGTGGAGAAAGACGGCCCGGCCGCCAAGGCCGGCCTGCAGCCCGGTGACGTGATCATGCAGATCGGCGACGCGCACATCGGCCATTCGGGCGACCTGCCCGAGCAGGTGGCTGAGATCAAGCCGGGTACGAACGTGCCGCTGCAGATCATCCGCCACGGCAAGCCGACCACGCTGTCGGTCACCGTGGGCGAGGCCAAGGACGCCAAGGTCGCCGCCAGCACGTCCGCCGCGCCCGACAAGGGCCGCCTGGGCCTGGCCGTGCGTCCGCTGCAACCGGAAGAGAAGCGCCAGAGCGGCCTGCCCGGCGGCCTGGTGGTGATGGACTCGAGCGGCCCGGCCGCCAAGGCGGGCATCCAGCCGGGCGACGTGATCATGTCGCTCAACGGCACGCCGGTGTCGTCCGCGCAGGAACTGCGCTCGCTGGTGGATCGCGCCGGCAAGCACGTGGCGCTGCTGGTGCAGCGCGACGATGCCAAGATCTTCGTGCCGCTGGACCTGGGCTGACGGCGGCTGCCTCTGCGCGCATGCCGTTGCCGATCGCGGCGCCGTCCGGAAGCGGGCGGCGCCGTTTTTGTGACACGGATTGTGCGCCGACAGTGCGTTTGCACGTGCTGTCTGCCGCAAACGCAGGTATCATGCGGGCCACGCGTCGCGCTCGCCTGCAAATCCAGCGTTGGCGCGGTCAGGTGAGCGCATGACGATGGACTTCTACCCCGATCTGGAGGCGTTGTTGCATAAATCGACTTTGAAGTCGAAGCCATCCCTGTGAGGCGTAATTCAGTCGACGCGGACGGACTGCGGGCGGGCAAGCGCAGCCATGCGGTTGAGCACG
>CAKKOY010000063.1 GCA_919592095.1 Ralstonia syzygii subsp. syzygii | reverse complement strand
GCTCGCATCAACTGGATGTTCTCTACTGAAACGGCCCGCAAAAAATTGGCCAAAGCCTACCCTGTAACCACCTCTGACAAACCGTCATAACCCCTGTGCAGAGGTACTAGAGCATGGCATCGTGATCCCGGTTGGCCGAGCCCTGTTTTTAGAATGTCGCGCTCCATCTTCGGGCGCGCCACTTCCGCCCGCAAGCGGGCCAGCTCCATCTGCTCCGGGCTCACGGGCCTCGTATCCGCGCCAGTCAGCCGACCCTCCCGGTCGGCTTTGACCCAGTTGTATATCGTCTGGTCCGCCACACCCAGCGTGGCGCCCACCGCAGCCATATTTTGCCCGGCCTTAACCAGCCGAACCGCTTCCAGCTTGAATCCAGTGTGTACCGCGCCCGCTTTGCCTTGCTTGTCATTGCTTCTCTCCTTGCTTGCGTTTATCGGCTCAGCAAGGGATTCGTTTGGCGGGGGCAAGGTCAGATCGGGATGGCGCCGGGATTCGAATCCCCTCCCTAGCGCCAACCAAGAAAAAACGCCCCGACGAATCGGGGCGTTTTTTCTGGCAGATAGGCCGCGCGATCAAACCGCGTCTTCGCGAGCCGCGCGCTTGCGCTCGTGCTCCTTCAGATGCCGCTTGCGCAGGCGAATGCTCTTCGGCGTGACTTCGACCAGTTCATCGTCGGCGATGAATTCCACCGCGTACTCCAGCGACATCTGGATCGGCGGCACCAGGCGCACGGCTTCGTCGGTGCCCGAGGCACGCACGTTGGTCAGCTGCTTGCCCTTGATCGGGTTGACGACGAGGTCGTTATCGCGGCTGTGGATGCCGATGATCATGCCTTCGTACAGCGCATCGCCAGGCGACACGAACATGCGGCCGCGGTCCTGCAGCTTCCACAGCGCGTAGGCCACGGCGGCGCCGTCGTCCTGGGAGATCAGCACGCCGTTGTGGCGCTCGCCCAGATCGCCTTCCCTGACCGGCGAGTAGTCGTCGAAGATATGGCTGATCAGGCCGGTGCCACGCGTCAGCGTCAGGAATTCGCCCTGGAAGCCGATCAGGCCGCGTGCCGGAATGCGGTATTCCAGACGAGTGCGGCCCTTGCCGTCCGACGCCATGTCGAGCAGTTCGCCCTTGCGACGGCCCAGCTCTTCCATCACACCGCCCTGGTGGCCGTCTTCCACGTCCACGGTCAGGCGCTCGAACGGCTCGTGCTTCACGCCCTCGATTTCCTTGAACACCACGCGCGGGCGCGACACGGCCAACTCGTAGCCTTCGCGGCGCATGTTTTCCACCAGGATGGTCAGGTGCAGTTCGCCACGGCCCGATACTTCGAAGATCGTGTCGTCGCCGGTGTCCTTCACGCGCAGCGCCACGTTGGACTTCAGCTCGCGATCCAGGCGGTCGCGCAGCTGGCGGCTGGTAACGAACTTGCCTTCACGGCCGGCCAGCGGAGAGGTATTGACGCAGAAGTTCATGGTCAGCGTCGGCTCGTCCACCTTCAGCATCGGCAGCGCGTCCTGGGCGTCCGGCGCACACACGGTGCAGCCGATACCCAGTTCTTCAATACCGTTGATCAGCACGATGTCGCCGGCTTCGGCTTCCTGCACCAGCTCGCGCTCCAGGCCGCGGAATTTCAGCACCTGGTTGACGCGCCCCTTGATCGGCGCGCCTTCCGGGCCGAACTTGACCACCACGTCCTGCAGCGGACGCACGCGGCCGCGCGTGATGCGGCCCACGCCGATCTTGCCGACGTAGCTGGAGTAATCCAGCGAGATGATCTGCAACTGCAACGGGCCGTTCGCATCGTCGTCGCGCTGCGGCACTTTTTCGAGGATGGTCTCGAACAGCGGCTTCATGTCGCCGCTGCGCACGTCCTCGGTCAGGCCGGCGTAGCCGTTCAGGCCCGAGGCATACACGACCGGGAAGTCGAGCTGGTCGTCGTTGGCGCCCAGCTTGTCGAACAGATCGAAGGTCTGGTTGATGACCCACTCCGGACGCGCGCCCGGGCGGTCCACCTTGTTGATCACGACGATGGGCTTCAGGCCCAGGGCCAGCGCCTTGCGCGTCACGAAACGCGTCTGCGGCATCGGGCCCTCCACCGCATCCACCAGCAGCAGCACGCCGTCGACCATCGACAGCACGCGCTCCACCTCACCGCCGAAGTCCGCGTGGCCCGGGGTGTCGACGATGTTGATGTGCGTGCCGTTGTACTCGACGGCGCAGTTCTTGGCCAGGATGGTGATGCCGCGCTCTTTTTCGATGTCGTTCGAGTCCATCACGCGCTCAGCGATCTGCTCGTTCTCGCGGAACGTGCCGGCTTGGCGGAGGAGCTGGTCGACCAGCGTGGTCTTGCCGTGGTCAACGTGGGCAATGATGGCGATGTTGCGAAGCGCGCGCATGGGTATGAACTCGGAAACGACGTGACACGAGCCAAAAATGGGGGGCGAAAAGCGGCTCGTGGAATAACCCAAAATTCTAGCATGCTGCAATGCGCAACGGATGACACCCCAAAACGAAAGCCAGTGGCAATTCTCAATTAGTGATCGATAGATCGCTAATTATTTCCATATCCGCAATCAATCATTCAGTACCTTGCTCTTTAGTGCATCGATTCGTATGTTTGTAAGAACAATGATTGAGCATACATAATATGTCCGGACAATCAAGATCCGCCACCGAAACCGCTCCCGGAGCCCTGTTCCGGGTGGAGGACTACCGCATGTGCGAAAGCGTGGGCTACCTCATCGGGCGCGCCAAGACGGCGCTGTCCATGGCGATCGAACAGGAAGTCGCGCAGATGGACGTGACGCACTCCCAGGCCAGTTGCCTGGTGCTGCTCGCCAACGGCCGCTGCCAGACCGCCACGGACCTTGGCCGGGAACTGAACACCGACATCGGCTCGCTCACCCGCATGCTGAGCCGCATGGAGAAGCGCGGCCTGATCGAGCGCATGCGCAGCGAATCCGACCGGCGCGTCGTCCACCTGGAGTTGACCGACGCCGGCCGCACGCTGGCCGAACGCATGCCGGCCATCTATACGCAGGTGCTCAACCGCTTCTTCGCCGGCTTCACGCAGACCGAGGTGCAGACACTGCGCGGCCTGCTGCAGCGCGTGCTCGACAACGGCACCGACGGCGCGCGGATGCGCCCGGCCGGCGCCTGACATCGCGTTGCCCCCGACTTTCCGCTACCCGACATGGCTCCGCATACCCACATGAACGCCTCCACATCCACCCCGCGGGCATACGCTCCGCAAAGCCGCGAGCGGGCGCGCTGGCCAGCACGCCTGGCCGTGGCCCTGAGCGCCATCGCCCTGGCCGTGCTGGCCGGCTGCGCCGACCTCGGCAACGCACACAGCACGCAGACGCTCACCTCGCCCGGGCAACTGGCCAGCGCCAAAACGCTGCCGTCGCAAGGCGGCCGGTGGCCGTCGCAGAACTGGGTGGATCAGTTCAACGACCCGCAGCTGCGGGCGCTCGTCGATGAAGCAATCCACGACAGCCCGAACCTGCAGGTCGCCTTCGCCCGCGTGCGGGCCTCCCGCGCGATGGCCGATGCGGTGCGCGGCGACCTGTATCCAAGCGTCGGGCTGGACGCGGAGATGACGCGCCAGCGCTTCTCGTCGTACGACCTGTTCGAAGGTACGCCGCTCAGCGGCAACTGGATCACCGAGTCGAAGATCCAGCTGGGCGTGAGCTACGACCTCGACTTCTGGGGCAAGAACCGCGCCGCGCTGGAATCCGCGCTGTCGGACGACCAGGCCATGGAAGCCGAAAGCCAGAGCGCCCGGCTGATGCTATCGACCTCGGTGGCGCGCACCTACATCAAGCTGGCCGCGCTCTACGCCCAGCGCGACGTGGCCGAGCGCACCATCGCGCAGCGCCGCGAACTGGTCTCGCTGTCGGGCCAGCGCCTGCGCGCCGGGCTGGATACGCAGGTCGAAACCACGCAGGCGCGCGCCAACACCGCCGCGGCGCAGACCGAACTGGAGCAGGTGGACGAGCAGATCGCCCTGGCGCGCAACCAGCTCGCCGCGCTGCTGGGCAAGGGCCCGGACCGCGGCCTCGCCATTGCCCGCCCGACCCTGCTGGCGCAGCCCACGCCCAAGCTGCCGGACCACCTGACCATCGACCTGATCGGCCGCCGCCCGGACCTGGTGGCGGCACGCTGGCGCGTCGAGGCCGCCACCCAGAATATCGACGTGGCCAAGGCGCAGTTCCTGCCGGACATCAGCCTGACCGCGTTCCTGGGCCTGGCCTCCATCGCACCTGAGAACCTGCTGCTGGGCAACGCGCGCCAGTTGGGCATCGGCCCGGCGCTGCGCCTGCCGATCTTCGAGGGCGGCAAGCTGCGCGCCAACCTGCGCGGCAAGTACGCCGGCTACGACGCCACCGTGGCCAGCTACAACCAGACGCTGACCGAGGCCCTGCACGACACCGCCGACCAGATCACTTCGCTGCACAGCATCGATACGCAGATCGACATCCAGCGGACCGCGCTGGCCGAAGCCGAGCGCGCCTACAGCCTGGCCCGCACGCGCTACGGCGCCGGCCTCGGCACCCAGCTGACGGTCCTGAATGCAGAGAGCACCGTGCTGCAGCAGCGCAGGCTTGCCGCCCTGCTGCAGGCACGCCGCCTGGATGCCCAGATGGCCCTGATCAAGGCGCTCGGCGGCGGCTACACCGCCGAGGCCCTGCCCGGCGCCGCGCCCGACACCCGCACGACCGGCGGCACCGCCCAGGCCACGCCGCCGCACGGCTGATCCGAACCGAGCGTTCCAACGCCTTCTTTCGAGCCCATATCATGAGTGACAACACGCCCCAAGCCGCGCCCTCCGCTGCCCCCGCGCAGGCAGCCGCCGCGGCCATCCAGAACGGTAACGGCAAGCGCAAGCGCATGCTGACCACCCTGGCTGCAGCCCTGGTGGTGGCCGGCGTCGGCTACGGTCTTTACTGGGGCCTGTATGGCCGCTGGTTCGAGTCGACCGACGATGCGTACGTGCAAGGCAACGTGGTGCAGGTGACGCCGCAGGTCGCGGGCACCGTGGTCGCCATCCGCGCCGACGACACGCAGCTCGTCGCCGCCGGCGAGCCGCTGATCGAGCTGGACCGCGCCGATGCCCGCGTCGCCCTGGAACAGGCCGAGGCCGCGCTGGCGCAGGCGGTGCGCCAGGTGCGCACGCTGTATTCGAACACCGGCGCCTACACTTCGACGCTCGCCATGCGCGAATCCGACCTCGCCAAGGCCAAGGAAGACCTGGCCCGCCGCAAGCAGATCGCCGGCACGGGCGCCGTGTCGCAGGAAGAGATCGCCCACGCGCAGACCTCGCTGCAGGCCGCCGAGGCCGCCGTCGAGACCGCCAAGGAGCAGTTGCAGGCCAATCGCGTGCTGACCGAGCAGACCACGCTGGAGCGCCACCCGAACGTCCTGCAGGCCGCCGCCAAGGTGCGCGAGGCCTACCTCGCCTATGCGCGGACCAGCCTGCCCGCCTCGGTCACGGGCTATGTCGCCAAGCGTTCGGTGCAGGTCGGCCAGCGCGTGGCCCCGGGCAAGCCGCTGATGGCGATCGTGCCGCTGGATCAGCTGTGGGTCGACGCCAACTTCAAGGAAGTGCAGGTGCGCCACATGCGGGTCGGCCAGCCGGTCGAACTCGTGGCCGACGTGTACGGCAGCAGCGTGACCTACCACGGCAAGGTGGTCGGCTTCTCGGCCGGCACCGGCTCGGCGTTCTCGCTGCTGCCGGCGCAGAACGCCACCGGCAACTGGATCAAGGTGGTGCAACGCCTGCCGGTGCGTGTCTTGCTCGACCCGAAGGAGCTCAAGGACCATCCGCTGCGCGTGGGCCTGTCGATGGAAGCCCGCGTCGATATCCACGATGAGGGCGGCCAGAGCCTGGCCTCGACGCCGGCCACCTCGCCGCTGCAGACCTCGGTATACGACCAGGCCGGCCAGGAAGCCGACCAGGTCATCGCCAGCATCATCGCCACCAACGCCGGCCGCGGGGCCGCCAGCGCACCGGCCGCCACCGGCGCGAGCGCCCCCGCTTCTTCCGCGCGCACGGCGCAACCCACCCCCAAGGTCTGACCCATGGCAACCGCCGCGCCCCGGCCGCTCCCGCCCCTGACCGGCGCCAAGCTCGCGATCGGTACGGTGGCGCTGTCGCTGGCCACTTTCATGAACGTGCTGGATACGTCCATCGCCAACGTGTCGATCCCGGCCATCTCGGGCGACCTGGGCGTCGCGCCGAACCAGGGCACGTGGGTCATCACCTCGTTCGCGGTGGCCAACGCCATCTCGGTGCCGCTCACCGGGTGGCTGACGCAGCGCGTCGGACAAGTGCGCCTGTTCGTCACGTCGATCATCCTGTTCGTGCTCGCTTCCTGGGCGTGCGGGCTGGCGCCCAACATGGGCACGCTGATCGCCGCGCGGATCCTCCAGGGCGCGGTGGCCGGCCCGATGATCCCGCTGTCGCAGTCGCTGCTGCTGTCCACGTATCCGCCGGCCAAGAGTTCGATGGCGCTGGCGCTATGGGGCATGACCACGCTGGTCGCGCCGATCATGGGGCCGATCTTCGGCGGCTGGATCTCGGACAACCTGACCTGGCCGTGGATCTTCTATATCAACATCCCGGTCGGCATCCTGGCCGCGTACGCGACCTGGGTCATCTACAAGGACCGCGAATCGCCCACGCGTTCGCTGCCCATCGACCGGATCGGCCTGGCGCTGCTGGTGATCTGGGTCGGCTCGCTGCCGCTGATGCTCGACCGCGGCAAGGAACTCGACTGGTTCAACTCGACCGAGATTGTCGTGCTGACCATGGTGGCCGTGGTGGGCTTCGCCTTCTTCCTCGTGTGGGAACTGACCGAAGCTCACACGGTGGTGGACCTGACGCTGTTCAAGGGCCGCAACTTCAGCGCCGGCGTGGTCGCCATCTCGGTGGCGTACGGGCTGTTTTTCGGCAACCTCGTCATCCTGCCGCTGTGGTTGCAGACCATCGTCGGCTACACGGCCACCGATGCCGGGCTGGTGATGGCGCCGGTGGGCATCTTCGCCATCCTGCTCTCGCCGGTGATCGGCAAGAACCTGCCGAAGATGGATGCGCGCTGGGTGGCGACCACGGCCTTCATGACCTTCGCGCTGGTGTTCTGGATGCGCTCGCACTTCACAGTCCAGCTCGATACCTGGACGCTGATGGTGCCGACGCTGATCCAGGGCGCGGCGATGGCGATGTTCTTCATCCCGCTCACGTCGATCATCCTGTCGGGCCTGCCGCCCGAGCGGATTCCGGCGGCCTCCGGCCTGTCGAACTTCGTGCGGATCATGTTCGGCGGCATCGGCGCGTCGATCTCGACCACGGTGTGGGACAACCGCTCCGCCCTGCATCACGCACAGCTGGTCGAGCATGCCAACCTGTACAACCCGGCCTATGCCTCGTCGCTCAGTGAGTACACGCGGATGGGCATGCCCAGCCTGCAGGCCAACGGCGCGATCGAACGGGGGATCTCGCAGCAGGCCGCGATGATGGGCGCCAACGATATCTTCTGGATTTCGGCGGTGCGGTTCATCGTGCTGATCGCCCTGATCTGGTTTACGCGGCCCGCGAAGTCGGCGGGCGGCGCGGAAGCGGCGGCGGGCGCGCACTGATACGCGATTCGTCCCGGCCAAAGAGAAAGCGCCACGCGGCCATGCGTGGCACTTTTTTGTTGCGACGATGCCGGGCTCAGAGGTGCACGAGGCGTTCGGGCCGCAGCACGCCGTCGTGCCACGCTGCCACGCCCAGCAAGGACGTGCCGGCCTCGCCGCACGCGCCATAGACCCGCACCTGCTCCGCATTGGGCAGGGACAATCGCAGCGGCAAGCGCTGCCCGTGCAGGAAACGGCGGCTGTCCTCGGCGCCGAGCTCGACGCGCGGCAAGGTCTGCAGCAGCGCATCGACCGGTGCCAGCAGCGCGGCACGTTGGTCTTCGGACGCCGCCTCCAGCGCTTCCAGCGTCACCGCGCCGTCCAGCGTGAGGCTACCGACCTGCGTGCGACGCAACGCGACGAGGTGGGCGCCGCAACCCAGCACCTCACCAAGATCCTCGCCCAGCGTGCGGATGTAGGTGCCCTTGCTGCAGCACACGCGCAAAGTCACCGTCGGCGCGGCGGCATCGAGATCCGTCGCCAATATGTCGATGGCGCGGACGGTCACGCGGCGCGCGCGTATTCGTACAGCGGCTTGCCGTCCTTCTTCAGCGCCGAGTGCATCGGCGGAACCTGGTCGATCTCGCCGATGAAGCGGCCGATGGCGGTGCGCAGTTGTTCGGGCGTGACCGCCACGGAACGCTCGCTCAGCACCTCGCCCTCGGCATCGGCCGTGCTGGTCTTGATCCCCAGGCGCACCACGGTCTCGTACGTCTTGTCGGCCTCGAGCAGGTCTTGCGAGAACTTGGTCGCCTCGCCAAAGCACAACGGCAGCAGACCGGTCGCCAGCGGATCGAGCGTCCCGGTATGCCCGGCCTTCCTGGCCCACAGCAGACGCTTGGCGCGGATCAGCGCATCGTTGCTCGACCAGCCGATCGGCTTGTCCAGCAGCAGCACACCGTGCACGTCGCGGCGCGGCGGCTTGGGCGGGCGTTGCTCGGCCATCGTCAGTCGTCTTTGGCGCGCGAGGCGTTAGCCTGATCGATCAGCCGCGACATCTCGGCGCCGCGCTCGACCGAGCCGTCGTAGTGGAAATGCAGCGTGGGCACGGTATGGATGTGCAGGCGCTTGAACAGCAGCGAGTGCAGGTAGCCGGCCTTCTCGTTCAGGATGGCGGCGGCGGCATCCGGCTCGGCGCCCAGCACGGTGAAATAGATCTTCGCGTGCGCGTAATCCGGCGTGAGCGACACCGATTGCAGCGTCACCAGCCCCATCTGCGGGTTCTTGAGCTCGCGCTGGATCAGCTCGGCCAGGTCGCGCTGGATCTGGTCGGCGATGCGCAGGTTGCGGCCCGAGGCCGATCCCGATTTCTTCGGCATAGTGTGTTCCTCGACACGGCGGACGCCCGGCAGCAGCCTGCGCCCAAAAGACAAAACGGTGGCGCGGGACGCGCCCGAGCCACCGTCGCAAAACCACGCCGGACACCGAAGCGTCCGGCCACAGCGTTACAGCGTACGCGCCACCTCGGTGATCTCGTAGATCTCCAGTTGGTCGCCTTCCTTGACGTCGTTGAAGTTCTTGATCGACAGGCCGCACTCGAAGCCCTGCTTCACTTCCTTCACGTCGTCCTTGAAGCGCTTGAGCGATTCCAGCTCGCCCGAGAAGATGACCACGTTCTCGCGCAGCACACGCACGAGCGAGCTGCGCTTGACGATGCCATCCAGCACCATACAACCGGCCACCGCGCCAACCTTCGGCACGTGGAAGACCTGGCGCACCTCGACGAGGCCCGTGGTCTCTTCCTTCTTCTCCGGCGACAGCATGCCCGACATCGCCGCCTTCACCTCATCCACGGCGTCGTAGATGATGTTGTAGTAGCGGATGTCGATGCCCTGATGCTCGGCCAGCTTGCGCGCCCCTGCATCGGCCCGCGTGTTGAAGCCGATGATGACGGCCTTCGACGCGGTCGCCAGGTTGACGTCGGATTCGCTGATGCCACCCACGGCGCCGTGCACAACCTGCACGCGCACTTCGCCGGTCGACAGCTTGTTGAGCGCATGCACCAGCGCTTCCTGCGAGCCCTGCACGTCGGCCTTGATGATCAGCGGCAGCGCCTTGACTTCGCCTTCGCTCATCTGCTCCAGCATGGTCTCCAGCTTGGCGGCCTGCTGGCGCGCCAGCTTGACGTCGCGGAACTTGCCCTGGCGGAACAGCGCGATTTCACGCGCCTTGCGCTCGTCCGGCAGCACGATGACTTCTTCACCAGCGCCCGGCACTTCCGACAGACCCTGGATTTCCACCGGGATCGACGGGCCGGCTTCCTTGGCCGGCTTGCCGTTCTCGTCCAGCATGGCTCGCACGCGGCCGTAGGCCGTACCCGCGAGCACCACGTCGCCGCGCTTGAGCGTGCCGCTCTGCACCAGCACCGTGGCGATCGGACCCTTGCCCTTGTCCAACTGGGCTTCCACCACCAGGCCCTTGGCCGGTGCGCTGATGGGCGCCTTCAGCTCCAGCACCTCAGCCTGCAGCAGCACGTTTTCCAGCAGCTCTTCGATGCCCTGCCCGGTCTTGGCCGACACCGGCACGAACGGCGAATCGCCGCCGTACTCTTCCGGGATCACGCTCTCGCTGACCAGCTCCTGCTTGACGCGGTCCGGGTTGGCCTCGGGCTTGTCGATCTTGTTGATCGCCACCACGATGGGGACGCCGGCCGCCTTCGCGTGGGCGATCGCTTCCTTCGTCTGCGGCATGACGCCGTCGTCGGCGGCCACCACCAGGATCACGATGTCGGTCGCCTTGGCGCCTCGTGCACGCATGGCCGTGAAGGCCTCGTGACCCGGCGTATCCAGGAAGGTGATGACGCCGCGCGGCGTTTCGACGTGGTAAGCGCCGATGTGCTGCGTGATGCCGCCGGCTTCGCCCGCCGCCACCTTGGCGCGGCGGATGTAGTCCAGCAGCGAGGTCTTGCCGTGATCGACGTGGCCCATCACGGTCACGACCGGCGGACGGGTTTCGGCCTCGACGTCGGCCTGCTCGTCGCCGCCTTCGATCAGCAGTGCTTCCGGATCGTCCAGCTTGGCCGCGATCGCCTGGTGGCCCATCTCCTCGACCACGATCATCGCGGTCTCCTGGTCCAGCACCTGGTTGATCGTGACCATCTGGCCGAGCTTCATCATCTGCTTGATGACCTCGGCGGCCTTGACCGCCATCTTGTGCGCCAGATCGGCCACGGAGATGGTTTCCGGCACGTGCACTTCACGCACCACCGGCTCGGTCGGCGCCTGGAAGGCGTTGCGGTTGTCGTCGCCATGGCGGTTGCGGCCGCCCTTGGAGCCGGTACGCCAGCCATCGACACCGCCGCCGGTATCGCCGCGGGTCTTCAGGCCACCGCGCTTGCTGCCGCGCGAGTCGTCCTGCCAGCCGCCGGCCTTGCCGCCACGGCCGCCCTTCTTGTCGCCGGCCGGCGCTGCCGCCGGAGTCGTCGTTGCCGGAGCCGCGACCTTCTTGACTGCGGGCGCAGGACGCGCTTCGCCGGCCGCCTTGACCGGCTTGTGCAGCGTACCCGACTGTTCCGCCTTCTTCTCTTCGGCCTTGCGTTCGGCGGGCGTCTTCAGCACGCGCGCCGGCGCATTCATCATTTCGCGGATGGCACGGGCCTCGGCCTCGGCAGCCTCGCGGCGCTTGCGCGCAGCGTCTTCCTCGGCCTTGATCTTATCGGCAGCGGCGCGCGCCTCTTCGGAGGCCTTCTGCGCGGCTTCGCGCTCGCTGGCCAGACGCGCAGCATCTTCTTCCGCCTTGCGGCGCGGGGCTTCGTCCGAGGCTTCCGCAGCGGCACGGGCAGCAACAGCCTCCTCTTCCGCCTTTTTGGCGGCGAGTTCGGCCTGGCGCCTTTGCTCGGCTTCGGCGGCCTCCTGGCGGGCGCGGCGCTCGGCTTCCTCGCGCTCCATCGCTTCCTGGCGGGCCTTCAGCTCGGCTTCCTGGCGCGCCAGCAATTCGGACTGGCGGCGCTGTTCTTCCTCGCGGCGCGCGACCTCCTCGGCATCGACCACCTGAGCGGCCTGCGCGGGGGCTTCGGCCTCGGCCTGTGCGGCGCCCGCCTCATCGCGCTTCATCAGCACGCGCTTCTTGCGCACCTCGACCTGCACGGTGCGGGTCTTGCCGGTGGCGTCCGCCTGGCGGATTTCACTGGTCTCGCGCTTGGTGAGCGTGATCTTCTTGCGCGCGCCGTCCTCGGCGCTGCCGTGAGCCCGCTTCAAGTAGTCGAGCAGACGCGTCTTGTCCGATTCGGTGATGACGTCTTCGGGCGTCGCCTTTTGCACGCCCGCGGCCTGCAACTGCTCCAGCAGCGCGGCTGCGCTACGGTTCAGTTCGCCAGCGAGTTGGGCAACTGTTGTGCTTGCCATTCAAACCCTTTCGATGCTTGGTTTCAGTGAGGATTGCGGAACGATCAACGCTCGGCAGACTCACGAAAACCAGTGTTCACGCGCCTTCATGATCAGCGCCTTAGCCTGTTCTTCGTCGACGCCAGTCATGTCGACCAGTTCGTCCACGGCCAGCTCGGCCAAGTCGTCACGCGTCTGGATGTTCCCCTCGGCCAGCTTGCCGATCAGCTCCGGGGTCAGCCCCTCGAGGTCGCGCAGGTCTTGCGATACCTTCTCGACCTTCTCTTCCTTTGCCAGCTCCATCGTCAACAGCACGTCACGGGCGCGGTTGCGCAGTTCATTGACGGTGTCTTCGTCGAACGCCTCGATCTCCAGCATTTCCTGCAGCGGCACATAGGCCACTTCCTCGAGCGAGGTGAAACCCTCTTCGATCAGGATGTCGGCGACTTCTTCGTCCACGTCCAGCTTTTCCATGAACAGCTTGCGCACCGCGGAGCTTTCCTCCTCCTGCTTCTGCGCGGATTCGGTCGGCGTCATGATGTTGATCTGCCAGCCGGTCAGCTCGGACGCCAGGCGCACATTCTGGCCGCTGCGACCGATGGCGACGGCGAGGTTCTCCTCGTCGACCACCACATCCATGCTGTGCTTTTCTTCATCCACAACGATGGACTGCACCTGTGCCGGTGCCAGCGCACCGATCACGAACTGCGCCGGGTCTTCCGACCACAGCACGATGTCCACCGCCTCGCCGCCGACTTCGTTGCGCACCGCCGTCACGCGCGTCCCGCGCACGCCGACGCAGGTACCGATCGGGTCGATGCGCTTGTCGTTCGCTACCACCGCGATTTTCGCACGCACGCCCGGATCGCGCGCGGCTGCCTTGATCTCCAGCAGGCCCTGCTCCATTTCAGACACTTCGTTCTCGAAGAGCTTGATCAGGAACTCGGGGCAGGTGCGCGACAGCTCGATCTGCGGGCCGCGTGCTGTGCGGTCGACGTTCAGGATGTACGCACGCACACGGTCGCCCGTACGCAGGTTCTCCTTCGGGATCATCTGGTCACGCGCGAGCAGCGCCTCGACACGGCCGGACTCGACGATCAGGCCCTTCTTGTCGGCCCGCTTGATCGTGCCGGTCATGATCTTTTCGCCACGATCGAGATAATCGTTCAGGATCTGCTCGCGCTCGGCATCGCGGATGCGCTGCAGGATCACCTGCTTGGCCGCCTGTGCGCCAATCCGGCCAAATTCGACCGACTCGATCTGCTCTTCAATGAACTCATCGATGCTAACGTCGGGATTCTGCTCGCGGGCCTCGAACAAGAGAATCTGCTTGTCCGGCTCCTGCAGACCGGCATCGTCGGGAACGACCAGCCAGCGGCGGAACGTTTCGTGTTCGCCCGACTCGCGCTCGATCGCCACGCGCACCTCCACGTCTTCTTCAAAGCGCTTCTTGGTCGCCGAAGCCAGCGCGGCCTCCAGCGCCCCGAACACCACATCCTTGTCGACGTTCTTTTCGCGCGCAAGCGCATCGACGAGCAACAGAACTTCGCGGCTCATTGCTTGTTCCCTTTGTTTCGATTTCCTTTGAAGTCCAGCACAGGCACCAGCCGGGCGCGATCGAGTTCCGACAGCGTAAATTCCAGCAATGCGGGGCCATCCTTGCCCTCGAATTCGAGGCCGATCCGTTCCTGGCCGGGCTCCCCCGCGGGAGCCTGCACGATGCCTGTGAAATTCTTCTGGCCATTGACCGGCAGGCGCAACGTCACCTTGGCTTCCTGCCCCGCGAACCGCGTGAAGTCCGTCAGCGTGCGCAACAACCGGTCCAGCCCCGGCGACGAGACTTCCAGCCGCTCGTAATTCACGTTTTCGACTTCGAATACGCGCGTGAGCTGGTGGCTCACCTTTTCGCAATCCTCAATCACGATGCCGGTTTCCGCCTGATCGATGTACACGCGCAGCAACCCGGCCGGCGCACGTTCCACTTCCACCAGCTCATAACCCATAGCGGTGAGGGTTTTTTCAATCAGATCAGTCAGATGCACGTTTTTCCTGAAGAATTTCCCGGTGCCGCCAACCTGCCGAAGAAAAAAAAATGGGCGCAATGCCCATATCATTCGCCCGCCTTCTGCAGGATGACTTTTTGATTAGGTTGACATTATAATGCGTTTCGGGGCAAAACGCAAAATGTGCCCCAAAACACCCGTCGAATCGCGGCGCTGCGGCGAATAACGCACACAACGCCGCCATCGTCAGCGCTTGCCGCCGCGTGCTTTGTTGCCGTTGTTCGGCAAACCACCACCGCCCTTGACCGGACGTTTGTTGCCCGGCGCGCGATTGCCATTGCCACTGCCGGCCCCCGGCAAGGCACGACCACCGCCCATGCGGGTCCGCGCGGTTAGTGTGGTGGGCCCGCCAACGTTGATGTAGCCCATCGAGGTCTGCATCGGATCCGGCTGACGCGGGCTGGGCTGGCGACGCGGGGCCGGCAGTGCACGGTTGCCGTTTTCGACGCCCATGCCGCGCGACTGGAAAGTCGCCTCGCCCGTGAAGCCCGACGACATCGGCCCCGTCAGCGCCGGCTGCGCCTCGCGGCGACGGTTGCCCTGCCGGCCACCCTGGCCGCCCTGACCGCCGCCGGCGCTTGCCGCAGGCACTTTCAGGCCCAGCAAACCCATCAACACCCGGACCTCTTCGGCAGACACCTCCTGCCAGCGACCACGCTTGAGACCGCGCGGCAACACGAAGCTGCCATAGCGCGTGCGGATCAAACGCGACACCGTCAGGTTGACGGCCTCGAACATCCGGCGCACTTCGCGGTTGCGGCCTTCGGTCAGCGCGACGTGGTACCAGTGATTGACCCCCTCGCCGCCGCCATCCGCGCAGCTCAGGAAGTTCGCCTCGCCGTCATCCAGGCGGACGCCCTGCAGCAGCTTCTGGCGGTCGGATTCCGACAGTTCGCCCAGCGTGCGCACCGCATATTCGCGCTCAACGCCGTAGCGCGGATGCATGAAGCGATTGGCAATATCACCCGACGTGGTAAAGATCAGCAGGCCTTCGGTGTTGAAGTCCAGGCGACCCACGGCGACCCACTTGCCTGTCTTCATGCGCGGCAGGGAATCGAACACGGTCGGACGACCCTCGGGATCGGACTGGCTGACGATCTCGCCGGCCGGCTTGTGATACAGCAGCACGCGCGGCGCCTTGTTCGGCAGTTTGCGCTGGATGAGCTTGCCGTTGACGCGCACCTGGTCGGTCGGGAGGATGCGCTGCCCGATGTGCGCGGGCAGGCCGTTCACGGAGACGCGTCCCTGCAGGATCAGGTCTTCCATGTCGCGGCGCGAGCCCAGGCCCGCATCAGCGAGAATCTTGTGCAGCTTCGGAGCATCGTCCTCGGCGGTGAGTTCGCGCACTTTGGTCGGCTGCGCCGCGCCGCACGTATCGACTTCGGCGTCATACGCGCCGGAAATCACGTACTGGAAGACGTCCTCGGCACCCTTGCCACCCTTGCCACGGGTCTGGCCGGCAGCCTTGCCTTGCGCCTTGGCGTTGCGGTTCGGGCGGGCGTTCTTGCCCCGGCCGCCGTTGCCACCGCCCGCGTTGCCATTCGGACCTTCCGCGCGCTCGCCGACTGGCTGGCCTTCGGCCTGGCGGCGGCGACCTTTGCCAAAACGGCCACGCGGCCCCCGACGCTCGGCCGAAGCCTCCACCCCGGACGGCTGCCCCTCCGCCGGCGCACCCATCGCTGCTGGAACGATAGCGACCTCACCCGTGGCGGCATTCGCTTCTTTCGGCTTGCGGCTACGCGGCGCGCGGGCCTTGCGCGGCGCTTGCGCGGCTTGGCCGGCGTCCGCCGCGCCCTCGCCGACGGACTCGCCTTCGGCACGGCCATCCTGCTGCTGTCGCCGAGCGGCGACCAGGTTGCGCAGGCCGCGGCGCAAGCCCTTGCGGCGCGGCGCGGACGATTCCGCGCCATCTCCGGCGCCATCCTGGCGAGGCGCCGCTGCATCGGCATCGGCTGACATACGTGTATCCATGGAATCTGGCAGGGTGCTCACAGCGTCATTCAAATCAAGGGGTTCAGGCCATACGCCAGTCGCGCGGCAGACACGGTTTATGGATGTTCGTTGCAGGCAGCCGTCTTGCGGTCACCTTCCGGCGTGGCATGGGCTTCGTCGACTGCCGTCGGCTTCCGGCCGTCGGCTTGAGGTACCGGGCGTTCCATCGCGGCGGCACCGGCAACCGCGTGCTGCTCCGTCTCGGGCAACGCCTCGCCGGCCACGGCTTGTGCGTCGACCTGCTCGGCGGCCGGAGCCACCGCGGATGTCTCAACCTCCGGCTCGGCAGCATCACCGGCCGCCGACGGCGCAACCCTTTCCGCGGGCACGGCATCGGTACTCGCACCATCAACCATGGCGGCCAGGGCTTCGACGGCGATCGTGCCGCCCTCGAATTCGATCGCGCCCTGCTCCAGCAGGCTTGCCTGCGCCTGAGCCCGGGCGTCTTCGAGCGGCGGCAGCTCGTCCAGCGAGCGCAGGCCAAGATCGTCGAGGAACGGCTTGGTGGTTGCATACAACGCCGGGCGACCCGGCACGTCGCGATGACCAATCACCTCGACCCAGCCCCGGTCTTCGATCTGCTTAATGATCTGGGTGTTGACCGTCACGCCGCGGATGTCTTCGATATCGCCACGCGTGACGGGCTGGCGGTAGGCGATGATGGCCAGCGTCTCCATCACGGCGCGCGAGTACTTGGGCGGCTTTTCCGGGTGCAGGCGATCGAGATAGGCCCGCATTTCCGGCCGGCTCTGCAGACGCCAGCCCGAGGCCAGCGCCACCAGCTCGACACCACGGTCGAGCCAGTCCTGGCGCAACTCTTCAAGCAGCACACGGATGGCGTCTGCCGAGACGTCTTCGTCGAACAGCTTGCGCAAGTCGCTGACTCGCAACGGATCCTGCGCGCAGATCAGCGCGGTCTCGAGGACGATTTTCGCCTCTTGGGTATTCATCGGGTTGAGCGGCTCGTCATTGCTCGCGCACAGCACATGCCGTCACGCTTGAAAGTTTCCGTTCCGCCGCGATTACGCGGCATGCTGAATATGCTGCTGCCCGCCCGGGCCCGGCGTACGTCGGCCGTTTGGCCTCGCACCGAAACACAGTGGCTGTTGCCCACTGAAGGGCCGGAGGAGCAAGTTGATCCGGTGCCAGTCGGCACCACAAGGGCAATTTCTACCGCCGCCATGGGGACGGCTGCTGCACCGGGCTGCTGCCTCAGATGACCGGCGACCCGCCCGAATCGACAATCCAGGACGGCTGTGCCGTCGGATGGCTTCGCCTAGCGCCGCGCTTGGGATTTTGATCTGCGCGATCAGTGGCGAGTCGAATTGCGGTTGATTGTAGGCCATATTCCAGCGCGGCCGCAACCGGGAATATAGCCTAACCGCGGAGCCGGTAGTGCCACCGCCCCACACGCCGAGTCAAGCGATCAAAGCACCAGGCAGAATCCATGTGCGTTGAGCATCTCGGGCAACCACGCGGCACACACGAGCCCCCAGATGCCGAATGCGGCGATTCCGGCGCCCGCAATGCCGCGAGCCCAGCGCATCCGCGATACGCCACGCAACCACCCGGCCACGCCCGACATCATCAACAGGTTCGGCAGCGTGCCCGCACCGAACACCAGCATGACAACCCCGCCCGACGCAGCGTTGCCTGCCAGCAACGCTACGGCCAACGCACCGTACACCATGCCGCAGGGCACCAGGCCCCAGGCCAACCCGGAGAGATACCGGCCCGCCAACGGGGAACGCGTACGCAACGACAACACACGTGCGCACGAGGCAACGGCCGCCAGACCGGCAGACAGGTGCCCAAGCACACGTTCGAGCCAGACGCCGCGCCAGACATCGGCAGCCGTACGCGACAACAGAAGCAACCCATAGGCGAGCAACAGCGCGCTTGCCAGCGCAAACAGGCTGCGCTGGATGGGCAACCATTGCTGTCGCCATACCATTGCACCGAGCGCGCCCATCGCAGCCCCGAGCAGCACATACGTGGTGAGACGCCCCAGGTGCATCATCAGTTGCTCAAACCACAGCCGGCCACGCGAGACGACGCGCACGACGGGCTGCGCGCGCTCTGCGGCGAGTGCGATACCGCTGCACATGGCAAGACAATGCACACCGCCGAGCAACGCAATCAGGAAGACGCTCAATAATGCTGCCGTACTCATGAACCGGACCTCGCTCGAACCGGCGCAAATCGTGAGGGATTGCTATCGCAGGTCAAATGAATTTCTCTTAAAACTGAGCATCGAAAACAGCCGATAACAGCAGGGGCGCCGTTATAATGCGGCTGCGGTTGCTCGCAGATTTTCGATCTCCCCTTCCTCGGAATTTCTTCGCCCCCGTGCTCACACGAATCGCACTCACCGATCAAGCCTCCCGTTGCTCCACCTGCGTGCTCGGACAAATCTGTCTGCCGGTAGGCATGAATGCGGACGACGTGCGCAAAATGGACGACCTCGTCACCGAACGCATCCGCATCAGGAAGGGCCAGGCGCTCTACGCATTGGGGGAGCCGCTGGAGGCGGTCTACGGTATCCGTTTCGGCACGCTGAAAACCCATCTGACGCTGGAAGACGGTCGCCACCAGATCACGGGCTTCCATCTGCCCGGCGAGATCGTCGGACTCGACGGCATCGGCGAAATGCGCCACGTGTCGGATACCACCGCGCTGGAAGACACCGAAGTATGCGTGGTGCGCTATGCGGAACTGCAGCAGTTGTCGCGTCGGCTGCCGTCGCTGCAGCACCAGTTCCTGCGCATCATGAGCAAGGAGATTTCGCAGGATCATCTGATGCTGCTGACGCTCGGCTCGATGCGCGCCGAAGAGCGCCTCGCTGCCTTCCTGCTGAACCTGTCGCGCCGCTCGTCCGAACGTGGCTACTCCTCGACCGAATTCGTCCTGCGCATGAGCCGTGAAGAACTCGGCAGTTACCTGGGCCTGAAGCTGGAGACCGTCAGCCGCCTGTTCTCGCGCTTCGCCGAAGCGGGTCTGATCCAGATCCGCCAACGCCACGTCAAGCTGATCGACATGGCCGGCCTGCGCCAGGTGATGACCGGCCAGGCCAGCTGATCGCCCGCTGCGGCATCCGCTCAGATGAGCGGATGTTCGTGCGCTTCCAGCTTGCCGATCCCCGGCGACACATACAGCGTCAGCGCGCTCGACAGCCCGCAGATCACCCAGAACACAAAGAACGATACGGTGTAGACCGCTTCGGAAGACACCGCGATCTGCTGACCGAAAAAATGCAGGTCCGCCGGGTCCACCACGGAGAAGACCACCAGCTCGGCCAGCGCTGCGGCCAAGAATGCGGGCCAGAGTATCCACATCAGCAGGCGGCGCGTCATTGCGCCGCTCCGTGAACGGCATGTGCCGGCACGGAAACGGCCTTCTCCACCACCAGGCCGCGCCGCACGACGTTGTCCTGGATCACGGGATCAGGATGCGTGGCAGCCAGCCAGATCGTCACGCCGCAACCGATCATGACCACGAACGGGCCCGCCATCAGCAACCACGGCCAGGGCTCGCGCCACCACGGCCGCGCCTGCGTTGCGGAAGGTTGGATTGCTTGCATCTGAAGCCTCCTGGTCGAAACACCGCACTAGCGCGGCACAATGAAGCTGGACGGTTCTCGCAGCACAAGGCTGCCGCCGTCCTTGTCGGCCTGGATCACAAAGCGGATCTTGTGCGAGCCGGGCTGGATGTCGTCTGCGGGACGGCGTACGCGGATCGGCACGAGACGGTTGGCCGCTGGAGCTAGTACCTCAGCACAGAGGTTATGACAGTTTGGGTAGGTTGTAGGACAGGCAAGCAGTTGTGGTCAACGAGCAGCTCAATGCTGCGAGCGATGCCTGCTTGCCGGCG
>CAKKOY010000062.1 GCA_919592095.1 Ralstonia syzygii subsp. syzygii | reverse complement strand
CTCCGCCGGCAAGCAGGCATCGCTCGCAGCATTGAGCTGCTCGTTGACCACAACTGCTTGCCTGTCCTACAACCTACCCAAACTGTCATAACCTCTGTGCTGAGGTACTACCCGGATCCGTCCAACACGGCCAACAAGGTGGCGGGCGGCCTGGGCGGCTATGTGTAGAACGGTACTGTGCCCGGCCCAGTGCTGCAGAGCGCGCTGGCGTTCGTCGACGGGAAGCTGGGCGAGATCGTCATGGCGGCCGATCCGTCCAGCACGGTGGTCATCCTGTCGGCCAAGCATGGCCAGTCGCCGCGCAGCCGCGCCGATCTCACCATCGTCAACGACGGTGACATGATCGACGAGCTCAACTGCGCCTGGGAAAAGTATGCCGCTACCTGCAAGGATCCATCGCTGCCGCACCTGGTCGCCCACGCGATGGACGACGACGGCATCCTGATGTGGCTCAACGACCGGTCGCCGGCGGCGCTCGCGTTCGCCAAGCGGTTCCTGCTCGGCTATGCGGGTACCGGCGTGGGGTCGGACGCTGCGGGCAATGCCGTCGCCAAGCCGTTCACGCAGGCCGGCGCGAGCCGCATCGTGGTGGGCGAGGAGACCGCGGACCTGTTCGGTACCCGCCCGGGCGACGAGCGCGTGCCGGATCTGGTCGGCATCGCGCAGCAGGGCACGGTGTGGGCCGGCAGCAAGCTGTCGAAGATCGCCGAGCACGGCGGCTTCCGTCCGGAGAACCGCCATGTGCCGATCGTGGTCTGGGGTGCCGGCATCGATGCGGATGTGGTCGACGAGCCGGTGGCGACCAACCAGATCGCGCCGACCCTGCTGAGCCTGCTGGGCCTCGAACCGCGCGCGCTGCAAGCCGTGCAGGCCGAGGGCACCCGGCGACTGCCGCATCTGCGCTGATCCGGCCAGCCAAAGAAAAACGCCGGGGGGTTCCCGGCGTTTTTCCTCGCGCGACCGCCTTATTGCTTGGCGGGTTCGGCGGCCTTCGGAGCCGAGGCGTCGGTCTTGGTGTCCGACTTGGCTTCGGCCTTCGCGGCCTTCTTGTGGTGGTGATGCTTCTTCGCGTGCTTGGCTTCGGCCTTCGGGGTCGAAGCGGCTTCCGTCGTGGTCGCTGCGGCCGGCGCCGGAGCGGGGGCGGCAGCGGCCGGTGCGGAGGCGGTGCCAGCGGCGAACACGGGGGCTGCGAAGGCACCGGTAACGATCAGGGCGGCCAGGGATTGAGCGACTTTCATGCGAGACTCCTTAGCGGATATAGCGGGACTCCAGATACATGGATCTCGTCCCATGTGCGATCCATGTCTGCAAAAACGCTCGGCATCGTGAGCGCGTGGACCGCCGTTTGTAAGGGATTCGCCCACGGTGTAAGAGGGCGTAACACAGGCTTCCCGAGCGGACGATCGCCCATTGCCTCAATGAAGCCGGTCGCGCGCATGCCGGTTGAGGCACGTCAACCGGCCCGAGCGGGCGAGGGCGCAGACTGGCCGTTCCAAGTGGACAAGGGTGGCGGTCTGCACCACACTGCGGTGATGTCCGGCCATCCTGCGGGTGGCGCCGGGCGTTGAATCATTGCGGCGCATGGGCGCGGAGGGCCACGCCCGGCAATTGGCGCGTCGCATGTGACTTTCTGACAAGGACAATACGATGAACAAACTCCTGGCTGCGCTCGTCTCGACCGTCTTTGCCACCGGTGCCTTCGCGCAGGCGTCCGCTCCCGCCATGCCGGCCGCACCGGCAGCGCCCGCCGCCAGCACGGCGCCCGCACCGGCCGCCTCGGCGCCGGCCGCGCACGAGAAGACGGCGCACAAGAAGAAAAAGAAGCACCGCGACCATCGCCCGAAGCTGCAGGACAAGAGCGCCCACGGCGTGGGGAACTGATCGGCGGATCGCCCCGTTTCCTGGTGCATCCGGAGCGCCGGCCCTTGAAAGGGGGCCGGCGCTTTGCTTTTTGGCCGGCCGCCAGCGCGGTAAAGTGGCTTGGCTTGGAGTGCGCTCTAACTTCTATGCTCCATCCATGACCACTTTCCTGACCATTCGCCAGGCTGCCGAGGCCACCGGGCTGTCGACGCACACACTGCGCTATTACGAGCGCATTGGTCTGCTGGACAGCGTTGAGCGTCGCGGCAACGGCCACCGCGTGTTCCGCGCCGCGGACATGGCCTGGCTCGCCTTCCTGCTGCGCCTGCGCGAGACCGGCCCATCCTGCAGATGGCGCTCTATGCCGGTTTCCCCGCGGCGCTCAACGGCATGTTCGCCGCCAAGGAGGTCTTCGCCGCTCAGGATGCCGCCGGCGAGGCGGGTATCGATGCGGTGGGCCCGTCGATGCGCCGCGACACCAGCAACTGATCGATGCGGTGGCTGTCGATGTCGAGCACCTCGATGTGCAGCGGGCCGATGTCGACGCTCTCGCTTTTCTTGGGGATGCGCTTGAGCGCGTAGATGACCAGCCCGGCGATGGTTTCCACGTGGTGTTCGCCGGGCAGGTCGTCCAGGTCGAAGGCGCGCTTGACGTCGGAGATCGGCGTGATGCCGTCGACCAGGCAGGAGCCGTCGTCGCGGCGCACGATCTGCTCGTCCTCGCCCAGGTACAGGATGTCGCCCATCACCGCGCCGACGATGTCGTCGAGCGTCACCACGCCCACCACCAGCCCGTATTCGTTGACCACCGCGCCGAAGCGCTCGTGCATCTCGCGAAAGCGCGCGAGCGCTTGCGACAGGTTGAGCGTGTCGGGCAGCACCAGCAGGTTCTTGTTGTAGTGCTTGCCGACGTTGCGGATCACGGCGGAAGACTCCTCCGACAGGATCTGCTGCAGGATGTCCTTGGAGGCGATGAAGCCGAGCACGGAGTCGATGTCGTCGCGGCAGACGAGGTACTCGGCGTGCGGCTGGCCGACGATCTTGCGCTTGATCGACTCCAGCGGCTCATCGAGGGTGAAGTAGACGATGTCGTCGCGCACGGTCATCACGGAGGTGACGGTGCGCGACTCCAGCTCGAAGACGTTTGCGATCATGGTCAGTTCGTGCTTGCGCAGCACGCCGGCCTCGGCGCCGGCGCCCACCATGGCGGCGATGTCCTCGGTGGTGATCTGCTCGACACGCTGCGTCGGCACGCCCAGCAGCTTCAGGATCAGGTCGGCCGCGCCATTAAACAGCCAGACCACCGGGCGCAGCGCGCGCAGGCAGCCCTGTATCGGCCTGATGATGGCCAGCGCGAAGCGCTCCGGGTAGAGTACGGCCAAGCGCTTGGGCAGCAGGTCGGCAAACAGGATGAACAGCCCCGTTACGATGACAAAACCGGCCAGGTTGGCGAAGCGCTCGGCGCGCACTTGCGGCAGCCAGTCGGCCAGCCACATGGCCAGCGTGTCCGAAATCTGGCGCTCGCCGATGATGCCGGCCAGGATGGCGACCGCGTTCACGCCGATCTGCACGACCGTGAAGAAGTTGCCCGGCGCGTCCTTGAGTTGCAGGATCCGCAGCGCGCGGCCGTCGCCGTCGTCGGCCAGCGTCTGCAGGCGGGTGCGGCGCGAGGCGGTCAGGGCGATTTCCGAGGCCGAGAAGAAGGCGCTGACCAGGATCAGCGTGACCAGAACGAGCACGTACATAGCGTTTCCGTCAGGGCCGGCTTGCCGGCCCGCCCATCGGCGGGCAGCCGGCGTCGGGTGGTGGCGACTGCCCGCGGGCGGGCGCCGATCCATCATGGTGGAGCCTCGATCGCTTTGTCAAACGACAGAGCCCGCGAGCAAACGTCAAAAATGGTCCATGCCCCCATGGAGGGGGGCTGGCAACCGAAATCTGGTTTGCCGCATCGGTGCGGCATCGGCGATACTTGGGGGTTGCCCTCATCTGGTGCGCACGTGTCGCGTGGGGGCTGACTTGACTCTATCCGGACCGGACCGTACCGTCCCGGACCGCGCGGCGAGCGCGTCCACGAGAGCGCCGGCGCAGACCGGCCTAATATGTGCATTCGGTTGCATAGGAGTTGCTTTCCATGTGGTTATTAAGCCGCCGACAGCGGCGCGCCGCGGGGGAACGGGGAAAAACGGCAAGTGTGTTGGAACGGCTGGCTGCGTTGTGCGCGGCCGCGGCCGTTGCAATGCCCTGCGGGGCGCTGGCCCAGCAGGCGCCGGGCGCGGCCGGCGAGGGTTCGCCGCCCGTGCAAACCACCGCCGCAGAGGCGCCGAACATTGCCTGGTTCTACGGTGACAAGCTTCCCGTGGCACAGCTGCGCGCCTTCGATGCGGTCGTGGTCGAGCCCGACCACGGCTTCGATCCGTCACGCGCCAAGACCCCCACGACGCAATGGTTCGCCTACGTGAGCGTAGGCGAGATCGCGCCCGAGCGCCGCTGGTACAAGGAGCTGCCCAAGGCCTGGCTGGCCGGCAGCAACGCGGCGTGGGCCTCGCGCGTGATCGACCAGTCCCAGCCGCAGTGGCCCGCCTTCTACGTCGACCACGTCATCGCGCCGCTGTGGGACAAGGGCTATCGCGGCTTCTTCCTGGACACCCTCGATTCGTACCAGCTCGTCGCCAAGGATGATGCCGCGCGGGCGGCGCAGGAGGCCGGCATGGTACGGGTGATCCGCGCCATCAAGGCGCGCTATCCGGAGGCGAAGCTGATCTTCAACCGCGGCTTCGATATCCTGCCGCAGGTGCACGATCTGGCGTACGCGGTGGCGTTCGAGTCGCTGTACCGCGGCTGGGACCAGGGCAGCAAGCAGTACCGGGAAGTCAACGATGCCGACCGCGCGTGGCTGATGGGCCAGGCGCGCAAGATCCGCGATGAATACCGCCTGCCCGTCATCTCCATCGATTACTGTCCGCCCGCCGACCGCGCCTGCGCGCGCGATACCGCCAAGCGCATCAAGGCACAGGGGCTGATCCCATATGTGACCGATCCGGCGCTGTCCATGATCGGGGTCGGGCGCATCGAGGTGCTGCCGCGCAAGGTGCTGATCCTGCAGGACCTCACCCCGAACACTGATATCGACACCAGTGAGGGTGTGCGCTTTCTCGCCATGCCGCTCAACTTCCTCGGCTACGACGTCGAGTACGCCGACCTCAGCCAGCCGCTGCCAGCCGAGGTGCCGCCCGACCGCTATGCCGGCGTGGTGGTGTGGGTCAATTCCGGTCCGGTCAGGCAGGTGGCGGCGCTGTCGTCCTGGGTGCGACAGCGCATCCGCGACGGCGTGCGCATTGCCTTCATGAACGAGCTCGGCCTGCCGGCGGACGGCAGCGTGACCGATCTGCTCGGGCTGCAACTGGTGCGCGGCCGCGCTACTGGGCCGCTGTCGGTGGTGTCGCAGGACAGGATCGTCGGCTTCGAGATGGCGCCGCGGCCCGACCGGCGTGCCGCGCAGCCGATCCGGGTCGGCGCGAACGGGCAGTCGCTGCTGCGCTTGAAGTCGGGCGATTTCGAATTCGATGCCGCCGCCATCACGGAGTGGGGCGGTTACGTGCTCAGCCCGTACGCGGTGTTTTCGCTGGGGACGATCGAGCAGTCGCGCTGGGTGATCCAGCCGCTCGAGTTCCTGCGCCGGGCGCTGGCGCTGCCGGACATGCCGGTCCCGGATGTGACGAGCGAGAACGGCCGGCGCCTGATGCTGGTCCACGTGGATGGCGACGGCTTCGCCTCGCGCGCCGAATTTCCCGGACCCGAGTATTCCGGCGAGGTGCTGATGCAGGAGGTCTGGGAGCGGTACGGCATCCCGACCACGCTGTCGGTCATCGAGGGCGATGTGGGGCCGAGCGGCCTGTATCCCAAGCTCACGCCGCGCCTGGAGGCGGTTGCCCGGAAGATGTTCGCGCTGCCCTATGTCGAGCTTGGCACGCATACCTATTCGCACCCCTTCAAATGGGGCCACACGATGCCGGGCGTCCCCACCAAGGCCGAGGGGGGCGGGGGCGATACCGCCTTCGCGCTGACCATTCCGGGCTACAAGTTCAGCCTGGAGCGGGAGATCGGCGGCTCCATCCGCTACATCAACGCGCGGCTGGCTCCGTCGGGCAAACGGGTCAGGATCGTGCAATGGTCGGGCGACTGCCGGCCGCCGGAGCTCGCGGTGCGCATGGCATGGGACGCCGGGGTGGTCAACATCAACGGCGGCGATACCACCATCACCCGCAGTTCGCCGTCGTGGACCGAGATCGCGCCGTTGGGCATCGACAAGGGGCCCGGCGCTTACCAAATCTTCGCCCCCAACCAGAACGAGAACGTCTATACCAATGATTGGACCGGTCCGTACTATGGCTTCGATCGCCTGGTCGAAACGCTGCAGATGACCGATACACCCTATCGCTTCAAGCCCATCAACATCTACTACCACATGTACTCGGGCACCAAGCTCGCGTCGCTCAAGGCCTTGAAGAAGGTCTACGACTACGCGCTTTCGCAGCCGGTGCATCCCGTCTACGCGACCGAATACGTGGCCAAGGTGCTCGATTTCCGCGACATGGCCATCGCCCGCGACGGCGATGCCTGGGTCGTGCGCGGCAACGGCGACCTGCGCGAGCTGCGCTGGATGGCACCGGGCTCGCCCCGCCTGGCCGATGCGCTTGGCGTCGCGGGTTATGGCAAGGCGGCCGGCGGGATCTACATCCACCTCGACGGCGGCGCGGCGCGCTTTGCCGTGTCGACCGATGCGCAGGCCGCCCAGCCGGCGTATCTGGCGGAAGCCGCGGCTTTCGTGCAGCGGCTGGAGCGCCGCGGCAACGGGATGTCCTTCGACGCGGGCGGCTACTACAAGCCGTTCGTGCGGCTCGCCAATGCCGGCGCGTGCAGCATCCAGGTCGATGGCCGGCCGGCCCGCACGGCCCGTGCGCAGGACAACACGGTGCGTGTGGATCGGTCCGGCGGCGCCGCGCAGAGCGTGCCTTACCAGCGTGTCGATGTGGTCTGCTGATCTTGCTCCGCGCGAACGGCTGCTGCCGCCCTGGCTGATCGGCACGCTCGGCGGGCTGGTTGCGCTGGCGCTTGCCATGATGTTTCCGCGCGAGGGCCTCGAAACGCGGCTGCTCGGAGGCGGCAAGGTGGATGCCCTGTCGATGGCCTACCTGGAAGCCTGGCTGCGCGTGCGTCCGAACGACGGCGAGTTCCTGGCCGTGCTGGCCGCCCAGTATGTGCGCACCGGTCGTCTCGACGAGGCCGAGGCGATGCTGGCCCGCATGCGCGCGCTGCATGACAAGGCCGCCAGCCGCGAAGCCCTGCTGCTCGATATCGCCATCCGCGAGCAGCGCGCCTATGCGCTGCAGCCGGGCGATCCGCGCCGCAAGGCTTATCTGGACGAGCTGCGCGGTCTGCTCGGCCAGGCGTTCGACTATCGCTAGAGTGCGACCGAGATGGAGATCCTGGCCAACCAGGCCCGCGGGCTGGATGCTGGCGCGATTGCCGCCAAGTTCTACCAGCAGCTGTCCAGGCAGGACCCGGCGCGCGCCGCCCAGTGGCAGTCCCGCTCCGCCGAGATCGCGCTGGGCGTGGGCGACTATCGTGCCGCCGCGGCGGCGAATTTCGCGGCGCCGGCGGCGGCCACGTCGCTCGAGGCGCGGCGCCAGTATTTCATCGGCGGTCTCAAGGCCCTGCAGGCCGGCGGCCTGCTGGACGAGGCCATGCGCGAGGCGCAGCAGCGCGTCGGCCCGCTGATCGACGATCAGGAGACCCTGCGCTTCCTGACGCGGCTGGCGATGGCATGCGATCGTGCCGACCTTGCCGACCACTACGCGCGCCGGCTGCTGCACCTGTCTTGGCAGGCGACGCCGGACGGGGCCATCGCGCTGGCGGCGGGCACGGCGCGGCACGACTGGGTGTTCGCCGGGCGGCCGCTGCCGCTGCCGTCCGAGGCGGTTTTCCTGGATGGGGTCGAGGGCGTGGCGCGCCGCCCGCGGGTGCCCAGGCCGCCGCGCGCGGTATTGCGCCGTTCAATGCGGAAGACTATGACCTGGCCTTCCGCGTGTTCCTCGGTAGCGGCAACCTGAACGACGCCATGCGCGTGGCCGAGGCCGCCGTGCGCCAGCGCCCCGACCTGAAGATATGGACCGAGCGCGCCGCCCAGGTGGCCGAATGGAACCACCAGCCGATGGTCGCGCTGCAGCACTGGCTGGCCTACGCCCAGGCCACCGGCGACGACGCAGCCTGGCGCAACGTGCTGCGCCTGGCACCCGCGCTCAACCAAGACCACGCCTATCTGGCGGCGCTGCACCACAAGGCCGGCAGCCAGCCGGCCGACATGAAGCTGCTCGACCAGATCGTCGCGGCCTACGAGCGCCTGGGTGAGCCGGCGGAAGGGCTGGCCTACCTGGACAGCGTCGCGCGCGGCCCGAACCGGCAGGCCGTGCTGGAACGCTACGCCCAACTGGCCGAGCGGGCCGGCAAGGACGACCAGGCCTACGCCGGCTACCAGCGCCTGCAGAACGAATTCGGCCCCCACGCCCGGTATGCGCTCAAGCTTGCCAACATGCTGTACGTGCGCGACCAGTTCGAGCAGGCGCTGGCGGCCATGCAGACCGCCGAGCACATCGCCTCGCCGACCGACGATCTCTACTGGCGCACCTTCGCCCAGCTCGCCCGCCTGAACCAGCGCGACGACCTGATGCGCGAGGCCTACCGCCAGTTGCTGATCGGCGGGGGCGCCGGGGTCGACGACCTGTCGGCGATGGTCTCGTTCTACGATGCCAGCCCGATCGATGCCGGCCGGTTGGCCGAGCTGGCCTATCGCAAGGACGGCGGCATGATCCACCTGCAGCGGGCCCTCTATTACTACACGCGGGCGGGGGCCTTCCACCGCGTCGAGGGACTGCTTGCCTCGCTCACGCCGGCGCAGTGCGCGGCGGCCGAGCAGTCCGCCGGCGTGCTGGCCGCCCGCGCCGAGTATTACCGCCAGAACGGCCAGTGGGCGGCCGCCATGCGTGACCTGCGCCGCGCGGTCGCGCTGCCCGATGCCGGCAGCGACGTGAAGGCGGCGCTGCTGTGGAGCCTGATCGATGCTGGCCAGCCCGCGGAGCTCAAGCGCGCGCTGGCGCGCTGGCGGGGCGAGGCGGAAAACGATCCCGCCTACTGGGGGGCTTATGCCGCCGCCGGGCTGCAACTGGCCGATGCCAACCTGGCGCTGCGTTTCCTCGGCCGGCAGGGCAAGTCGATGCGCAACGACCCGCTCTGGCTGCTGGCGTACGCCGATGCGCGCGAGATGGCGGGGCAGGCCGAGGTGGCGTGGCGGCTGCTGTGGCGCGTGGAGGCGGCTGGTGGCAAGGTCCGGGCACCGGGGGAGCGCCGCGCCGCCGCGTCCGACGAGGCGGAGCCGGTGCCGTTGGAGGACGGGGCGCGCGCCGAACTGCGTGCCCGTCGCGCCACGCTCGCGCAGACGTTCGGGCCGGGCGACCTGGCGCAGCGCCTGCTGATCGAACTGCTGCGCGACGATCGCCGGGAGACCCGGGCCGCGCGCGAGGGCGGCCGCGCCGCCATCGCCGGGTCGGAACTGGGCGATCTCGATGTGCTGCCGCCGGAGCCGCCCGAATCGCCGGCAGCTTCGCGCAAGGCGACGCGGGCAAGCGACCAGCTGGTTTCCGCCATCGCCAAGGAGGCCGCGCTGGGTTGGGCCCTGTCGCAGGAGGCGAACGATCTGGCGCGCGCCTGGCTGCTCCAGCAGTACACCCGCGGCGCGGTGCGGCCGGCTTACGCCGAGATCTCGATCGCCCTGGCCGAACGCGACCTGCAGACCCTCAACCGCCTGCTGGACGAGGCGCCGGACCGCCTCCCGCTGGCGGCCCGCATCGACGCCAACGCGATGACGTACCGCCTGGGCGAGGCGCAGCGGCTGGCCTTCGACAGCCTGACCACCGCGCCGGACGAACCGCAACTGCACCAGCGCGCGGAAGAGACGCTGCTGGCCAATGCGCAGGCGCTGGAGCCGCGCGAAACCTGGTACAAGCAGGCGCCGCTGACGTATTTCGAGAGCAGCGCGGCCGCCGGCACCCGGTTGACGGACCACTACAGCATGCTGTTGCGCGCCACCCAGCGCAACCAGCGCTCCATCGACGACCTGCAACTGACCGGCGTGCCGGCGCAGGACCGCAGTGTCGACTGGATTTCGCAGTACCGGACGCAGGATGCGCAGTGGAAGGGCACTGTCGGCCGGCGCCAGGGGCTGGCATCCTTCACGACGTTCCGGCTGGACGGCCTGCTGGGGCAGACCGGGCCGGTGGTCACGGAGCTGTCGGTGGGCCGCAACCAGCCGGCCAGCGAGACGCCGCAGTTGCGCGTGGGCGGCGTCAAGGATGTGGTGACGATCGGCGGCAACTGGCGGCTCACGCAGCGACAATACGTCCGCGCCCGGGTGGAGGGCGACCGTTTCTACGGTCAGGACCGTTCCTTCCTCGGCAGCGGCACCGTGTTCGACAGCGAGATCGGCCACCGCTTCCGGGTGGAGTATCCCGACTATACGATCCGCCTGACCGGCACGTACGCGCGGTACAGCGCATCGGGTGCGCCGGGTGCGCTGCTCGGCCGGCTGCTGCCGGCCGGGGTGCCGATGGCGGCCGAGCAGTTCGTGCCGCGTTCGTTCGCGCAGTATGGGCTGCTGTTCGGTCGGCACCGATTACCTGGACCGCTATGCTCGCGCCTGGCGGCCGTTCCTGGATGCGGGCATGCTGCACGACAACCGCGAGGGCTGGGGTGTCCAGGTCCAGCTGGGCGCGGCCGGCAGCGTCCTGGGCAACGACCATCTGGCGCTGTATATCGGGCATGCCTCGATCACGCGCGCCGGCACGTCGCCGATGACGGAGATCGGCTTGCGCTACCGGTGGCTGTATTGAGCTGGACAGGGACAAGAACGATATGAAGAACGCAATGGAGAGAACCATGACATCCTTTCTCGACACGATCCGGGCCGGCCGCCGCCGCTGGCTGGCGGTCGCGGCCGGCTTCGGGCTGGCGCTTGCGCTGTCGGCCTGCGCGGTGGTCGACAGCGGGCGCGCGCCCGCGGGCAAGGCCTCCGATGCGTGGGTCGTGCTGCCGATCGCCAACTACACCGAGACGCCGCAGGCCGGCCTGCGCGCCGAGAGCATCGCGATGAGCCTGCTGAAGGCGCGCGGCTTCACCAACCTGAAGCAATATCCGGCCAGCCTGAACAGCGACTCGCTGTTCGATCCGGCCGAGCGCGAGGCCACGGCACGCGCGCTCGAGTGGGCACGCGGCGAGAAGGCCCGCTACGCCCTGACCGGCGCGGTGTCCGAATGGCGGTACAAGGTGGGCGTGGATGGCGAGCCCGCCGTGGGCATCACCCTGCAGGTGATCGACGTGCCCAGCGGCAACGTGATCTGGAGCGCCACCGGCAGCCGCACCGGCTGGAGCCGCGACGCAATGTCGGCCGTGGCGCAGAAGCTGCTGCGCGAGTTGCTGTCGCCGCTGGGCCGGAGCTGATGGAGGCAGACGCGGTGCAAGCCGATCCTTCATCCAAGGCCAAGCCCGCGGCTGCCGCGTCCGATGCGCGGCAGCAGGATCGACGGCGCAATGCGCAGGGCATCAGCGCGTCGACCTGGTACGGGCGGCTGATCGCGCCGACGCTCACCCGGCGGACCCCCATGGTGGAAACGCTCGGCGCCACCATCGTCTCCATCGGCATCGTCTGGCTGTTCGAGCCGGACAACCCGCTGCTGCTCGGCCACGGCTTCCCATGGGTCTGGCTGGTGCCGCTGATCCTGGCGCTGCGCTATGGCACCCTGCTGGGCGCCGTCGCGGCGCTGGTGATGGTCGGCGCCTGGTGGGTGTTCTACGGCCAGGGTGCGTTCCCCCGCATGTATTTCCTGGGTGGCCTGATGATGATGCTGGTGGGCGGCCAATATGGCGATATCTGGGGTGCGCGGCTGTCGCGGACCCGCATCGTCAACGGCTACCTGAACGACCGGCTGGCGGCGCTCACCAAGAACCACTTCCTGCTGCGCCTGTCGCACGAGCGGCTGGAGAACGATCTGCTGGCCAAGCCGACCACGCTGCGCGACACGCTCACGCAGCTGCGCAACCTGGCGCTGGCCGCGCGCGAGCACGCCAGCGGCGACGATGCGCCCGACGTGGCCCAGCTGCCCGGCGCGACGCAGTTCCTGCAGTGGGCCGCGCAGGCCTGCCAACTGGAAGTCGCGGCCATGGTGCGCGTGATCGGCAACCGGGTCGATCCGGCGCCGGTGGCGCGCGTCGGCACGCCGTTCGAGATCGTCGCCGACGATCCGCTGATCCGGCACTGCATCGACACCCATACCCTCGGCCATCCGCAGGCGCCCGAGCTGCGTCATGAGGACGGCTCGCGTTACGTGGCCTGCGCGCCGATCCTGTCGGGCGCCGACGAGCTGATCGGCATCGTGGTGGTGCAGCAGATGCCATTCCTGTCGCTGTCGTACGAGAACCTGCAGTTCCTGCTCGTGCTGCTCGGCTACTACGCCGACGGCGTGCGCCACCTGACCGTCAGTTCGGAGATTCTCGACCTGGTGCCGGATGCGCCGTACGAGTTCGCGCTGGATCTCGGCCGCCTGGCGCGCCTGCACCGCGACACCGACATCGACTCTTCCGTGGTGGCGCTGATCTTCGGCCACGACGAAGCCAGCGATGCCCTGTTCGAGCAGGTCGTGCGCAGCCGGCGCGCGCTCGACGTGGTCTGGCAGGTGCGTGGCAGCGCGCGCCGTGCCATCGTGACGCTGATGCCGCTGTCGGGGGCGGGCGCCGTGTCGGCCTACCTGGTGCGCATCGAAGACAGCCTGCGTGCGCAGTTCGGTGTCGATTTCGAAGCGGCGCACATCAGCGTGCAGACGCTCCACGTGACCGGCGAGCACCCGGGCGAGGCGCTGTCGCGCTTCCTCGCGCGCTGCCACCTGGACGGCTGAGGCAGGCATGTTCAAGCTCACGCTCAGCGGCATTGCGGCACAGATCGCAGCGGTAGCGATGGCGCTGCATGCGGGCAACAGCTTTCCGCTGCTGCTGTCCTGCATGATGACGCAGGGCGCGGCCGCGATGCTGATCGGCCTGGCCGCCTGGCGCCTGCTGCCGCGCCGCTACCGCGTGCCCTTCGTCTGGAGCTACGGCTACCTGGCGACGCTGTGCTTCGTCATCCCGGTGGCGGGCTGCTTGCTGGTGCTCGGCAGCGCGCTGCTCGGCAAGATGTTTCCCGAGCCGAAGCAGAAAAGCGCCATGGCCGAGGTCGGCCTGCCGGTTTTCGTGGCCCATCTGATCTCGCGCGTGACACACGGCGGCGGCGCCCGGCTGCGGGCGCAGCTCGGCAACACGCGTGCGTCGGTGCAGAGCCGCATGACGGCGCTGGTCGCCATGCAGACCATGCCGACCCGCACCGCCAGTCCGGTGCTGCGCGACCTGCTGGCCGATCCCGTGGACGATATCCGTCTGCTGGCCTACGGTATGCTCGACAGCGCCGAGAAGGTGCTGACGCAGAAGATCCTGGCCGAACTGCCGCGGCTGGAGGAGGCGGTCACGCCGGAGGCGCGCTACGAGATCAACAAGCGCCTGGCCGACTTGTACTGAGAGCTGATCTACCAGAACCTCGTGCAGGGTGACGTCTACCGCTATACCGTCGAGCAGGTCGAGCGCTACGCCAGCGCCGCGCTGGACATCCAGCCCGACAACGCCGCGCTGTGGTACATGCGCGGCCGGCTGTCGCTGTCGCGCCGCGAGCCCGACGCGGCCGAGTCGCACCTGCGCCGGGCCGAGGCGCTGGGCTTCCCGCGCGACCGCCTGCTGCCGTCGCTGGCCGAGGCCTGCTACCTGCGCCGCGACTATGCCGGCGCGCGGGCCGCGCTGGCGCAGTTTTCCGGTCGTTCGCCGCTGCCGCTGCTGCGCCCGCTGTTGCGCTACTGGACATCATGACCGACGAATTTCCACGCGCCGAGTCCGCCGATGTCGCGCTTCTGCTCGAAGGGACCTTTCCCTACGTGAGCGGCGGGGTGTCGAGCTGGGTCAACCAGATGATCCGGGCCTTTCCGGACATCCGCTTCGCCCTCGTTTTCATCGGCAGCCGCCGGGAAGACTACGGCAAGCCCGTCTACGCCCTGCCCGACAACGTGGTGCACGTGGAGTGCCACTACCTGTACGACTTTCCCGCGCCGCCGCTGGTGCAGGCCAGCGGCGGCGATGCCCAGGCCTTCGAGCGCTCGCGCAGGTTGCATGACGCGCTGCGCAACCCGGCCAGCCACGGCGAGACCGCCGGGCTGATCCGCGCCTCGATCGCCGACCTGCGCGAGGACGGCCCGCTGGCCGAGGAGCAGTTCCTCTACAGCCACCGCGCCTGGGAGATGATGACGGACGCCTACCGGCGCTACTGCACCGACCCGTCGTTCACCGACTATTTCTGGACCGTGCGCATCATGCACAAGCCGCTGTGGATGCTGGTGCGCATTGCCGAGAACCTGATCCCGGTGAAGGTGTTCCATACCATCTCCACCGGCTACGCGGGGTTCCTGGGGGCGCTGCTGCGCTACCGCTGGGGGCGGCCGCTGCTGGTCTCTGAGCACGGCATCTACACCAAGGAACGCAAGATCGATCTGTTCCAGAGCCAGTGGATCCGCGACAACCGCGGCATCTTCGAGAAGGACATTTCGCAGATCAGCTATTTCCGCGATCTGTGGGTGCGTTTCTTCGAGACCATCGGCCGGGTCTGCTACGACGCCGCCGAAGACATCATCTCGCTGTACGAGGGCAACCGCCTGCGGCAGGTGCTCGACGGCGCGCCGGCAGAGAAGACCCGCAACATCCCCAACGGCATCAACCTGCCGCGCCTGGCCGCGCTGCGCGACAGGCGCACGCCCGAGGTGCCGCGCGTGATGTGCCTGATCGGCCGGGTGGTGCCGATCAAGGACGTGAAGACGTTCATCCGCGCCATGCTGACCATCACGCGCGAGATGCCCGACGCCGAAGGCTGGATCGCCGGCCCGGAGGACGAAGACCCGGACTACGCGCAGGAATGCCACAGCCTGGCCGAGAGCCTGGGGCTGGGCGATCGGATCAAGTTCCTCGGCTTCCAGAAGATCGATGATGTGCTGCCCAAGGTCGGGGTGCTGGTGCTGAGCTCGATCAGCGAGGCGCTGCCGCTGGTGGTGCTGGAAGGGTTTGCCGCCGGCGTGCCGTCGGTCACCACCGATGTCGGTTCGTGCCGCCAGTTGCTGTTTGGCCTGGACGGCGAGGACGCGGCGCTGGGCGCGGCGGGTGCCGTGGTGCGCATCGCCGATCCGGCCGCGCTGGCCGCCGAGGTGCTCAACCTGCTGCGCGACAAATCCCGCTGGTACGCCGCGCAGGCCGCCGGCATCGCTCGCGTCGAACGCTACTACACGCAGGAGATGATGGTCGGCAGCTACCGCGAGCTGTACGAGCGCCTGCGCGCGCAGCCGGACATGCCCGCGGAGCACGGCGCCAAGGCCGCCGCCGCGGCGTGCCCGCATCATCAGGGAGCGCGCTGATGGCCGGCATCGGTTTCGAGCTGCGCAAGATGCTCAGGCGCGACAGCCTGCTCGGGCTGCTGCGCGCCTACACCTACGCCGGCATCATCAGCTCCGGGCCGTGGATCCTGTCGATCGTGGGGATCCTGCTGATCGGTATCCTGAGCCTGCCGTTCGTGATTCCCGGCGTGCTGATCACGCAGTTCCAGGTCTCCGTCACCTACCTGATCGCGCTGAGCCTGATCGTGACCGGGCCGCTGCAGCTCGCGCTCACGCGGTTCACCTCCGACCGCCTGTTCGAGAAACACGCCGACCTGGTGCTGCCCAACTATCACGCGGTGTCGTTCGTCATCACGCTGGGGGCGGCCTTGCTGGGCTCCGTCATCGTGCTGTTCGTATTCCCGCAGCAGTCCGCCATCTACCGGGTGCTGATGCTGGCCGGCTTCGCGGTCATGTGCAACATCTGGATCGCGGTGATCTTCCTGTCGGGCATGAAGCAGTACAAGGCCATCGTCTGGACCTTCCTGATCGGTTACACGATGACCGTGCTGCTGTCGCTGCTGTTCAACCGGCTGGGGCTGGAGGGGCTGCTGCTGGGGTTCGTGTTGGGGCAGTTGTGCCTGCTGATCGGCACGGTGGCGCTGATCTACCGCAATTTCACCGGACGGCGCTTCGTATCGTTCGAGGTGTTCCAGCCGCGCCACGCGTATCCATCGCTGATGCTGATCGGGCTGTTCTACAACCTGGGCATCTGGCTCGACAAGTTCATGTTCTGGTATGCCCCCGGTACGGGCCAGCACGTGATCGGGCCGCTCAATGCGTCGGTCATCTATGACATCCCGGTGTTCCTGGCGTACCTCGGCATCATCCCCGGCATGGCGGTGTTCCTCGTGCGCATCGAGACCGACTTCGTCGAGTATTACGACGCCTTTTACAACGCCGTGCGCGGCGGCGCATCGCTCGAGCATATCGAAGACATGCGCAACACGATGGTGCTGACGATCCGCGCCGGCCTGTACGAGATCGTCAAGGTCCAGGCGATGGCCGCGCTGTTGCTGTTCGCCCTGGGCACCCCGCTGCTGCGCGCGCTGCATATCTCCGAGCTGTACCTTCCGCTGCTGTATGTCGATACGCTCGCCGCCAGCCTCCAGGTGGTGTTCCTGGGCGTGCTCAACATCTTCTTCTACCTCGATCGCCGCCGCGTGGTGCTGGCGCTCACCGCGGCCTTCGTGGTGCTCAACGGCGTGCTGACCTGGGTCACGCTGCAACTGGGGCCGGCCTGGTATGGCTATGGGTTTGCCGTGTCGCTGCTGCTGGTGGTGATGGCCAGCCTGACCATTCTGGATCGCAAGCTGGACCGGTTGGAGTATGAGACGTTCATGCTGCAGTAGCTGAGGTGGTTGTTGTTGGGTCTTGGTGGTGCATCCTGTGTTTCGTTCCCTGGCGGGGCCGAAACCCGGGATGAACCACCAAGACTCAGCCAACAAGAATCCCCACGCCACCCTCAACCTATAGCCCCACAACATCCCCCCCAACAACTCAGCATTTGCCCACCACCGCCCCTTGTCCTTAATCGGCCGGCAGCGCATTCCCCTAAGTTCCAGCAAGCATATGCAGATCACGGTTGTGGGCGCCGGCATCATCGGCATCAGTACAGCGTACGCGCTGGCCCAGGAGGGCCATCAGGTCACGCTGGTCGAGCGTCACCCGGGCCCGGGGGAGGGCACCAGCTACGCCAACGGCGGCCAGCTCAGCTATAGCTATGTGGCGCCGCTGGCCGGGCCGGGCGTGCTGTCGCATGTGCCGGGCTGGCTGTTGCGGCGTGATTCTCCGCTGCGGCTGAGGCCGTCGCTGGACCCGGCGCTGCTGCGCTGGGGCCTGCGCTTCATCGCAGCCTGCAACCGCGAGCGGGCCGACCGCACCACGCGCGAATTGCTGGCGCTGTCGTTCTACAGCCGGGCCCGCATGGAGGCGCTGCGCGCAGCCGCGCTCGATCTGTCCTTCAGCTTTGCGCGGCACGGCAAGCTGGTGATCCACCGCGATGCCGCGGCGTTTGCGTCAGCCCGCGCCCAGGTCGGCTACCAGGCGACGCTCGGCTGCGAGCAGCATGCGCTGTCGGCCGACGAGACCGTCGCCCGGGAGCCGGCGCTGGCCGGGGCACGCAGCGCGATCGTCGGCGCCATCTACACGCCGGACGAAGACGTGGCGGACTGCCACCAGCTCTGCGTCGGCCTGTTCAACCGGCTGCGCGCCATGCCCAATGTGTCGCTGCGCTTCAATACCGGCGTCGAGTCGCTGTGGGTGGAAGGCCGGCGCGTGCGCGGCGTGCGGACTGCCCATGAGCAGATCGCCGCCGATGCCGTGGTCATGGCCGCCGGCGTCGCCAGCGCCGGGCTGCTCGGCCCGCTGCGCATCGACCCGGGCCTGTATCCGCTCAAGGGCTACAGCATCAGCCTGCCGCTGGGTGAGCGCGGGGCGGGCAGCGATAGCGCGCCGGTCGTCAGCGTCACGGATGCGGCGCGCAAGATCGTCTACGCCCGCATCGGCCGCACGCTGAGCGTGGCGGGCATGGCGGACCTGGTGGGCTGGTCGGACCGGCTCGACACGCGCCGCGTGCAGACCCTCTATGACGAAACCCGGGCGCTGTTTCCCGCCGCGATGCGCGCCAGCGATGCCGGCGCCGACGCCGCGCCCTGGGCGGGCATGCGGCCGGCGACCCCGACCGGCGTGCCGGTGGTCGGCCCGTCGCCGGTGGACGGCCTGTGGCTCAATGTCGGCCATGGCGCGCTGGGCTTTACGCTGGCGCTGGGCAGCGCCGGCCTGCTGGCCGATCTGATCGCACGGCGCAAGCCCGCGATCCCGTCGGCGCCGTATGCGCCGGCGTGCTAGACGCGGGCCCGACGATTGACTCAAGCGTTTCTTGGTGAAGTTGTTCTGACTCGAACATCCCGAACAGGAGGGGAATCACGAAGACCTTGCACACCACCCGGCGCACGCTGTGCTGCCTGACGATGGCCGCGGCCGGCGCCCTGGCGGCGCTATCGACCGGCGCGCAGGCGCAGTCGAACGACACCCTGGCGAAGATCAGGCAATCGGGCGTGATCTCCGTCGGCTATCGCGAATCGTCGATCCCGTTCTCATATGAGGCCAGCAGCGGCAACATCACCGGCTACTCGCAGGAGATCTCCAACCTGATCATCGACGGCGTGAAGAAAAAGCTCGGCCTGCCCAGCCTGCAGGTCAAGCTCACGCCGATCACCTCGCAGAACCGCATCCCGCTGCTGCAGAACGGTACCATCGACTTCGAGTGCGGCTCCACCACCAACAACCTGGAGCGCCAGAAGCAGGTGGCGTTCTCCAACAACATCTTCATCTACGGCATGCTGATGCTGGTGAAGAAGGACGGCGGCATCAAGGATTTCCCCGACCTCAAGGGCAAGACCGTGGTCACCACCGCCGGCACCACCGAAGACCGCATCCTGCAGAAGATGAACGGCGAGGCGAAGGATGCCGACAAGATGAACCTGATCCTCGCCAAGGACCACGGCCAGGCCTTCCTGACGCTGGAGTCGGGCCGCGCCGTCGCCTTCGTGATGGACGAGCCGCTGCTCTACGGCGAGCGCACCAAGGCCAAGAACCAGGATGACTGGATCGTGGTCGGCAAGCCGCTGCAGACCGAGACCTACGCGTGCATGATGCGCAAGGACGACCCGGCCTTCAAGAAGGTCGCCGACGACGTGATCGCCGATCTGATGACCTCCGGCCGGGCCAACGCGCTGTACAAGAAGTGGTTCCAGTCGCCGATTCCGCCCAAGAACCTGAACTACTCGATGACGGCGGACATGAAGGCGCTGTACGCCCACCCCAACGACAAGGCGATCCAGTAACGCGACCGTTTGGACGTTTGGACGCGATACGGCGCCGGCTGGTCCGGCAGCCGTGCGGGTGGAGGCGGGGGGCGTGGTCCCCCGTTTTTTGATGGCGTGCGCGGGGGCGTCAGGCCGGCGCGCCCCATGGCGAGCGGATGTCGGCCAGGAAGCGCTGCGCGCGCGGATGCTGCGGGCGCAGGAAGAACGCTTCCGGCCGGGCCCGCTCCAGGACCTGGCCCTGGTCCATGAACAGCACGCAGTCGGCCACCTCGTGGGCGAAGCCCATTTCGTGCGTGACGCACATCATGGTCATGCCGTCGCGGGCGAGGTCCTTGATGACCAGCAGCACCTCGTTGACCATTTCCGGGTCGAGCGCCGAAGTCGGTTCGTCGAACAGCATCACGGGCGGCTTTATCGCCAGGGCGCGCGCGATGGCGACGCGCTGCTGCTGGCCGCCCGACAGCTCGCCGGGGTAGGCGTCCGCCTTGTGCGGCAGGCCCACGCGCTCCAGCAGGCGCATGGGGAAATCCTTCGCTTCCTGCGGCAGCATGCGCTTGAGCCGCATCGGTGCCAGCGTGCAGTTCTGCATCACGGTCAGGTGCGGGAACAGGTTGAACTGCTGGAACACGAAGCCGGCGTTGTTGCATAAATCCGGTCGCCCGCGCGCGGCATGATGACGTTTACGCGCAACGGTCTGGGCAGATGGCGCGGTAAACAATCCGTCTGGCTGCGTAGATTGTCGT
>CAKKOY010000061.1 GCA_919592095.1 Ralstonia syzygii subsp. syzygii | reverse complement strand
TGCTGGCATGGTCGCGATGGCGGCGCGCGCATCAGTGGCGCGCTCAGCAGTGTCACTACCGGGCGCGGGGATGTGCTCCGCCATTTTGAGCTACGGCTGTAGTATTAGGCCTGGCGCAGGCGCGCGGCGGCTTGCGCCACGGTGGGGCTGGCGCGCAGCGCTTCGTCCACCAGCGCATCGAGCGCGGGTGACTGGAACAGATGCCACCAGTCCGCCGGCACGCTGGCATCGGCCAGATGCTGCGCTTCGCCGCCGGGCACGGGGGCCGAGGCGGTCGTCGCCGGCAGCGGCTGCGCGGTGTAGCCGGGCGCGGCCGGCGGTGCCGGCGATCTGAAGTCGGGACCGACGGCGCAGCCGCCCAGTGCGACGGCGGCCGCGGCGGACAGGATCAGCGATGTCGATGTGCGCATGGCCACCTCAATCCAGCGTCTTGCGATAAAAGCGCAGCGCGATACCCATCACCAGCGCCGTGAAGACCAGCAGCGGCCAGATGCTCGGCCACAGTTCGGCCCAGCCATTGCCCTTGAGCAGGATGCCGCGCGTGAGCCGGTGGAAATACGTCATCGGCAGCGCATTGCCAATCACCTGCGCCCACTTCGGCATGCCCGCGAACGGGAACATGAAGCCCGACAGCAGGATGCTGGGCAGGAAGTAGAAGAACGTCAGCTGCGTCGCCTGCAACTGGTTCTGCGCCAGCGACGACAGCGTGATGCCCACGGTCAGGCTGGCGACGATGAACAGCAGCGCGGCCACGTAGACCATCCACACGCTGCCGACGAAGGGCACATGGAAGATGAGGTGCGCCGCCAGCAGGATGATGCTGACCTGCACCAGCCCGATGAAGATGTAGGGCACGATCTTGCCCGTCATCACCTCCAGCGGACGCACCGGGGTGGCGAGCAGGTTTTCCATGGTGCCGCGCTCGCGTTCGCGCGTCATGGCCAGGCCGGTCATCATCACCATGGTCATGGTCAGGATCACGCCCATCAGGCCGGGGATGATGTTGTACTGCGTGATGCCTTCCGGGTTGTAGAGCGGGTGCACGCGCACATCGAAGGGCGGCGGACTGCCACCCGAGCCGCCCGCCAGGGGCGCCAGCGCGCCCTTCATGTCCTTGCTGACGACGCTCTGCGCGAGCTGTGTGACGGAGGCCAGCGCCAGGCCCGTCGATGAAGGGTCGGTCGCATCGGCTTCGACCAGCAGCGCCGGGCGCTCGCCGCGCACCAACCGACGGGTGAAGTCGGGCGGGATGCTGACGACGAACTGCAGCCGCCCCTTGGCCAGCGCCTCGCGGCCTGCCGCCTCGTCGGGCAGCGTCTCGGCCAGCTGGAAGTAATCGGTATTGCGCAGGCTGGCGAGGAAACTGCGCGTGAACTCGCTCTGGTCGACCGCGATCACGCCAGTCGGCAAGTGCTTCGGATCGGTGTTGATGGCGAAGCCGAACATCAGCAGCTGCATGATCGGAATGCCGATCATCATCGCGAACGTCACGCGGTCGCGCCGCAGCTGCAGGAACTCCTTCAGGACAACGCTCCACCAGCGGTGCAGCGAGAAGCGCTTGCCGTTGACGTTCATGACTGCGCTCCGTAGTTGTCGGACGCGCCCCGCATCATGTGGATGAAGGCGTCTTCCAGTCCGGTCTCGATGGGCTCGACGCGCAGGTGCGCCTGGCGGGCGAGTTCGCGCAGGGTCGCCTCCAGCGCCAGGGCATCGGCGCCCGTCACGTGCAGCACGGCGCCGAACGCGACGGTCTGGTCGACGCCGGGCTGCCCCTCCAGCCTGCGGCCGAGTTCCACCAGGTTGCCGCCGGTCACCGCCCAGGTCGACAGCTTCTGGCCGGCGATGACGTCGGCGGCGGTGCCTTGCGCGAGCAGTGCACCGTAGGCGATGTAGGCCAGCTTGTGGCAACGCTCGGCCTCGTCCATGTAGTGCGTGGACACCAGCACCGAGATGCCCTGCGCGGCCAGCCGGTGCAGCTCTTCCCAGAAATCGCGGCGGGCCTTCGCGTCCACGCCGGCGGTCGGCTCGTCGAGCAGCAGCAGGTCGGGCTGATGCAGCATGCAGGCGGCCAGTGCCAGCCACTGCTTCCAGCCACCCGACAGCGCACCCGCCAGTTGCCTGGCGCGCGAAGCCAGCCCGAGGTTCTCCAGCGCCCGGTCCACGGCCTCGCGGCGGTTCGGCATCTCGTACAGGCGCGCGACGAAATCGAGGTTCTCGCGGATGGAGAGATCGTCCCAGTAAGAGAAGCGCTGCGTCATGTAGCCGACGCGGCGCTTGATCTGGTCCGACTGGCGCAGGATGTCGTAGCCGAGGCAGGTGCCGCTGCCGCTGCCGCTGTCGGGCGTGAGCAGCCCGCACATCATGCGGATCGACGTGGTCTTGCCGCTACCGTTGGGGCCGAGAAAACCGAGGATCTCGCCGCGCGCGACCCGCATGGTGAGATCGCGCACGACGTGCTTGTCGCCGAAGTCCTTGTTCAGGCCGTGCACGTCGATAGCGTAGGCGCCATCGCTGCCGGCGGGGCGGGCGGCCGGCGCGCTCATGGCAGCATGACCTCGACGGGCTGGCCCGGGCGCAGCCTGGGGCCATCCACCGCGGCCGGCCGTGCCTCCACCATGAAGACGAGCTTGTCGCGCCGGGTGTTGCTGTAGATCACCGGCGGGGTGTACTCGGCCTCGTTGGCGACATAGCTAATGGTGGCGTTCACCTCGGCGGCGCAGCCATCGCAACGGATGCGCACGGCCTCGCCCGGCTTGAGCCGCCCCACCACGCCTTCCGGCACGAAGAAGCGCACCTTCACGTTGGCCGGCGGCAGCATGCGCACCACGGGGCTGCCGGCCCCGACCCATTCGCCTTCGCGGTACAGCGTATCGAACACCAGTCCGCCCTGGGTGGCCTTCTGTGCCTTCTGGTCGAGCCGCCACTGGGCCTGCGCGACGGCGGCGCGCGACGCCTCGACCTGTGCCGCCTGGGCGCGGATCTGGTCGGTGCGTGCGGGCAGTTGGGCAATGCGCAGCTGGTTGGTCAGCTCGCGCACGCGCTGGGCGTTGGTCTGCGCGATCGAGCGGCTGGTATCGAGCTGCGCTTGCGGGATGCCGCCGGCACGGAACTGCGCCGCGTCGCGCACCAGCTGCGTGGCCGAGAGCTTGTCGGCCGCCGCCGCCTGCGCCAACTGCGCACGCACCGCATCGACCTCGGGAACACGCCGGCCGAGGTTCAGGTCGGCCAGTTGCGCCTCGGCGGCCTGCTGCTGCGCGGCGGCCTGCTGGCGCGCGGCCGCTTCATCGGTGGATTCCAGCACGAACAGCGGCGCGCCGGCGCTCACCGTCTGGCCGCGCTGCACGCCCAGGCGCTCCAGCCGCCCGCCCACCGGCGAGGCGACATAGACGAACTCGCCTTCCACATAGCCCTGGTAGGTCGAGGTGTCCTGGTTGCTGCAGCCGGCCAGCGCCGCAACCGTCGCTGCCGCCGCCATCCACCCCGCCTTGCCGATCCCCTTCGCTGGACGCATACCGTCTCCACCGGTTGGATTGATCGATCTACTGGCGCATCTTGCGCCCGGCCTTCCCCGCCACATTGTCCTCGCTCGCCGGAGCGGGCCCCACGCCGTGCAGCAGCAGCGCCGCCACATGCCGGCCGATGGCCTGCGCGTCGATCGCCTCCGCGTGGGGCAGGCGGTTCCACAGTGCGCGCGTGGCCAGCGGCAGCATCGCCAGGCCGATCACCGAGACCATCACCAGCGGCGGCTGCAGCGCCGCATTGACCGCGCCGGCCGTCTGCGCGCGGGCAATGCGCTCGACCAGCACCGTCGCCCGCTCCAGCGCGATGCGCGCGAACACGCGTTCGCGCAGTTGCCCGCCCTCGCTGGCGATCTCGCGGATCCACAGCGTCGGGAACCACGGCGTGGCCGAAGCCACCGCCACCATGCGCTGCGCCAGCCCGGCCACGGTGCGCGCCAGATCGGGCACGCGGCCGTCGTCGGCGATCGCCGTCAGCGCCGGTTCCATGACCTGGTCGATCAGCGGCTTCAGGCGCATGTCCACCACGGCATCCAGCAACTGGTCGCGCGTGGCGAAGTGGTAGTGCACCATCGGCGCCGTCACCCCCGCCTCGCGGGCGATGGCCGCCAGCGTGGTCGCCCCGATGCCGTCGCGCGCGAACCGCCGCACGGCGATGTCGAGCAGGCGGTCGCGCAGATCCTCGCGCACCGGACCGCGCGGGCGGCCCGCGCCGCGTGGGGAAGGTCTTCGGATAGCCATGCGCTGAATATTAATTTCCGAATTAATTAATTTCAACCGGAGATGGGCCGGCTTGCGGATCGACAGCCCCCGGCGCATGCTGGACGTGACCTTTTTGCGGCCTTTTTGTGGCCTTTCTCGCCCCCTCGAACCCATGTCCCTCTCGCCAGAAACCCTGCTGCAGCGCCTGCATCTCGACACCCTGACCGGCGGCGACGGGCCGCTCGCGGCACGCTCGCCCATCGACGGTGCCGTACTCGCCCGCCTGCCGGTCGAAACGGCCGCCGACGCCGACCGCATCGTTGCGCAGGCACATACCGCGTTCCAGCACTGGCGCACCGTGCCCGCGCCGCGCCGTGGCGAACTGGTCCGGCTGCTGGGTGAGGAACTGCGCGCCCACAAGGCGGACCTCGGTGCGCTGGTCACGCTGGAAGCCGGCAAGATCACGCAGGAGGGCCTGGGCGAAGTGCAGGAGATGATCGACATCTGCGACTTCGCCGTCGGCCTGTCGCGGCAGCTGTATGGGCTCACCATCGCCAGCGAGCGGCCCTCGCATCGCATGATGGAAACGTGGCATCCGCTGGGCCCGTGCCTGGTCATCACCGCGTTCAACTTCCCGGTGGCCGTGTGGGCGTGGAACGCGGCACTGGCACTGGTCTGCGGCGACCCGGTCATCTGGAAGCCCTCGGAGAAAACACCGCTGACGGCGCTGGCGGTCGAGCGCCTGTTCCTGCGCGCCTGCCAGCGCTTCGGCGAGGCGCCGCCGCACCTGGCGCAGGTGGCCATCGGCGAGCGCGACCTGGGCGAGGCGCTGGCGCGCCACCCGGGCATTCCGCTGGTGTCGGCCACCGGCAGCACGGGGATGGGCCGCGCGGTCGCCCGGGCCGCGGCGCCCCGCTTTGCGCGCACCATCCTCGAACTGGGCGGCAACAACGCCGCCATCGTCTGCGCCAGCGCGGACCTGGCGCTGGCCGAACGCGCCATCGCCTTCGCAGCGATGGGCACGGCCGGGCAGCGCTGCACATCGCTGCGTCGCCTGTTTGTGCAGCGGCCGGTCTACGACGCGCTGGTGCCGCGGCTGACCACGCTGTATGAACGCGTGCGGGTGGGCGATCCACGCGAAGACGGCACCCTGGTCGGCCCGCTGATCGACAGCCATGCCTGCGCGCGGATGCAGGCCGCGCTGGCCCGCGCCCGCACCGAAGGCGGCACCGTGCACGGCGGCGAGCGCATCGCAGTCGGCGCCGGCGACGACGCCTATTACGTCCGCCCCGCCCTGGTGGAGATGCCCGCGCAGGGCGGCGTGGTCTGCGAGGAAACCTTCGCGCCCATCCTCTACGTGGTGCCGTTCGACTCGCTGGACGAAGCGATCGCCCTGAACAACGCCGTGCCGCACGGACTGTCATCGAGCCTCTTCACGCTGGACATGCGCGAGGCGGAACGCTTCGTCTCGGCCACCGGCAGCGATTGCGGCATCGCCAACGTCAACATCGGCCCGAGCGGCGCGGAGATCGGCGGCGCGTTCGGCGGCGAGAAGGACACCGGCGGCGGCCGCGAAGCCGGCTCGGATGCGTGGAAAGCCTACATGCGCCGCGCTACCAATACCGTCAATTACGGCACTGCGCTGCCGCTGGCGCAGGGGATCCGGTTCGATGTCGGCGGCTAGGCTTTCGCTGCGGCCGCCTCGAGCTGCGCCAGCCGCACCAGCAAGCGATCCTGCGCCTCGCTGGGAAAGCTCGAGGTGCGCCGCACCGCGAACACGGCGTTGAGGCAGCGCCGCGCCGACACCGGCCGCACCACCTGCAGCCGGGCGCTCGCCACCGCGTCGCGGATGGCATGCAGCGGCAGCACCGACCAGCCCATGCCGGCCTCCACCAGCGTGGCGACCTCCTCCAGCTCCGAGACGTGGTGTGCGCTGACGGTGGTCTCCGGCATGCGCCGGAACAGCGCCCGGAACCACAGGCCGTACACCGCATCGGATTCGTCGTAGGTGACGAAAGGCAGCGCCGCGCAGTCGGCCAGCGTGCGCGGGGCACCGCGCTCGCGCAATGCCTGGGCGCCGCAGGCCAGCACGAATTCCTCGGTGTAGACAGCGTGGTGCTCGAACAGCCGGGAGGTGCGTGGCGTATAGACGAAGCCCAGGTCGGCACGGCCCGATTCGACGTGGGCGAAGACCTCTTCATCGCTGCCGAAGGCCAGTTCCAGCCGCACGTCATTCAGCAGCGGCGCGTCGGACTCGGGGGCCGGGTCCAGCAGCGCCTGCATCAGCACGTAGCGGCCGAAGCTGGAGCCGCTCGCCAGCTTGAGCGACACACGCTCCATCTTGCCGCTGTGCAGCGCGGCGCGCAGCTCGTCCAGCCCGGCGAACGCATCGCGGCACCACGCCCGTACCGAGGCCCCGGCGCGGGTGAGCACCAGCCTGCGCCCGGCGCGCTCGAACAGCGGCACGCCCAGCCATTGCTCCAGCTGGCGCATCTGATACGACAGCGCCGGCTGCGACACGGCCAGCCGATCCGCCGCGAGCACGAAGCTGCCCTCGTTGGCGACGGTCAGGAAGCTATGCAGGTAGCGCAACGGCGAATGGGACATGGCAATGGGAGCAGTGCCTCAAACCATCAAATTTTTGGATCGAAAAACCAAAAACATTCGATTTGATTTTGAGTTTGGCAGATCGCACAATCCGCCGCAAGCGAGCAGCGTGAACGATCCCACCCCAGCCGGAGGCCATCATGACAACCGCAACCACCCACCCCAGCTATGTCCTGGAGGCACGCTATGGCGCGCGCAACTACGCGCCGCTGCCGGTGATGCTGGAACGCGGCGAGGGCGTCTGGCTGTTCGACACGACGGGCCGGCGCTACCTCGACATGATGTCCGCCTACTCCGCCGTCAGCTTCGGCCATTCGCACCCGAAGCTGATCGCCGCGCTGGTCGAGCAGGCCGGCCGGCTGACGCTGACTTCGCGCGCCTTCCACAATACCGAGCTCGGGCCGTTCCTGGCCGACGTGTGCCGCATCACGCGCATGGACCGCGCGCTGCCGATGAACACCGGTGCCGAAGCCGTGGAGACGGCCATCAAGGCGGCCCGCAAATGGGCACGCGAGGTCAAGGGCACACCGCCCGACGCCGCCGAGATCATCGTCTTCGACAACAACTTCCACGGCCGCACCACCACCATCGTCGGCTTCTCGTCGCACGAACAGTACCGCTACGGCTTCGGCCCGTTCGCAGCGGGTTTCCGCCGCATCCCGTTCGGCGATGCCGAGGCGCTGAAGGCCGCCATCGGGCCCAACACCGGGGCCATCCTGATCGAGCCGATCCAGGGCGAGGGCGGCATCGTGGTGCCGCCGCCCGGCTATCTGAAACTCGCGCGCGAACTGGCGACGCAGCACAACGCCCTGCTTGTCTGCGATGAGGTGCAGACCGGGCTCGGCCGCACGGGCGACGTGCTCGCCAGTTGGCACGAGGGTGTGCAGGCCGACCTGGTGGTGCTGGGCAAGGCGCTCGGCGGCGGCATGGTGCCGGTGTCGGCCATCGCGGGGCGGGAAGACGTGATCGGCGTGTTCCAGCCGGGCGACCACGGCTCCACCTTCGGCGGCAACCCGCTTGCCGCGCACATCGGCCGCGCAGCACTCGCCTTGCTGCAGGAAGCGCAGCTGCCGCAGCGCGCGGCGCGCCTGGGCGAAGCCTTCATCGCCGAACTGAAGTCGCTGATCGGGCACGGCGTGCGGCAGGTGCGCGGGCGCGGCCTGATGATCGGCCTGCAGCTCGACGCCGACATCGACGCGCACGACTTCGCGGCCGCGCTGGCCGGGCATGGTGTGCTGACCAAGGACACCTACGGCAACGTGGTCCGCCTGACGTCGCCGCTGGTGATCGCGCAGCAGGAGCTGGAACTGGCACGGGACGTCATCCGCCGGACGCTGGCCGACTGGCCGCGCCGCAAGGCGGCCTGAGCCGGCACATGGAAAAGCATTCGGATTCACGGGGAGTCGACATGACCATCATCGACCTGATCGGCGCCGCCATCGGCTGCGGGGCGCAGGACGACGGCTGCCGGGACGGCCCGCGCGCGCTGCTGCAGGCCGGCGCGCTGCAGCGGCTGCAGACACCCGACACGCACGGCGGCCTGGTGCACGGCATCGAACTGGCGACATCGGCTGGCCACAGCCGCTCGGCCCGGCTGGCGGCGCTGCCCGGCGTGGCCGGGTTTTCGCGCGCGCTGGCCGACGCGACGGCGCACAGCGTGCACGAAGGGCACGTGCCGGTGGTCATCGGCGGCGACCACTCGTGCGCGATCGGCACGTGGTCGGGCGTGGCCTCGGCGCTGCGGCCGGCCGGGCCGTTCGGACTGATCTGGATCGACGCGCACCTGGACAGCCATACCCCGCAGACCAGCGATTCCGGCGCCATCCATGGCATGCCGCTGGCCGCGCTGCTCGGCCACGGCGCGCGTGCGCTGACGCAGGTGCGCGACGCGAGTCCCAAGCTGCTGCCGCAGCACGTGGTGGTGATAGGTGCGCGCAGCTACGAGCCGGCCGAACGCGCGCTGATCGACCGGCTGGGCGTGCGTGTGATCGAGGCCGCAGAGGTCGCCCGCAGCGGCCTGCGCGCGGTGATGGCCGATGCCATCCGCATCGCCACGGGCGACACGGCGGCCTTCGGGGTGACGGTCGATCTGGATGCTTTCGATCCAGCGGTGGCGCCCGGTGTCGGCTCGCCGGAGCCCGGCGGCCTCACGGGGCAGGACATGACGCAGGCGCTGGCCGCCTGCGCCCGCGATGCGCGCTTTGCGGCGTTCGAGCTGGTGGAATACAACCCGCGCCACGACAAGGGCGGGATCACTGCACGGCTGGCGATGGACATGCTGGGCGCTGTCGCGGGCGCGTTGCACGCCCAGCGCCGCGAATATGCGAGCGCGGCCTGACCGCGCCGGCGATCAGTCCTTGATGCGGAACACTTCCACGCCCACCGACTCGCAGTCCGGATAGACATCCGGCTTCTCTATCGACACCCACGCGGCCAGCACGTGCGGGTGCTTGAGCATGGCCGTCACCACGTCATCGCACAGCGTTTCCTGCAGATGCACGTGGCCTTGCGCCATGCGGCGCGCCACGGTCTCGCGCATGAAGTCGTAGTCGACCACCTCGTGCAGCTTGTCGTCCTTCGGCGTGGAATGCTCGAGCGGCACGTACAGCTCGATGTTGATCAGGACGCGCTGCTCGCCCTTCTTCTCGAATTCGTGCACGCCGATGTTGATCTGCACCTCGTAGTTGCGCAGGAACAGGCGGCGGCAGTGCGACAGGCGCGGGTGGGAAAGCAGGGAAAGCATGTGAGAAGAGGAAGGTTCGAATTATTCGGTCAGGAACATCACGTCGCGGGCGAGCGGCATCAGGTGCTGGCCACCGTCGACGAACAGCGTGGTGCCGGTGACGGCGCGGGCGGTGGCCAGGTAGCACACGGCCTCGGCGATGTCCTCGGGCGAGGACGACTGGCCCAGCGGCGTCATCTGGTGCGCGCGCGCAAACTCGCTGGCCGACTGGTCGCCGGACACCAGCGTGATGCCGGGCGCCACGCCCACCACGCGCAGCGCCGGCGCGAGCGCCTGCGCCAGCTGCGTGGTGGCGGTAGCCAGCGCCGCCTTGGACAGCGTGTACGACAGGAAGTCCGGGTTCAGGTTGTTCAGCTTCTGGTCGAGCAGGTTGATGACGACGCCGCGCACATCGCGCGCACTGCCGTCTTCGGCCGTCAGCGCCCGATGCAGCTCGCGCGACAGCAGCAGCGGCGCCGCCACGTTGGTGCGCATGTGCGTGTCGAGCGAGGCATAGCTGAAGCTGGTCGCCACGTCGTACTGGAACAGCGAGGCATTGTTGACCAGGCACGTGGGCGTACCCAGCGCAGCGATGCAGTCGGCGATGAGCCGGCCGGCGGCGGCCTCGTCCGACAGATCCGCCTGCAGCACAGCGGCGCGCCGGCCCATGGCGGCGATCTCGGCGGCCACCGTGTCCGCCTCGGCGCGGGAGCGATTGCAATGCACGGCGATATCCCAGCCCTGTCGGGCCAGCGCCAGGGCGATCACGCGGCCCACGCGGCGGGCGGCGCCGGTCACGAGGGCAATGCGCGGTTGTACGGTCGGTTCGGTCGGCGTCTGCGCCATTGTTTACAATCCGGCGATGAGCAAAACCGTCAGTTTACCGCTTCCCAACGAGGTCGCGCAGGCGCAGTCCGACCGCCTCTTCTCCACCATCGTCCGCGCTGTCGAGGCCGCCGGCGGCTGGATGCCGTTCGAACGCTACATGGAACTGGCGCTGTACGCGCCGGGCCTGGGCTACTACAGCGGGGGCGCTGCCAAGTTCGGCCGCCGCGTGGAAGACGGCGGAGACTTCATCACCGCGCCCGAGCTGACCCCCTTCTTCGGCCGCACCGTCGCACACCAGATCGCGCAGGTTCTGCGGACGCTGCCGCCCGGCCAGCGCCACGTGGTGGAATTCGGCGCAGGCACCGGCAAGCTCGCGGCCGACATCCTGACCGAGCTCGAGACGCTCGGCATGCGGCCGGACAGCTACGGCATCATCGAGCTCTCGGGCGAACTGCGCCAGCGCCAGCAGCAGACCCTGGCCGCGCTCGGCCCGGAGCTGGCCGGCCTGACCCGGTGGCACGACACGCTGCCCGCGCGCTTCACCGGCGTGATGGTCGGCAACGAGGTACTGGATGCGATGCCCGTGTCACTGTGGGCGCGGCGTGGCGGCGTCTGGCACCGGCGCGGCGTGGCCTTCGATGCGAACCAGGGCCTGCGGTGGTCCGAGCGCGCGGCCGATCCGGCCGAGGTCCCGCCCAAGCTGGCCGCCCTGCCCGGCCGCGATGACGTCATCACCGAGTCGCACGAAGCCGCCGAGGGCTTCATCCGCAGCGCCGGCGCGGCGCTCGAGCGCGGCCTGCTGCTGCTGATCGACTACGGTTTTCCGGCCGCCGAGTACTACCACGCGCACCGCGCCAACGGCACGCTGATGTGCCACTACCGCCAGCATGCGCACGACGATCCATTCTGGCTGCCGGGGCTGCAGGACATCACCGCGCACGTCGATTTTTCCGGCATCGCGCAGGCTGCGCGCGAGGCGGGGCTGGAGGTGCTCGGCTATGCGAGCCAGGCGCGCTTCCTGCTGGGGGCGGGCGTGGGGCAGTTGCTGATGACGCTCGACCCGGCCGATCCGGTCCGCTTCCTGCCGGCCGCCAACGCGGTGCAGAAGCTGTTGTCGGAAGCGGAGATGGGCGAGCTGTTCAAAGCCATCGCGCTCGGCCGGGGCATCGACGCGGCACTGCCGCTGGCCGGCTTTGCCGATGCGGACCGCTCGGACCGACTAGGCTGACGCCGCCTTCGCGGCCAGGGCACGTTCGGTCTGCTCGGCCTCGTAGCGGCCGATGGTGCCGCGCATGCACCACAGCAGCACCAGCCCGGGGAAGGCGAACACCACCGTCATCAGGTAGAACGCCGGCCAGCCGTAGGCCTCCACCAGATAGCCGGAAGTCGGCCCCACATAGACGCGGCCGATCGAGGCCAGCGCCGACAGCAGCGCATACTGCGTCGCCGAGAACGAGCGGTTGCACAGCGCCATCAGCAGCGCCACGAACGCGGCCGTGCCCATGCCGCCGCAGATGTTCTCGATGCCGATGGCCAGCGCCATGCTCCACAGGTGCTGCGGCGTGACGGCCAGCACCCAGTAGCCCAGGTTGGACACAGCCTGCAGCATGCCGAACAGCAGCAGCGCGCGCACCAGCCCCAGCCGCACCATCAGCGTGCCGCCGTACAGCGCGCCGACGATGGTGGCGACCAGGCCCAGCGTCTTGTTGACGATGCCCACCTCGCCCGCCGAGAAGCCGACACCACGGATCAGGAACGTGGTCGACAGGCTGCCAGCGAACGCATCGCCCAGCTTGTAGAGCACGATCAGCGCCAGCAGCGCCCAGGCGCCGCGGCGCGCAAAGAAATCCTGCAGCGGCCCGACCACCGCCTCCTGCAAGCTGCGGGGCGGTCGCGCCGCCACCTCCGGCTCGGGCGACCACAGCGTCGCCAGGACGAACAGCGCCATCAGCCCGGCCATCAGCAGGTACATGCTGCTCCAGCCCATCACGCGATCGGCCAGCCACAGCGCCAGGCCGCCGGACACCAGCATCGCCAGCCGGTAGCCGAGCACCTTGACCGCCGCGCCCACGCCGCGCTCGCCGGCGTGCAGCACGTCGGTGCTGTAGGCATCGAAGACGATGTCCTGCGAGGCCGACAGGAAGGCCACCAGCACCGCCAGGCCCGCCAGCGCCCACAGCGCGGCGTGCGGCGGACAGAACGCCATGGCCGCGATCGACACCGCCAGCCCGGCCTGCGTCAGCACCAGCCAGCCGCGCCGCCGGCCCATCAGCGGCGGCGTGAAGCGGTCCATCAGCGGCGCCCACAAGAACTTGAAGATGTACGCCTGCCCCACCAGCGAGAACAGCCCGATGGTGCGGATATCCAGTCCCTCCACCGTCATCCACGCCTGCAGCGTGCCGGAGGTCAGCGCCAGCGGCAGGCCGGAGGCGAAACCCAGCAGCAGCATCGCACCGATGCGGCGGTTGCGGAACACGTCGAGGTAGTCGTGGAAGGTCATGCGGCGGTCCGGAGGACAAGCGGGCGATAGGGGTTGCCGCGAAGCGCGGCGGGACGCGTTGCTCGATATTATTACCCAGTCGACCGCCCCCCTTCTATATGCCCCGTGTAGCGCGCTCCCTGCCCCTCCTGCTCGGACTCGGCCTGACCGCTTGGGCCGGCGCCATGGACGGCCCGCTGCCCATGCCCGCCGACGGTGTCAAGCTGGAGGCGCCGACCACCACCTCGCCCAACATCCGCCTGGTGATCCCCGCCGAGGAAATCGAGCGCCGCGCGCAGGCTGAATACCGCCAGGTCGTCGACAACGCCGCCCGCGAGGGCGCCCTCGCGCCGGACAACGTGCCGGACCTCGCCCGCATCCGCGCCATCGTGCAGCGCCTGGTTCCGCAGGCGCCGCGCTGGAACCCGAACGCCGCGCACTGGCCATGGGAGGTCAACCTGATCGGCGCCGCGCAGGTCAACGCGTTCTGCATGCCCGGCGGCAAGATCGCCGTGTTCTCGGGCCTGCTGGAGCAGTTCAGGCTGACCGACGACGAGCTCGCCATGGCGCTCGGCCACGAGATCGCCCACGCGCTGCGCGAACACGCCGCGCCTGCGCCGGCCAGCGCGAGATCACCAACCTGGGCGCCAACGTCATCTCGCAGCTGTTCGGTTTCGGCAACCGAGGCGACGCCGGTTTCGGCGAGGGCGCCAAAATGCACCTGCTGGCATTTTCCCGCGCTGAAGAAACCGAGGCCGACCTGATCGGCATGGATATCGCCGCGCGCGCCGGATTCGATCCGCGCGCCGCGCTCACGCTGTGGCAGAAAATGGGCTCGATCGGGGGCATAGAGCAGAAGCGGTTCCTGTCCACCCACCCGTCAGGACGCACGCGGATGGCCGTGCTGTCGCGCCACCTGCCGGAAACGCTGCCGCTGTACGCCGACGCATTGCGGATGCCGATGGCCAAACTGCCGGAATACCGGTCGAACATGCAATATCTTGGCGCGGCCCCTGTCGATAATGGGGACGAGGCACCGATGCGGCCGATGGTGCGGCAATAGGTCATCAACACTTCATATTCCATCGCCATCGGCAAAATCCCCCGACCTTCCTGCAGGCTCCGCGGCGCCGCTTTGCTGCATCGACACCGCTGCAAACAGCGAGGATAAGAAGATGAATATAGGGGCAAAGGTTTGACCATGGCGGCCGTCGCCTGCGCGCTGGCCATCACCAACGCCAACGACTGGCAACTGCCGGGCGGCTCCACCTGTTCGGCTGCCTATCAGCAGGACTACCGCTGCGGGTGGGACGTGGACGGCGGGCGCATCGTCAAGTGTGACTTCGCGTATTCGTACCCGTCGGGCGCGCCGTCCGATTTCATCAAGACGTTCTCGCAGATGGCGACGTCGGTCCAGTAATCACCGGGATTCCCCGACGCGAGGCCCCGCAGGCTGCGCCGGCCTCGCGGGGCTTTTTTCCGGCGTGCCCGCCATGCGCGCGCGCCGCGACCACGCCATCCCCGACACCGTCGCCGCCAGGATCAGCAGCGCGCCCGCCGTCTGCACGGGACTGAACCATTCGCCCAGCAGCACCGCGCCGAGCACGGTGGCCGTCAGCGGGCTCAGCAGCGACAGGAAGGTCACGTCGGCCCCGAGCCTGCCGATGCCACGCACCCACAGCCAGTAGCCCAGCGCGGTGCCGATGATGACCAGATAGACAAAGCCGGCGGCATTGCGCAGCGTGGGCACGGGCGGCAGCCCTTCCACCGCCAGCGCCACCGGCAACAGCACCAGCCCGCCCAGCGCCAGCTGCCATGCGGCCAATGCCAGCGGCGTGCCGACGCGGCCCCAGCGTTCGATCAGCACGGTGCCGGTCGCCATCGATACCGCCGCGCCCAGGGCCGCTGCCACACCGATCGCATCCAGCCGCGCCGCCGGCCCGAGGATCAGCAACCCCACCCCCAACGACCCGGCCAGCGCCGCCGCCAGTTGCGCCGGACGCGGGCGCCGCCCCAGCACGGGCCACACCAGCAGCCCGACGATCAGCGGCTGCACCGACATCACGGTCGCCGCCACACCGCCGGGCAGGCGCGCCGCCGCCACGAACAGCAGCGCAAAGAACACGCCGATGTTCGCCAGCCCGACCAGTGCGAGCCGCCCGAGCTTGTCGCGCGGCGGCAGGGCGGGCCCGAGCAGCATCAGCAGGACGCCCGCCGGCAACGCGCGCAGGGCGCCCACCAGCAACGGATGCGAAACCGGCAGGGTCTGCGTGAAGACGATGTAGGTCGTGCCCCACAGGCATGGCGCCAGCGCCGTGGCCAGTATCGTGGTGAGACGGTGGGATGGCATGGTCAGTTACTCCATATCTGATTATTTGAAATCGAAATAATTGGGCAAACCGGAACGCGGCACGCCGCCGTCAGGCAGGAAAGGGCCCGCCGAAAGCCAGTTCATCGAGCGTTCGGCGCTGTGTCGGCCTTTCGTGCGGCTGCAGCGGCACCGGAAGCGACGCGGTCGTGCTGCGGTGACCGACCGCCACGGCGATCTCGATATGGAAGCGCTCCGGCACATTCAGCACGGCGCGCGCCCGCTCGTATTCGACACCCGCCATGGCGCGCGCGTGGTAGCCCAGGCGCACGGCCTGCAGCGCCAGTTGCGCCCACGCTGCGCCCGCATCGAAGCTGTGGCTGCGTAACGGCACAGGCATGGGCATGGCGTCGGCCGCCCCATCGGGATCGAGCAGCGTATCGGACAGCACGAAGACCAGCGCGGCCGCATGCTGCGCCCAATCGCCGTTGGCGGTCACCAGCAGGCCGAGGAAGTCAGCCCAGTGCGCGTCGTCGCGGCGGGCGTAGAGGAAGCGCCACGGCTGGCAGTTGTAGGCCGAGGGCGCCCACCGCGCGGCCTCCAGCAGACAGAACAGATCGGCTTGCGGCATGGGCCGGGCATCGTAGGCGCGCGGGGACCAGCGCGCCAGGAACAGCGGGTCGATCGGGTGATCGGCAATGCGTTCGTGCATGAGGGCTCCAGTGACGGCGGCGGTCGATTGCCCCGCGCCGGAAAGTTGGATACGATCCAATGATTCTTCACATCAAATAGTTTGATGTCGAAATACTAGGACGAGACACCCGATGGGTCAACACGATCCCATGACCGCACAAGGGGCACCGATGGACAGCCTCCTCGCGCAATGGCGGCGCGAGCGGCCCGACCTCGACCCCAGCCCGATGGCCGTGTGCGGCGAAGTCTGGCGCGCCGGCGAGCGCCTGCGCCAGGGCGTGGTCGCGAACATCGCCGGCGTCGACCTGGACACGGCGGGCTTCGACGTGCTGCTGACGCTGCGTCGGCAGGGGCGGGGCAACGCCCTGTCGCCGTCCGCGCTGGCCAAGGACATGCTGCTGTCCACCTCGGCCATGACCAACCGGCTCGACCGGCTGGAGAAGCGCGGGCTGATTGCCCGCCGGACCGATCCCGACGACCGGCGCGGCCTGCGCATCGTGCTGACGGAGGAAGGCTTCGCGCTGATCGACGGCCTGGTCGCCTCGCACCTGGCAACGGAAGAGCGGATGCTCGCCGCGCTCAGCGCGAAGGAGCGGGCGCAGTTGCGAGCGCTGCTGACCAAGATCGGCGGCGCCGAACGCTGAACGACGCCGACACGGCCACCAGGACACCATGCTCAAGTTCTTCAAGCGCCTGTTCTCCCAGCCTGCGACGACAGCACAGGCCGACACAACCGAACCACTTTCCGATGCAGACATCCTGCGCGCGTATTTTTCGCCGCCCACCGAGGCGATCGACGCGCTAGCCGAGTTCGCTCGCCTCGTGGCTGCGCCGCTTGGGAACACCGAGGCGGACCGGCTAGCCGCTTGGGTCCGTACTGGCGGCCAACCTGGCGATGACATCGCCGAGTTGTTGGTGTGGGCAATTGCCCGGGACCCCGGAGAGGATGTCGCCGGGACGCTCACCATCTGGGTCGACTGGAAGGCATCTGACGAGATCGAATGGCAGGCGAACAGGCTGCTCGACACGCTCGGTGCTGCCGCCCGGTGGGAATGGACACGCGCCCCCGACGAACACACCGTGCCCATCGGCCTGCTCGATTTCGGCGACTGGCTCCGCCCGCACGGCTATCACCTTCTGCACGTGGAGACTGGTGGCGACGACTACTTCGCTTTCCCCATCCAGGTCACGCTGCTGGATGCAGCGCTGGCGCACGCCGAGCGCGCGGGGCTGAAGGTCGAACAGGCTGATGCATTTCGACTATCGCAGCAGGCTTTTCCATAACTTCATCCGGTAACGTCCAGCAACACAAACCTCAAACTCGTCACCGCCGCCGCGCGCCACAATCGCCCATGCCATTCACCGGCCGATCGTGAGACGCCATGCCCCGCTCCATCACCCTGCTGCTGGTCAGCGCCGCCGCCCTGGCCGCTGTGCTGCCGCCCCGGACCTTCGCCCAGACCGCGTCCGCCCCGGCGGCGGACAACTAAGCCCTGCGCAACATCCAGAGCAACTTCGCGCGCATGACCCCGCCGCCGCGCACCGTGCAGTCCATCAACCAGGACCTGCAGCAGAACCGGAAGACCTCGGGCAAGCGTCCTGATGGCGGCCCGGGACGCGGCCGGATGCGGCCGCAGCAAGCGCCGTCCGGCACGGACAACGCCGGCACGGACGGCAAACCGCCCGCCCCACCGGACGGCCCGCCACCGTCCGACGCGCGCCCTCTCGATGAGCCGCCGCCCACAACCAACCCGTAAACCGGCGGGTCGCGCAAACGCCGATTCCTCTTTACGATGGCAAGCCATCCACCCTGGCGTGCCGAATCGGAGGAACCTGTGAGCCTGCCCGTACTGTTTTTGCTTGTCATCGTCAAAGCGATCTGCGCGTTGCGCCGGCAGCGCCGGACCGCGCGCGGGCTGGCGGTCGTCTCGCTTGCGCTGTTCATCGCCATCGGCTGCGGGCCGGTGCCGGCGTGGCTGCTCGATTCGCTGGAGGGCCCGTTCGAGGCGCGGCCCGCGGTGGCCTGGGGCAAGCGCAATGCCATCGTGCTGCTGGGCGCCGGCACGCGGCGCGTCGATGGCGGGGTGGAACCGGGCGTCTTCTCCTATCCGCGCCTGATGGAAGCCGCACAGCAGTACCAGGCATGCCGCAAGACAGGCGCGGACTGCAAGATCCTGGTCAGCGGCGGCGACGCGCGGCACCACGGCGATCCGGAAGCCACGGTGTACCAGCGCACGCTGCAGGCCATCGGCATCGGCACAGACGACGTGCTGCTCGAACCCAACAGCATGAACACCTGGCAGAACGCGCAGTTTTCGCGCGCGGCGCTGGCCGCCTACGCGCCCGAGCGCACGGTGCTGGTGTCGTCGGCCATCCACCTGCGCCGCAGCCTGCTGTATTTCACGCACTTCGGCATGATGCCCACCCCGATGCGCGCGGACGACCTGCAGGCCACGCCCTCCCCACTGCCGCTGGCGATCAACTTTGCGATGACGGACTACGCGCTGCACGAATGGATCGGCATCGCGCGCTATCACGTCTACAACGCGCTGGGGTGGAACCCCGCACGCGTAAGCCCCGGCGAGGCCTGAACGCGCCGCGCGCCTAGCGCATTTGACACAGGCCTCTAAAGCCTTCGGACAGCCGGCAAAAATCCGGCGCCGACCTATAATTGCTGCAACGCAACATCTCCGGCATTGCAATGCGGCACCCTGCTCGTATTGACTCACCCGTCGGCAAGCACGCTTGCCACCACCACCAGCCCACCGGGCGCGGCCATCCCTGACGGGCATCGCTGACCCAGCCTGCGCCAGCCACCGGGCATACCGCCCGAACCGCCAGCCACACCACCCGTACAACAAGCAAGGGGAACACGCATGCCTCAAGTCACGGCAAGCAAGCTGCCGCTCAAATTGCTCGCGCTCGTCTTCGGCGCCGTGCTGGCGCTCGTGGTCGTGCGCGCATTCCTGCTGACCTGGCAGATCATTCCGCCGGGCTATACCGGCATCAAGATCAACCGGCTCGTGGACCGCGGCATCACGCGCGAGAACGTGGTCACCGGCTTCGTGTTCTACAACCCGGTGCAGACAGCCCTCATCCAGTACCCGACCTTCGTGCAGCGGGTCATCTGGACGCAGGACGTCAATGAAGGCCGCGCGCTCAATGAGGAGCTGACCTTCAACACGAAGGACGCCGTGCCGGTCAATGTCGACGTGGCGGTGTCGTACCAGCTCGATCGCGACAAGGTGCCCGAGTTCTACACGAACTTCCGCGCCGACCGCATCGACAGCTTCACGCATGGCTACCTGCGCGACACGGCGCGCAATGTCATCGTCGCCATCGGCTCGGAATACAGCTTCGATGACGTGAACGGCGCCGGGAAGGAAGCGTTCGTCTCGCGCCTGACGAAGGAGCTGGATACGCGCCTGACGCCGCTGGGCGTGTCGATCAAGCAGTTCGGCATCGTCGGTTCGCTGCGGCCGCCGCGCACGCTGCTCGATGCGGTCAGCGCCAAGACCAAGGCCATCCAGGATGCGATCCGCACGGAAAACGAAGTCCGCTCCGCGCAGGCCGAGGCCAAGAAGAAGGTGGCGATCGCCGAAGGCGAAGCGGCCGCGAACCGCGCGCTGGCGTCCTCGCTGGATGACCGCCTGCTGGCCTGGGAACGCCTGAAGCTGGAACGCGCCGCCATCGAGAAATGGAACGGCGTGACGCCAAGCGTCATGGGCAACGCGAGCGGGGGTGGCATGCTGTTCAACATCCCCGTGGGAACGCAGAACCGATGAGCCGTCCAGCCGGGCCTGCCAAGAAAAACGCGCCCGAAGGCGCGTTCTGTTCTTATGCTCCGCCGACCGTCACGTCGCGAAATCCGGCGCGGTCTCACGCACGGGGTGCTCCGGGCCTTCGGCCTTGACGGGGGCTTCCACGTGCAGGCCGGTCGCCTCGTCCACGCCCAGGTGCACATTCATGCATTGCACGGCTGCGCCGGCCGCGCCCTTGCCCAGGTTGTCCAGGCGGGCGGTGACAACCATGCGCTCGTCCGAGCCGAACACGAACAGGTCGGCGCGGTTGGTGTCGTTGGCGCCCTGCACGTCGAAGAAGCCGTTGTCGAGCGTCTTGACGTTGTCGGCCGCGGCGACGCGGATGAACGGCTCGCCCCGGTAGTACGCGGCATACACGGCGGCGATCTCGGCCGGGCTAATACTACAGCCGTAGCTCAAAATGGCGGAGCACATCCCCGCGCCCGGTAGTGACACTGCTGAGCGCGCCACTGATGCGCGCGCCGCCATCGCGACCATGCCAGCACCT
>CAKKOY010000060.1 GCA_919592095.1 Ralstonia syzygii subsp. syzygii | reverse complement strand
GGTGCTGGCATGGTCGCGATGGCGGCGCGCGCATCAGTGGCGCGCTCAGCAGTGTCACTACCGGGCGCGGGGATGTGCTCCGCCATTTTGAGCTACGGCTGTAGTATTAGGCCACACGCCAGTCACTGAATTTTTTCCAGTATCGGGTGCCATCTCAACATCAGAGAAAGAGAGAACACCGTCAAGTCTGCGTAACCGCACGCGTTTTCCCCTCACCCGCCCTCGCCGCCGCCTCCGCGATCCGCTGGCGCTGCGCCTCCCAACACTGGGGCATGTCCACGGCCAGGTCGAACAATGCGACCTCCTCGGGCAAGGTCTCGCTCGGGATTGCCGCCTGGATGTCCGGCGCCAGCGTCGTCAGGTTGATCATGCGACTCACGTAGCTCCGGTCAACCTTCTCCTCGTTGGCCAGCTCGGCGACACAAGCGCAGCAACGAGATGCATCTCGGAATGCGTAACAAGGATGTCTCAGTATTTTTTCATATCAGATGCAAGAAATTTTCACGTGTTGATTTTTGTAATGCCAGATATCATGGGCATATTTATCGACACGCTCATAAGGATATTTGACGCTATTCAGACTGAGAAAATTTGAAATCGCTTTTCATTTTTTTATTCATTTTCGATGGCAGATCTTCTACCACATGGTTCTTCTGCGCCTCTTGGCGGGAAGATGAATGCTTGTGCAACATAACGTCCATGATCATAAGAAATTGCGAGCCACGCGATCTCGCTGAGGTCGCTCGATTGTTCAATGATTATCGAGTGTTCTATGGGCAGGATTCGGATATGCAAATTGCAGAGCAGTTTGTTTGCGAGAGAGTGAGAAAAAATGAATCGATAATATTTGTGGCGGACGCTGGCAACAATGCGCTGGCCGGTTTTTGCCAGCTGTATCCGACGTTCTGTTCGGTGGCAGCCGCGCCAATCTACGTTTTATATGACCTGTTCGTGTCGCCTGCCGCACGGCGCTGCGGCATCGCGAAACAGTTGTTGCAGGCTGCCGCATGCCAGGCAAAGGTCGACGGAAAGGTTCGCGTCGATCTGACAACAGCTAAACAGAATTTCAACGCACAAGCGCTTTACGAAATGCTCGGATGGAAGCGTGACGAGCACTTCTACACTTACAGTTTTACAGTCAAGCAACGTGCCATAGCTGGCAATAGGGCTTGATATCCCAAGGAATAGCGCGGTCCTGAAGTCATCGCTGCGATCGATGACGTATTGCGCAGCGGCTTGCCCCTGCACACGCTCGACCTGACGACGCCGATCAAGCACGCATTCTCGGAATAGCTGCTGGATCTGTTGCCCCGCGGCCCGACTGAACAACAGTTGCAGTTTCGGACCGACCGATGCCAGCACCTTTGAGGCCGCTCTGAAGCTGGTCATGACAGCAACGGGGCGCGACGCCAGAACACCTTGAATATGACATGACCGAATCCAGCCACCGACATGTCGCATATCACCGTTCTCTTGCAGCATCTGAAGCGCTTCGCCTCCGAATCCCGCTCGGGGCCGCCGCGATGAAACCCACGGCTTGCACACCTGCGACCGGCGACATCCTTGATGTTGTCGGCATCGGAATTCGCCCGTTCAACCTGAGCTTGGCCGCATTGCTCGCTGAAGCGGGATACGATCGCACGGCATTCCTCGAACGCAAACCCCATTTCAGCTGGCATCCCGGCATGCTGCTCGATGGGACGACGCTCCAGGTACCGTTTCTTGCCGATCTGGTCAGCCTGGTTGCACCAACCAGTCACTTCAGCTTTCTAAACTACCTGCGGGCCCACGACCGCCTCTACAAGTTCTATTTTTTTGAGAACTTTCATATCCCGCGGCGTGAGTATGACCACTATTGCCAGTGGGTCTGTGGCCAACTGCCCAGCCTGCACTTTGGTAACGAAGTCGTGAACGTGGAGGTGGCGGACAGTTGCTATCGCGTTACGGCTCGCACAGGCGAACGTGAACGCGTTTATTACGCGCACAACTTGGTGCTCGGCACCGGCACGCAGCCGTGGTTGCCCACGTGTCTGCAGAGGCTTGCGCAGCGGTTTCCCAACAAGGTGATGCACACCGCTGACTACGCGCAACACTTCGATGTCGCGGGCACACATCGTGTACTGGTGCTGGGCTCCGGCCAGTCCGCTGCGGAAGTCGTGCAGGCCCTGCTCAACAAGCCGTTCGACGACGCGCCGCAATTCGAGTTGAACTGGGTCACCCGGGCCGCCGGTTTCCTGTCGATGGAATACTCGAAGCTGGGGCTTGAGCATGCCACGCCGGACTACACCGCCTACTTCCACGGGCTGGAGCAGAACGTCAAGGGCCAAGTGGTGTCGCAACAAAGCCTTTTCTATAAAGGCATCAGTTCGAAGACGATCTCGAACATCTACGATTGCCTGTATCACCGGAGTGTCGGCGGCAAGCCGCTCCCGGTTCACCTGCGCGCCTTGAGCGAATTGCGCCACGTGGAGCCGATGGCCGATGGACGGCTCAACGCACAGTTCATGCACCTGCAGACGGGCCGGCCGTTTTCGCTTGTGGTCGACGCAATCATTTCGGGCTCGGGCTATCGGTATGCGTTGCCGTCGTGTCTCGATGGCCTTGGCGACCGCTTGCATTACGACGACATGAAACGCTTGAGGATCGACGCCGGATATCGTGTCGAGCATCGTGGTCCTGGACGGATCTTCGTACAGAACGGCGAGCTGCACACGCACGGCATTGGCGCGCCCGATTTGGGCCTCGGCGCATGGCGCGCAGCGTGCATCGCCAACCAGATCGCCGGGCGCGAACTGTACCGTCTGCCGTCACAGGTGGCATTCCAAACGTTCGGGGCCGGCGCAGACGAAACGCCGTCGGCCGCCTGCACACCTAGCCCCTCACACCGGACAATCGAGGTGATGTAATGAAAGCTCGCAAACAGTACGTGCTCATTCCGGTGATGCCGACACCGAATGGCCCCCTGCATCTCGGCCACATCGCGGGCCCATTCCTCAAGATGGACATACTCGCACGGCATTTGCGACGTCGCGGCGAAACGGTCGCGCTCGTCTCCGCGACGGATCCTTACGAGACGCATGTCTTGCCCCGCGCCGATGAGCAGAACAAGCCCGTCGAGCAGATCTGCGCAGACAACCATCGGGCGATTCACGGTTGCCTGAACGCACTGGACATTCACTACGACGCGTTTATCGATCCGCTCGGATCGCCGTACCGGTCGCGCCTGAACGACATGACACGCGAAGTGCTCGCCGATCTGGCAGCGCAGGGGTTACTGCACGCGCGGAACGAGCCCGTGCACGTCAGCCGGCGGACCGGGCGGATGATCGTCGGCAGCCGGATCGCCGGCACCTGTCCATATTGCGGCGTCGACATGGGCGGCTACCACTGCGAAGGATGCGGAATGGAAGTCTCGCCTCGCGACCTGATCGCCGCTCGCGCTGAACCGGCGGACGACACGGTCGAGGTGGAAGAGCGGGCAAGTGTTTTCCTCGACGCCGATCTTCCCACGCTCACGCGACGCATGCTTGAAGCACGGGTGCCGGCGGACGTCCGCCGTATCGCCGAGCGGTTCCTGCGCGCAACGGGCGGTGCGGTGCGGGTCTCGAACCCGGGCGAATGGGGCGAGGTCTGGCCCGATGCCCGAGCGACCGCACCGTCGGTGGTGTTCACCTACACGGCGCTATTCATGCTGTCGGTGCTGTGCGGCGAGGTGGCGCGCGAGGTCCTCGCGCTCGACCACAATCCGTTCGATCAGCGCTCCGATGCGATACTCGTCACCAGTTTCGGATTCGACAACACGGTGCCCTTCTGCGTGGGAGTGGAGACGCTCGCGCAACATAGCAGGCGCTACCGCGGCTTCGACCGTTATCTGACGAACTTTTTCTACACGCTCGACGGCCGGAAGTTCTCGACGAGCCGCCAGCATTGCATCTGGGCCGACCAGGCCGTGCGCGAGCTCGGCGTGACATCGGACGTCTTGCGTTATTTCCTGGCCAGGACCAGCCCGGAAGACGGGCCGAGCGATTTTTCGCGCGACGGCTTCGACGTGTTCAGGCGCTCGGTCGAACCCCGCCTGGCGCAGATACAAGCCGCGGTTGAGTCCGGCGCAAACGATGATGTGGCCGACCCCTACGCGGGCACATTGGCGCGACTCGTCGCGGACATGGACGCCGCCTTCGATGTCAACCATTTCAGCCTGCGTGCCGCGACACGCTGCATTGATCAATGGCTTGCATTCGAATGGCAGCCGGAGCATGCCCCCGCGTATGTGCGCGGTTTCTGCGTGCTGGCTTATCCGGTCATGCCTCAGTTGGCCTCGACGCTATGGAGCCAACTTGGCCACGAAGGCTTACCGCGCTGTCTGAGGGTGACCGAACTGGAGGAAGCGGCATGACGCGTTCACCTATCCGCCTGGCCTTCCAGGCACCGCAAGTCTGGGAGACGGGGCTGAGCGTCGAAGAGATCGACTTCGGTTTGCTGCGCGCGGGCGCGACGTTCGAAGCGTCGCGTTTCGAGGTCGCTGTCGGCGGGTTTTCGCCTCCGGAGAAACATCCCGAGCGCGAGATCTGGATGATTGCGGCCGGTTCGGGCCGGCTTTACTACCGCGGCGAGGTGACGGACGTGCAAAGCGGCGATTGCCTGACATTCGACCCGAACGTCGAGCATAGCGTGCATAACACCGGCACCGAGCCGATGCGCATCTTCTCGGTCTGGTGGACTGAACCCGCATCGTGACGCGTGAAGCGGGCACCGCTGGCGACGTACCGGCCGAGCGTGCCCTCAGCCCAGGCCTTGTTCCGATCACGGCGTTGGTGACGACCTCCGTGATTGCGCAGATCGGCCAGTATGGCATTGGGTTCGTAGTGCTGCCGCTCTGGCTCACGCAACACAACGCGAGCGCCATGACGATCGAGTGGTTCGCTTCGTGCGAATGGGCGGGGATGCTGGCCGGCATCACGCTGGCGCCAAAACTGATCGACCGCAGCGGTTTTGGGCGGACCGTGCTTTACGGGCTGCTGCTCTCGTTGGCCGGATTCGGTGTGCTCGCCTGGCGTACCCTCCTCCCGACGATGCTTGGGGCAAGCCTGATCGGCTTTGGGATGGGGCTGAGGTGGATCGGTGCTGAGACGCCGTTGTTCCGCGCGACACCTGCCCGATGGCGCGCCGGAGCCGTCGTGCAGGTTGTCATAGCCGCGTACGAAGAATTGCAGGATGCGGCCGTCCTGATAGCCGATGCCGGAGGGCTGCCAATACACTTCCGCGCCGCCCTGCAGGATGCTGCTGTTGGTGGGCAGGCCGAACGCCGACGCCTGGTAGGCGGAAGACAGCACGGCGCCCCAGGTGCGCTGCATCTGCTCCACCTCGCGCCGGTAGCCGAAGCGGCGGTCCGCCGGGAGCGGCTGGCTGGCGTTCGGATCGCCGCTGCCTGCCCCATCGTCAGTCCGGTCCGCACGGTCGAGGCTGGCACGGAACAGCGAGATGGCTGTGGGGTTGTCGCCCAGGCGCTTGGCGGCGTAGGCGGCATCGGCGTAATGACTCCAGTTGCCCTCGCCGGAGGCGAAGCCGCGCTGGAAGGCATCGAGCGCGGCACGGTCGTCGTGCGCGCGCAGATGGTCGTACGCCTCGTTGAGCGCGCGCTGGCCGATCACGCGCGGGTCGCTGGCGGGCAATGCGGCGGTGTCCTGCGCTGCCCCGGCATTCGTGGCCTGGGCGAACAGTGCCCGGGCATAGCGCTGGCGGACCGGATCGTCGGCTTGGGCGCCGGCCAGCGCGGCTGCGTGCGCGAGCCGGATCTGGATGTCGGGGTCGGGCTGGTCCTGCAGCGGTGCGAGCGCCTGCAGCGCAGCGTCGGGATGCTTCCCGGCATAGGCGCTGTCCGACCATGCCAGGCGCAGGTTGCGCTGTTCCTGCGGGGTCCAGTCGCTGCCCTCCAGCGCCCGGGCGAAATCGTGCTCCGCCACCTCCGGCTGCTGGGCGCGCTGCGCCAGGAAACCATGCTGCGCGTAGACCCGGGGCTGGTCCGGAAAGCGCTCCAGCAAGGCGTCGGCGCTGGGCGCGCGCGGCCTCCAGCTGGCCCTTGCGGGTCAGCACATCGAGCAGCAGCAGGTTGAGCTGGAGGCTGTCGGGCTGCACCCCCAGCGCCGCGCGCGCCGCCTGCTCGGCCGCGTCCAGTTGGTTGGCGGCGATGGACTGGTAGGCGCGATCGGCATAGCGGTAAGCGTCGGGCGACAGCGGCTGCATCGCAGCCGACTCGGCCAGCGCGCCGTGGCAGAGCGCCCAGACCGCCACCGCGATCGGCCAGCGCAACCGCGCCGACAAGGGGCGGCGGGTATGGCGAGCGGAGTTCATGCAACACCTCCGGCAACATTGGGGTTGGGATGCGGCGACTCCGCCGATGGGTGGCCGGCCGGCGCGGATGCGGCATCGGCCGCCGTCGGCGCCGGTCCGCCCGCGCCCTGGGCCACGCTTGCCAGCGATTCCACCGCCAGCGTGGCCGAATAGGCCGATGGGCCGAACACGACCGTGGCGCGCCGGTTCGGATCGGCCATCCACGCCAGTTCGGCGGACATCTCGTGATCGCAGGCCATGAAGCAGGCGACCTTGCGCCCGGCCGCCCGCGCCAGTTCTTCCAGCACCTCGCCGTCGGGCAGTTCCGACACGGCGATGTTGAGCGAGCCATCCTCGCCGATGGAAAACGGCACGACATGGTGGCGCACGGCCAGGTCGCGCGGCAGGCAATCGACCAGCGCCCCGAGCACGACATTGGTCAGGCTCACGCGCGGCAGGTCGGCCTGCTCGGCCAGCGCATCCGCCAGCGTGTCGGGCGTCACCATGCCTTCCTGCAGCAGGATCTGGCCGAGCCGCTTGCCGGTCTGCTGCTGGATCGCCAGGGCCTGATCGAGCTGCGGCTGCGTCAGCGCCTCCCACCGGATCAGCGTCTCGCCCAGGCGGCAGCGGGTGCGTCCGAGCGCGTCGTTGGACAGGTAGGTGTGCTGGGTCTTGTCCCAGGCGATCGGCTTGCCGGTCATGCAGTAGATCAGGAATATCTTCCACGCCCGGCACACCGAGAAGAAGTTGATGAAGTTGTTGATCACCAGCCTGGGCAGGCACAGCATGCCCTGCAGCGGCCTGTTCAGCCGCCCGACGAAATACACCCGTTGGGCCAGGCGATTGAACAGCAGCACCGCATTGACGGCCAGCATCGACTGCATCCACGACGACGCCACGACGAACTGCGGCGTGCCGTCCAGGTGCAGCCCGCCGGCTCGCCAGGCCCAGGCAAGCATCAGGTAGTTCAACGACAGCACATACGTGAAGATGGAGAACAGCGCCGTCACCACGCCCTTGCGGTCGCGGAAGAAGAAGTACCGGGCGATCAGGTCGCCGTCCCACCCCATCTGCAGCCAGCCCTGGAAGGCAATGCCCAGGATCCAGCGCGCGCGCTGCCTGTACGCGGTGCGGAAGGTGCTCGGAAAATATTCGCGGGTGGCCAGCAACTGCGGGCGGACACCGCGCCGACGCCCCAGGCGCCAGCGTATGCGCAGCTTGCCGCTCGCATCGGTGGCCGGCTCCGTGGTCTCGCAGATCGGAAAGCGCACGAACGCCTCGCGCATGCCCAGTTCGCGCAGGCGGAAGCTGAAGTCGTAGTCCTCCGTGAGCGTGCCGGTGTTGAAGGGGGCGTCGCCGCGCACCTTCATCACAGCCTCGATGGCACGCCGGCTGTAGCACAGCGCCACGCCTGCGCCGGGCACGGTGCCGGTCAGCGCCTCGCGCGCCACCAGGTCTTTCTGGTGGGTCTCGCTGAAGTCGTCCATGTAGGTGCCGGCCACCCACTCGTACCACTTGCGCTCCAGCGACAGCACGGGCAACTGCACCAAGTCCTGGTCGCCGATGAAGTAGTTGAAGTACTTCAGCTCCAGCGGGTGGATCACATCTTCGCAGTCGTGCATGATCACGCCCGCGAAGCGGATGCCGTGCCCCGCCTCGTAGCGCACGATGGTCTGGATGATCGTGTTCAGGCAGTCCGCCTTGCAGGTCGGTCCGTCGTGCGTGACAGCGGCGCGCACGACCCGGCCGGGATAGCGGCGCACCATGCGGTCGACCTCGGTGGTGGTCTCGGCATCGTTGCGGTAGGCGCCGGCGAAGATGATGTAGCGGGTGTACTCCATCGTCGCCAGGGTGTTCTCCACCATCTTGGCGATGACGTCGTATTCCTTCCAGGCCGGCACCATGATGGCGAGGTAGCGCTCCTCACGCTCGCGCAGCGTTTGCGCGGAGATGGTGGCGGGCAGGCGGCGGTCCTCGCTGTGCCACAGCCACAGCTCGCGCACCCAGTAGAAGGCATCCAGGAAAAAGTCGTCGGCGGTGCTGATGAGGATGACGAGCGCCGTCGCCACGGTCATCGTGTTGAGCAGCGCCAGGTAAGCCTCCCAGACCGCGTGACTCATGACGCCTCCCCCCCCCCCCACCGGCGATCGAGCGGTACGCGTGGTTTCCCCCTGTCAGAGCGATGGCGCTCACGGCTTCCCCCGTTTTATGGGCACGCGGCGCACGCGCTCTGCGCCACGGCATCGGACCGCCTCCAGCGGCGATCGCTGGCGACGCGTTTCTGCGGCTCATTTCCGGGGAAAGCAACGCGAGGACCGTACCAAGCGCCGCAAGGCCGCATGGTTATGCGGCGCAAAGCGCGACGGGACGCCGCTCGCGGGGGAAGGACGCGCGGGTTTGTTGCACGGCTGAACGCTTCGGCACCGCCAATGCGCAGGGCAACCCGGGGCCATGTTGCCGCGACGGCGGCCGGTTCATCACGGCAGCGGACAAACCCGCCCTACGAACGGCGGAGGCGGCCCGGCGTTCTGCACAGGGTGTTTGGGGGAGAGGGGGGCCGGAAAAACCCGCGCGATGAACGTGCCGGCAGCACGGCGCGCAACCGGCCGACGCCGGCTCCGGAGCACAGCCTTGCCGGGCCAGACCCCGCGGCAAGCGCAATGAAAACCCGCCGGAAAGCAAACCGGCGAGGCTCGCATGCGGACCTCGCCGATCGGAATATCCTGCCTCGGCTGCAACAACGCTCCGGCACGCAGGCCGAACCGGTTGCAACGCTGAAACAGCGGCGATGACAGCGCGGACTTACCGCGCCGTCGTCAGGCAACACACCGCTGGAGACCGGCCGTCAGAACTGCGCCCAGTCATCCTGATCGACCACCGCCGCCGACAAGGCCAGCTTGCCGCCGGCCGGTTCCCCCGTCACCGCCGGTGCCGCCTTGGCAACCGGTGCCTGGGCAGCGGGCTTGCGCGGGGCACGCGCACGAACCGCCGCCGCAGGCTTGCGGACCGCCGGCTTGGCGGCGGATGCCGCAGCGGCAGGCTTGGCCACCACGGCACGCGCGGCCGGTGCGACAACGCGCGCCTCTCCGCCATGCGGCAAGCGGAACGACGCCACCGCCTCGCGCAGCAGACCCGCCTGCTCCTCCAACGATTGCGCGGCCGCCGCAGCTTCCTCCACCAGTGCCGCGTTCTGCTGTGTCACCTCGTCCATCTGGTTCACCGCCTGGTTGACCTGCTCGATACCGGAGCTCTGCTCGGCCGACGCCGCGCTGATCTCGCCCATGATGTCCGTCACGCGCTTGACCGCCACCAGCACTTCGTCGATCACCGTGCCGGCCTCGGCCACCAGCGTGGTGCCGTTCTCGACCCGGCCGACCGAGTCCGAGATCAGCGCCTTGATCTCCTTGGCCGCGCCCGCCGAGCGCTGCGCCAGGCTGCGCACCTCTCCCGCGACGACCGCGAAGCCGCGCCCCTGCTCGCCGGCGCGGGCGGCTTCCACCGCCGCGTTCAGCGCCAGGATGTTGGTCTGGAACGCAATGCCCTCGATCACGCCGATGATGTCGGCGATCTTCTTGCTGCTGTCGTTGATGCCGGCCATGGTCTCGACCACCCGACCGACCACCTCACCACCCTTGACCGCGATGTCCGAAGCATTGACCGCCAGCGTGCTGGCCTGGCGGGCGTTGTCCGCGTTCTGCTTCACGATCGAGGTCAGCTCTTCCATGCTGGACGCGGTTTCCTCCAGCGAGCTGGCCTGCTCTTCCGTGCGCTGCGACAGGTCCATGTTGCCGGCGGCGATCTGCTTGGTGGCGCTGGCGATCGAATCGCTGCCGCCGCGCATGGTCTCGATGGTGCGGATCAGCCCGCGCTGCATGTCCTGCAGGCCGCGCGTGAGCGCGCCCATCTCGTCCTGGCTGGTGACCACGATCTGCTCGGTGAGGTTGCCGCGCGAGATCTCGCCGAAGTGGCCGAGCATGCGGGACAGCGGCACCGAGATCGCACGGTCCAGTCCGAACGCGCAGCCCACCGCCGCAAGAATGCCCACGCCGATGGCACCGATGATCAGCCACAGGAAGCGCTGCGAGCGCACCAATGCGCCCTCGTAGGCGGCCTTGGCCTGTTCGGCCTGGTTGCGGTCCAGTGCTTCCACCGCGGCCGTCAGCGATACGAACATCGGCGGAATCGCGGTCATCACCACCTTGTCGATGGCGGCGGCATCGCGAGCGCGCAACGCTGCGATCAGCGGCTCGACGCCATCGCGGAAAAATGTGGTGCGCTTGGCTTCGACATCGGCAGCCAGGCGCGCCTCCTCGGCGCTCATCGGCAGGGATTTGTACTTCTTCCAGGCCTCCTCCGACTTGGCGCGATACGTGCCCGCCTTTTCAATGAGGGACGGCACGTCGGGCGCTTCGGGATGAATGACTGCCCGATCCAGCGTCGTGCGGATCACCGCGGTGTTCAGATGCGCCTTGGAGACCAGTGAGGTCGAGGCCAGTTGGTTGGAATAGATGTCGCGGATATCCGCGTCGGAAGCACGCATGCCGACCTCGCCGATGATGCCGATGATGGCGAGCAGTGCGCCAAGCAGCACAAGGGCGGCGTTGAGTCGGAAGCGGATAGAGAGTCGGTTCAGCATGGCAGTCGGAGCGGGTTGTCGCTCCGACTATATCGGCGGGCCGATCCGGTTTCTGAAGACGGATCGGCGGTCGCCAACCGCCTTGAATCTGCCCCGGGGCGTCTTTGAGCGCTTAGTACGGCACTGCTACGCCGTTTTCGATCCGCGCCCGGTCGCCCGCACGCAGGCCGTTGGGGTTGCTCTGCGTGAGCGTGGTCACGGAATTGTCATTCAGGCGCAGTACCACGCGGTACGCCTGCCCGGCCACGGTGTTGCCCTCGATGGCGTTGCCGGCCAGCGCGCCCGCCACGGCACCACCGATGGTGGCCACCGTATTGCCGCGCCCGCCGCCGATCTGGTGGCCGACCAGCCCGCCGACCACACCACCCAGCACCGCGCCCACCCCGGTCGGTGAGCCCTGCACCGGCACCATCTCGATGCGGTCGACTACGCCGTAGCGGTTGTCCGCCGGCGCCTGGTAGGCCGGGGCGCCGTTATAGGCACCGCTATCAGTCGGATACTGGGAATAGCTCGGCGAGGAATAGGCCGGATACGGCTGCGGCGTGCCGGGGTTACCCGGATTGCCGTAGCCGCTGCCGTAGCCGCTGTTGTAAGGCTGGCCGCTGACGGTCGTACCGCCATAGCCACTGCCGTAGGCCGTGCTGCTGCCCGCCGCATAGCCTGGGCCGTAACCCCCACCGTAACCCGGATAGGGCGCAGTCACGCAGCCGGCGAGTCCGGCCGCCGCCACCGCCATCACGGCCACCGCTGTCCAACGTCCCACCCGGCCTGCCCGGCTGTTGCGCGCCGGCTTGTCTGTCGCTTGCATGATTGATCCCGTCGTTGTGGCGAGGCGGCCGTCCTGGCCGGACCGCCGAGCGGTCCGCGGCCGGTCTGCCTCTTGCCGCAAAGTCTATGCCGTGCCCCGGCGCCGCCGTGCAACCAAACCCGCTCAACGGTAACGGCGTGTAACCGCACGCGCGACAAGGCGATCGGCATGGCCACGGACCGCCGCGCTATGATCGCTGGGCGCCGCGCGACATCCGGAAGACGCGGCATGTTCCTGCCCCTCCTCACCATGCAACCCACGCTGCTGATCCTGATCGCCATGGCCGCCGACAACCTGGCGCGCATCGACCAACACTTCCACGTCATCTATGCCCCCACCCGTGCCGAGCGCGACGCGGCCATCGCGCGCGATGGCCATGCCGTACGCGTGGTGCTGACCAACGGCTCGACCGGCCTGAGCGGGCTGGAGATCGCCGCCATGCCGGCGCTGGAACTGGCCTGTGCGCTGGGCGCCGGCTACGAGAACATCGACGTGCAGGCCGCCCGCGCGCACGGCGTGGTGGTGGCCAACGGCGCCGGCACCAACGACGCCTGCGTGGCCGACCATGCGATGGGCCTGCTGCTCGCCGCCGTGCGCGGTATCCCGAAGCTGGATCGCGCCACGCGCAACGGCGTCTGGCGCGACGACATCCCGCTGCAGCCGGGCGTGTGGGGCAAGCGGCTCGGCATCGTCGGCCTGGGCACCATCGGCCTGCAGATCGCGCGCCGCGCCGCCGGCTTCGACATGCAGATCGGCTACCACAACCGCAAGCCGCGCGCAGACGTGCCCTACCGCTACTTCGATGCGCTCGGGACGATGGCCGAATGGGCGGATTTCCTGATCGTCGCCACGCCGGGCGGCGCGCAGACGCGCCATCTGGTGAACCGGGACGTGCTGGAAGCGCTGGGGCCGAGCGGCTGCGTGGTCAACATCGCGCGCGGCAGCGTGGTGGATACGGCGGCGCTGGAGGCCGCCATCCGCGCCGGCAGGCTGGGTGGCGCGGGGCTGGACGTGTACGAGAGCGAGCCCGCGCCGCCGGCCGGGCTGCTGGACCTGGAGCAGGTCGTGCTGACGCCGCACATCGCCGGCTGGTCGCCGGAGTCGATCGAGGCGACGGTGGACCGCTTCCTGGAGAACGCCCGCCTGCACCTGGCGGGCGAAGCGGTGGTGTCCCCGGTCTGAGCCGCGCCTCGGCCAACCGGGGACCCGCCTGTCAGGTCGGCCACGTCATCCGTCATCTGGCACGAGGCATGCCAACCCGAGGAACCCTGCACCGCCCGGCGTGCCTCGCGCGCTGGACAGCGGGGCAGGCGTGGATAGAATCCGCCTTCATCGCCACGCTGCCCGAGATGCGCATGCCCTCCCCGCCGATCGACGATCCCGGCACCCCACCCGCCGATGCCGCCGCGACCCGATGGCGCAGGAAGCGGTGGACGCCGTCGACGAACACCGCATCGGCTATTACGTGCAGCACTTCCAGGCGATCGGCTTTGCGCGCAAGGACGCCAAGACACGCCTTCATGCTGTACGCCTACCAGCTCGCCGAAGCCCTGCTGTGGAACCAGGGCAGCAAGCCCGACAAGGACGCGCGCCGCCGCTTCTTTGAAGACACGCTGCTGGCAGGCGCGCCGCTTGCCGCCTCGCCCGACGTCGCACGGGAATAATTCGTGCTGCTTCGCGCGCATCCCCCGCCGGATGCGTCGCGATGCCCGATACACCCGATACGCCCACCCCGATCTGCACCTCCGACCTGCCCGGCCGGCTCGATCGCCTGCCCTGGAGCCGCTTCCATACGCGCGTGGTGATCGCGCTCGGCATCACGTGGCTGCTGGACGGACTGGAAGTGACGCTGGCCGGTGCCGTGGCCGGCGCGCTCGCCGCGATCCAGGCACGGTGGGGCACCGCCGCCGAGCGCCGCCCGCTCGAACACGTGGCCGCGCCGCTGTCCGCGGACGACGGCCCGGGTTGGCGGGCGCCCGAAGTCCGCCGGCAACGCGTCGCATATACTGCTGCGCTACGTTCCCTGTTTTCCGGAGACCCCCATGCCTGACCCAACGTACGACAACCAGAACATCTTCGCCAAGATCCTGCGCGGCGAAATGCCTTGCATCAAGGTCTACGAAGACGAACACACGCTGGCGTTCATGGACATCATGCCGCAGGCCGACGGCCACGTGCTGGTGCTGCCCAAAGAAGGCGCAGCCCAGCTGTTCGACCTGTCCGACGATGCCGCCGCCGCCGCCATCCGCACCACGCGCAAGCTGGCCCGGGCCGTGCGCCGCGCCTTCACCCCGCCCGGCATCGCCGTGTTCCAGCTCAACGGCAGCGCCGCCGGCCAGACCGTGCCGCACGTGCACTTCCATGTGCTGCCGCGCTACACCGACCTGCCGCTGCAGCCGCACGCCCGCGTCCAAGCCGACACCGACAAGCTCAAGACCCAGGCCGAGCAGATCATCGCAGCGCTGCGGGCCGAGTAACGCCCCCTATCGCACGGCGGACGCCACCGCCGCGTCCGCCGGCGCCGCCACACCGTCGCGGCTATCACGGCGATAAGCCAGCCGATACAGCACCGGCAACACCAGCAACGTCAGCGCTGTCGACGACAGGATCCCGCCGATCACCACCGTCGCCAGCGGACGCTGCACCTCGGCGCCGGTCCCGGTGGCCAGTGCCATCGGCACGAAGCCGAGCGAGGCGACCAGCGCCGTCATCAGCACCGGGCGCAGGCGTGTCAGCGCCCCTTCCCTCACCGCCGCATCGACCGGCTTGCCGCCCTCGCGCAGGCTGCGGATGAAGCTCAGCATCACCAGCCCGTTGAGCACCGCCACGCCCGACAGCGCAATGAAGCCCACCGCCGCCGAGATCGACAGCGGAATGCCGCGCAGGGCCAGTGCCACGATGCCGCCGCTCAGCGCGAACGGAATGCCCGAGAACACCAGCAGGCCGTCCTTCAGGTTGCCGAACATCATGAACAGCAGCGTGAGCACCAGCGCAAGCGCCAGCGGCACCACCACCTGCAGCCGTTCGGTGGCCGACTGCAGCTGTTCGAACTGACCGCCCCACGCCATCCAGTAGCCGGCCGGCAGGCGGATCTGCGCGTCGAGCGCGCGCTGCGCTTCCTGCACGAACGAGGCGATGTCGCGCCCGCGCACATTGGCGCTGACCACGATGCGGCGCTTGCCGTCTTCGCGGCTGACCTGGTTCGGGCCGGTCACCTCGTGCAGCGTGGCGACCTCCGACAGCGGCACATAGCCCTGGCCGTTGGGCAGCGCCAGCGGTAGGCGGCCCAGCGCGGCCGGATCGCTGCGCGCCGCTTCCGGCAGGCGCACGACGATGCCGAAGCGCCGGTCGCCCTGGAGCACCGTGCCCGCGCCCTTGCCGCCGATGGCGGCGGAGACCGTATCCTGGATGGCGCCGATGGCCAGCCCATAGCGCGCCGCCTTCTCGCGGTCGATGTCGATGTTGAGGAACGGCAGGCCGCCGGTCTGCTCGATCTTCACCTCGGCCGCGCCCGCGAGCCGGTTGAGCCGGGCGGCGATGGCCTGGGCCTGCTTCTCCAGCACGGCCATGTCATCGCCGAACAGCTTGACGGCCACGTCGCTGCGCACGCCGGAGATCAGCTCGTTGAAACGCAGCTGGATCGGCTGCGAGAACTCGTAGGCATTGCCGGGCAGCGTCTCCGCCGTGGCGCGGATATCGGCCAGCAGCTGGTCGCGATCGCGCCGCCGGCCGTCCGGCCCAGCCGGCCAGTCCCGCTCGGGGCGGAGCATGATGTAGCCGTCGGAGATGCTGGGCGGCATCACGTCGGTGGCGATCTCGGCGGTGCCGGTGCGGGCGAAGACGCGCGCGATCTCGGGAAACTTCGCCTTGAGCGTGCGCTCGATCTGCATCTCGAGCGACTGCGCCAGGCCCGTGCCGGGCACGCGCATGGCCTGGATGGAAAAGTCACCTTCGTTCAGGTTGGGCACGAACTCGGCCCCCAGGCGGAGGGCGGCGACCAGCGACACGCTCACCGCCACCACGGCGAAGGTCAGCACCACGGCCGGCGTGGCCAGCGCGCGCTCCAGCAGCGGCGCGTACATCCGGCGTGCCCAGCCCATCAGGCTGTTCTCCTTCTCCGCCACGCGCTCGCCCATGCCCAGCGCCACCGCCGCCGGCACGAAGGTGATGGACAGCACCATGGCCGCGGCCAGCGCCAGCACCACCGTGATCGCCATCGGGTGGAACATCTTCCCCTCCACGCCCGACAGCGCAAAGATCGGCAGGTAGACCACCATGATGATGAGCTGACCGTACAGCAGCGGCCGGCGCGCCTCGCGGGCGGCCTGGAAGACTTCTTCGAAGCGCTCGGCGCGCGTGAGCGGCCGGCCAAGCGCGTGCTGCGCATGCGCCAGCCGGCGCACGCAGTTCTCGACGATCACCACCGCGCCGTCGACGATGATGCCGAAGTCCAGCGCGCCCAGGCTCATCAGGTTGGCGCTGACCTTGGCCGAGACCATGCCGCTGAAGGTCATCAGCATCGACAGCGGAATCACCAGCGCCGTCAGCACCGCCGCGCGCAGGTTGCCGAGGAAGAGGAACAGCACCGCCATCACCAGGATGGCGCCCTCCAGCAGGTTCTTCTTGACGGTGGCGATGGCCTTGTCGACCAGCACGGTGCGGTCATAGACCGTTTCCACGCGCACGCCGGCCGGCAGCGTGCGGCGGATGTCCTGCATGCGCTTGTCCACCGCCTGCGCGACCGTACGGCTGTTCTCTCCCATCAGCAGGACGGCTGTGCCGAGCACGACTTCGCGGCCATTGGCGGTGGCCGCGCCGGTGCGCAGCTCGCTGCCGCTCTCGATGGCGGCGACGTCGCGCAGGCGCACCGGCGTGCCGTTGGGGCTGGCGATGACCGCGTTGCCGATGTCGGCCGCGTCGCGCAGCTGGCCGGGGGCGCGCACCAGGTATTGCTCGCCCTTGCGCTCGATGTAGCCCGCGCCGACATTCGCGTTGTTGCGCTCGAGCGCGGTCACCACGTCGGCCAGGGTCAACCGGTATGCCGCCAGCCGCTCCGGACTGGTCGCCACCAGGAACGCCTTGGCGAAGCCGCCGATGGTGTTCACCTCCGTCACGCCCGGCACGTTGCGGATCTGCGGGCGGATCACCCAGTCCTGCAGCTCTCGCAGGTCTGCGGGCGTATAGGCGGTGCCGTCGGGCTTGCGCGCGTTGGCGTCGGCTTCGACGGTCCACAGATAGATTTCGCCCAGGCCGGTGGAGACCGGTCCCATGCTGGGCGAGACGCCATCGGGCAACTGCTCCTTGGCAGCCTGCAAGCGCTCGCTCACCAACTGGCGGGCGAAGTAGATATCGGTGCCCTCCTTGAAGATCACCGTCACCTGCGACAGGCCGTAACGCGACAGCGAGCGCGTCTGCTCCAGCTTCGGCAGGCCCGCCATCGCCGTCTCGAGCGGATAGGTGATGCGCTGCTCCGTCTCCAGCGGCGAGTAGCCCGGCGCCGGCGTGTTGATCTGTACTTGCACATTGGTGATATCGGGCACCGCATCGATGGACAGGCGCGTATAGCTGTAGGCGCCATACGCCGCGGCGCCCAGCACAGCCAGCAGCACCAGCCAGCAGCACCAGCCAGCGCTGGGCGATCACGGCGCGCAACAGACGTTCGAACATGGTGCCTCCGTCAGTGGCCGTGGTCGGCGGACTTGCCGGCTTCGGCCTTCAGCACGTAGCTGTTGGCGGCGGCATAGCGGGTGCCGGCGCTCAGGCCATCGAGGATTTCCATCCAGGTGCCGTCGGAGCGGCCGGTCTTGACGGGCCGCACTTCAAAGCCGGCGGGCACGGGCACGAACACCGAGGGTTTCTCGTCGACGGTCTGCACGGCATCGGCGCGCACGGCCACCGGCACCGGCACCCGGCCCGCCTCCACCGCCACGTTGACGAACATGCCCGGACGCCACGCGCGCTTGGGGTTATCAAGCGTGACACGCGCGGGTGCGCTGCGCGTCTGCTCGCCCAGCAGCGCGCCGACGTACGAGACCTTGCCCTGCACCGCTGTGCCGGTGGTCGTGGCACGCACCGTGGCCGTGGCCTGCGTGGTCACCGCTTCCAGGTCCTTGGCCGTGACGGCAAAGTCCGCCCACACGGTACGCAGATCGGCAATGGTGAAGACCGCGGTTTCCGCCTGCACCGCCTCGCCCTGCGACAAGTGCCGGGCGACCACCACGCCATCGAACGGCGCCCGCAGTTCGAAGCGGTTGAGCGCCGGCCCGGCCGGTGCCGCGCCGATGGCGGTCAGCTTCTGGCGCGCGTTGTCGGCGGCGATGCGCGCTTCCTGCAGGGCGGTGCGCGCCTGCTGGTAATCCTGCTCGGCGGCGATGCCCTGCTCCCACAGGCGCTTCTCGCGCGCGTGCGTTTGCTGCGCGAGCGCCAGGCGCTGCTGGGCGGCCTGCAGTTCGCTGCGCTGGTCCGACAGGGCCGGACTCGACAGCACCGCCAGCAGTTGCCCGCGCGTGACCGGCTGGCCAAGCTCCACCGCCACCTGCTCGGCCACGCCCGCCACGCGCGGCACCACGTGGGCCGTGCGGTCATCGTTGAGACGGATCTCGCCGGGCAGGACGACTTCCGTGCGCAATTCCGCCGCGCCCGCCGTCTCCACGCCGATGGCCGCGTTGGCGACGGCCTCGGCGGTAATGGCGATGGTCTCGGCGTGCGACGCCTCCTCCGCGTGTCCAGTGTGTTCGGCCTGCTCCGCCGGCGGCGCGGCCTCGCTCTCGGCATGGGCCGCCTGACGCGCGCCCATGCCCCACCACAGTGCTGCGCCCGCCAGCGCGCCCACCGCGACGATCAGTACGATCGCGCGCCGTTGTTGTCGAGGAAGTGTCATGTCGGAAAAAAGGGAAATGCGCCGGACTACCGGCCGAGAATGCGATCGATGCCCGCCGCCGCCTGGTGCGCGCGCGACAGCGCCGCCAGGTACTGCGCGCGCGCCTGGAACAGCGTGCGCTGGGCGTCCAGCACATCGAGGAAATTGAACTTGCCGGCTTCGAAGCCGATGCGCGCAGCGTCATAGGCACGCCCGGCGCCGGGCAGCACGTCCTGCCTCAGTGCCTGGACCGCCTGGCGTGCGGCTTCCAGCCGGGCGATGTCCTGCGACAGCGCTGCCGTCTGCTCCAGCCTCAGCGCACGATAGTCTTCGGCGGCCTTGTCGGCCAGCCGCTGCGCCTCCAGCAGGTTGCCCTGGTTGCGGTCGAACAGCGGCAGCGGCACGGCGATGCCGAGCACGGCCATGTTGGCGTTCGCGCCGCTGTCGCGCTTGGCACCGACGCTGAGCGTCACGTCCGGCACGCGCTTGCTGCGCTCCACATTGACCAGGGCCTGCCGGTGCTCGATCTCCAGGCGTGCGCGCAGCGCGCGCGGCGTGGAGGCCATCGTCACGGGCTCCGCTGCCGTGGCGGCGGCCAACACGCTGTGTGCCTCGGGCGGTACGGTGGGCAGGGTCTCCGCGCTGCCGTCGGCTTCGGGCACCGTCACGGTGCCGCCCCAGAATGCCGACAGCGCCCGCTGGGCCACCAGCAGCTCGGCGCGCGCATCACGCAGTTCGATGGCGGCGCCAGCGCGCGCCACCGCCGCCTTGGTCTGCTCGACCGGCGACACCTTGCCGGCCTGCGCGCGCCGCACAGCGGCCGCTTCGGCCTGCGCGGCAAGCGCGTCGGACGCCTGTGCGAGCCGCAGACGCTCCTGGGCGATGGACAGATCGAAAAAGGCACGCGTGACATCGGCGCGCTTGCCGCCAAGCTCGAGCGGAATGTTCAGTTGCGCCGTCATGGTGGCGCGGTCGCGGCGCACGTCCTCGGTGAGGAACGCGGCCTCGGGATTGCGCAGCCGGCGCGCCTGGTCGACAGCGCCTTCGCTGGCGCTCACCGCATAGCCTGCGGCGGCCAGCACGGGATGCGTCGCCATCGCACGGTCGACGGCCTGCTGCAGTGTCACGCGCTCAGGCGCGGCCCCAGGCACCGACGCCGGCGCGGATTGCGCAGCCGGCGCGGCCGTATCGGAGGCTGCGGCGGCCTCCCCGACAGGCGCGGCCGCCAGCCCGGCTCGGGCCAGCAGCACGCACGACAGGGCTGCCACAGCCCGGATGCATGGATGCATCACCACTCACCTCAGACGGATTGCGCACCATCGGTGTACGGATCGCGATCACGCGGTCCGTTGGTGCGGCTCATGCCGCCATCGCTATACGGATCGCGCGGACCCACGCGGGCTTGCAGCGTGGCTTCGACGTGCGCGGCGCCGTCCGTATAGGGATCGCGGGCGCCGTGCGCCTGCGGCTGCATCGAAGACAGTGCTTGTGCCGAAGCGGAAGCGGCCGTGGCAGCACCACACGCGAGGAATGCCGCGGCGGCAGCCAGCGGCAACAGGCAATTGCGTCGAACAGACATGTCGATCTCCTTTGAAAGTACGACACCTGTGTGTCGGTGCGTGCAGTCTAGTACTACAGCCGTAGCTCAAAATGGCGGAGCACATCCCCGCGCCCGGTAGTGACACTGCTGAGCGCGCCACTGATGCGCGCGCCGCCATCGCGACCATGCCAGCAC
>CAKKOY010000059.1 GCA_919592095.1 Ralstonia syzygii subsp. syzygii | reverse complement strand
GACGACAATCTACGCAGCCAGACGGATTGTTTACCGCGCCATCTGCCCAGACCGTTGCGCGTAAACGTCATCATGCCGCGCGCGGGCGACCGGATTTATGCAACAACGCCGATGCGGTGCCCGAACCGATCCGCCTGCACGTGGATGCCAAGCGCTGCCTGTGCGCCATCGACGCGCATTACCACGCGTGCTGGTCAGCCGATTCGGTACGCGGCCTCGCGCTGCAGGGCGGGGTGTTTTGCGCCGAGGAGGCCGCGGCGTTTCTGCGCCGCCCTTACGCAGCCGATGCGCTGTGCTTGCGCCGCTGGGACGATCTCGCCAAGGTGGCCGCCCGACGCCCGACTTGTCCCACTTCCTGGCCGTGGCGGCGCGCGTGTCAAAGGCAGCATAGCCCGCGCAGCGTGGCGCGCACCGCGTCGTCCCACGGCGTGTGGGGCTCGGCGCCCAGCGTCTGGACCAGCTTCGCGTTGTCCATGCGGATCGGTTGCCGCCACAGGTAGCGCATCTCGCGCAGTTCGCGCATGAGCACGGAGAACGGCGCCATCAGCGGCAGCGCTCACCACGGAAAGCTGCGCAGGCGGACCGGCCGGCCGACCGCGCGGCGGATCGCCTCGGTCATCTGCGTGCCGTCCGCGTCCCAGTGGCCGCGCATGTGATAGATCGCGAAGGCGGGCAGGCGGTCGTCCTGTTCGACTAGGCGCAGCATGGTTTCGGCCACGTCGGGAATGTAGGCCCATTGGTGGCCGATGCCGCGCACGCCGGGATAGGTGACGGCACGCACCGGCCGGCCCGGCTGCACCAGGCAGCCTGCAAACCAGTTGTTGCCGGCATCGGGCCCGAAGAAGTCGCCCGCGCGCACGATCAGGCTGCGCACGCCATCGTCGGCCGCCGCCCGCAGCCGGCGTTCCAGCTCCGCGCGGAGCGTCCCCTTGCGCGTGAGCGGCCGCTGCGCCGAGGTTTCACGCAGCAGCGGAAACGCATCCGGCCCGAAGTTATACACCGTGCCCGGCAGCACCACGCGCGCGCCGCAGGCACGGGCGGCGGCAATGGTGTGGTCGATCATCGGCAGCACCAGCCCGGCCCAGTTGCGGTAGCCCGGCGGATTGACAGCATGGACGATGACGGCGGTGCTCCGCGCAGCGGCGACTACATCGTCGCGGACCATCGCATCGCCGCGCACCCATTCGAACGCCGGGTCGCGGCCCGCCAGCGCATCCGGGTTGCGGTGCAGGGCGCGCACCCGCCATCCGCGTGCCGCCAGACGCCGCGTCATCTCCCCGCCGATGCCGCCGGTGGCGCCCAGCACCAGGGCGATCCGTGTTGCCTGTTCCATGGCCGTCCTCCCGTTCCAGTCGATACGCGTTGCGATGGAGGCATTCTGGACGGGCGTATCCTTCAATGGAATTATTGATGATGATTGATCGGCTATACGATTTTGTATGACGCACCCTGAGCCGGGCTGGGAGCTGTATCGGACGTTTCTCGCCGTCGTGCGGGAAGGCTCGCTGTCGGGCGCGGCGCGTGCGCTGGGGCTGACCCAGGCCACCGCCGGCCGCCATGTCGATGCACTGGAGCGCGCGCTCGGCTTCGCGCTGTTCGTCCGCACCCAGCAGGGCCTGAGCCCGACCGAGGCGGCGCTGGCGCTGCGGCCCTATGCGGAATCGCTGGAGTCGACCAGCGCGGCGCTGCTGCGCGCCGCCTCCAGCCAGCGCGAAGGCGTGCGCGGCACGGTGCGCATCACCGCCAGCGAAGTGGTGACGGTGGAAGTGCTGCCCGCCATCCTCGCCGACCTGCATGCCGCCTATCCCGACCTCATCATCGAACTGGTGCCGAGCAACCGTCTCGAAAACCTGCTGCGCCGCGACGCCGACATCGCCGTGCGGATGCAGCGCCCCAGCCAGGGCGTGCTGATCGCGCGGCACCTCGGCGGCATCGAGCTGGGGGTGCACGCGCATCGCCGCTACCTCGAGCGCCGCGGCACGCCGGCCACGCTCGACGACCTGGCCAGCCATGCGCTGATCGGCTACGACAGGGAGACCGCCTTCATCCGCGGCATGAAAGGGCAAGTCCCGTGGATGCGCCGCGACCGCTTCGCGCTGCGCACCGACAGCGACCTGGCCGGGCTGGCCGCGTTGCGCGCGGGCTTCGGCATCGGCATCTGCCAAGTGGGGCTGGCGCGGCGTGATCCCGACCTGGTCCGGCTGTTCGCCGACGACGTGGCGCCCGTGCTCGACACCTGGCTCGCCATGCACGAAGACCTGCGCGACAGTCCGCGCTGCCGCGTGGTCTTCGATGCGCTGGCGGCGGGGCTGGTCCGCTATGTCAACGGCGATTGAGCGGCCGGCTCATCCGCGCTGCCGTAGCGGACCGAGCAGGCCCTTCAGGCCGTTGTGGTCCAGCTCCTGCATCAGCGCCAGCAGGCGCCCGATCTGCCCCGGCGGAAAACCCTCGCGCGCGAACCAGTTCAGGTAATGGCCCGGCAGGTCGGCGATCAGGCGGCCCTTGTATTTGCCGAAGGGCATGGGGGTGGTGACGAGGCGTTCGAGGTCTTCGGGGTTCATGGCAGCACCAAGGTATCGAGCCGCAAATGAAGGGACTTGCCGAGGTGGAGTTCCTGGCGGACTCGATAGTGGAGGTCATCCTCGCCCAGCGTGCTGCTGTAGAGCGATATCCGGGCACGTTCGGGGCGCCGCTTGTCCCATACCGCCGAGAACCTCAGCGATTCTTCCTCCGGGAGCGTCTGCCCCGAGAGTGAGGCGCTATCAGATGCGGCGAGCATGAAGCAATATGGCTCCCACACCTTCGGCCACGTTTTCAGGGTGGCCCAGACCGCTTCGATGGGCGGGAAGTTTTCCCGATCGAACAGTGTTTTATCCACGCGGGGAAACATCTCTTCAAACGTCTTGCCCGGATGGCTGGTCTGTCCATCTTCCCGCATCGAAACCGTGATCACCTGTCCTGCGCAGAGGGGCCGCTGCGAGATCCATGTGCGATGCACGCTGTCGCCGTCTTCCGGGAAAAACCCGCCACCGAACTCCAGCGTCGCAAACGCTGCGCGGATCCTGGAGCCGCTCACGTGGATGGCCAGTATGTCGTAACCATCTTCCAGCGAGACGGTTGCGAGCCGCTGTCCATCCACAGACACCGAGAGTGAGGGCATTGCGAGGCAAGAAGGGCGTGCGGGCCGTTAGCTTAGCCGAATCGGCAACGCATTGAACATTCGCGCGATCGTTCTCGGCGTGCTGTTGTGCGAGTCGGCGCTTGGCATGGTTTGCGGATGCTAAGCCGGTACCATCGCAGGCACCTGCTCCAGCAGATGCGCCAGTTCCGTAGCGGGGTCGCGACAAAGGCAAGGCGCGAGTGCATTCAGCGAGCGCTGGACAGTGCCGTGGCCTTTGCGGATTCGATCATATGCCTGCAAGCCGGTGCCGTTCAGCGGACATCATTGCATCGTCTTCGTTTGTGCGGCGCTCCGTTGGGTATTTCCCCCTTGCCCGCCCAGGGTGACTCCCCATAGTCTCCTCAGACTCCCGGCCCCGGTCGGTCAATCCAACGCGGCGCAGTTTCGCCCGCACACTGCAGGAGATGGCATGAAGGTTTCGCGCGCAACCCGCATCGCACTGGCCGCGACGGCATTCCTGGCGAGCACGGCATTTGCCCAGGTGAGGGTCGGCATCACGGTGTCGGCCACCGGGCCGGCGGCGTCGCTGGGGATTCCCGAGAAGAACACGGTGTCGCTGCTGCCCAAGGAGATCGCCGGCAAGAAGATCGAATACATCGTGCTGGACGATGCTTCCGACACCACCACTGCCGTCAAGAACACGCGCAAGCTGATTGCCGAAGACAAGGTCGACCTGGTGATCGGCTCCACCATCACGCCGACGTCGCTGGCGATGGTGGACGTGGTGGCCGAGAGCGAGACGCCGATGATCACGCTGGCGGCGTCCGCGCGCATCGTCGAGCCGATGGATGCCAAGCGCGCGTGGGTCTTCAAGACGCCGCAGAACGATTCGCACATGGCGACCGCCATCGCCGAGCACATGGCCAACCATGGCGTGAAGACAGTCGGGCTGATCGGCTTTGCCGATGCCTACGGCGATTCGTGGTCGCAGGAGTTCGACAAGGTCGCGACCTTGCGCAAGCTGAAACTCGTCGCCAACGAACGCTTCGCGCGCACCGACACCTCGGTGACGGGGCAGGTGCTGAAGATCATGGCCGCCAATCCGGACGCCGTGCTGATCGCCGGTTCCGGCACGCCGGCCGCGCTGCCCCAGCGCACGCTCAAGGAGCGCGGCTACAAGGGCAGGCGTACCAGACCCACGGCGTGGCCAATGCAGATTTCCTGCGCGTGTGTGCCAAGGACTGCGAAGGTACCTTCCTGCCCGCCGGCCCGATTTTCGTCGCCGAGCAACTGCCCGACGGCAACCCGGTCAAGAAGCCGGCGCTGGCCTACAAGACCGCGTACGAGAAGGCGTTCGGCGGCCAGGTCTCGACGTTCGGCGGCCACATGTGGGATGCCGGCCTGCTGCTGGCGAACGCGATGCCCGAGGCACTCAAGAAAGGGCAGCCCGGTACTCCCGCCTTCCGCAAGGGCCTGCGTGACGCGCTGGAGGCGACTACCAACCTGGCGGTCTCACATGGCGTGATGAACATGAACGCCAAGGATCACCTCGGCCTCGATCAGCGGTCCCGCGTGATGGTGGAGATCAAGGACGGCAAGTGGAAGCTGCAGAACTGACCGTAGCCTCCGCTTCCTGTTCCACAAAGAAAACGCACGGTTCGCGCCGTGCGTTTTTTCTTTGTGTGGACGTTTCACGTGAAACATCCACGCCACACCAGGGCGGCGTCTGTTTCACGTGAAACATCGGAATCGGGAGAATTTTGTCCAGAACTGTTCCCCGTCGAACAGCGGGGTAGGTGGACGACTTATAATTCCGCTTCTCCAATTTCCCCGATGCCTCCAAGCGAGGAGGACGCCATGCTGTATCCAGTTGAATTCGATGTGATCGTGGTGGGCGGCGGCCACGCCGGCACCGAGGCTGCCCTGGCGGCGGCACGCATGGGTTGCCAGACCCTGCTGCTGACGCACAACATCGAGACCTTGGGGCAGATGAGCTGCAACCCGTCCATCGGCGGCATCGGCAAGGGCCACCTGGTCAAGGAAGTCGATGCGCTGGGCGGCGCCATGGCGCTGGCCACCGACGAGGGTGGCATCCAGTTTCGTATCCTCAACTCCAGCAAGGGGCCGGCCGTGCGCGCCACGCGGGCCCAGGCGGACCGCGTGCTGTACAAGGCCGCCATCCGTCGCCGCCTGGAGAACCAGCCGAATCTGATGCTGTTCCAGCAAGCCGTGGAAGACCTGCTGGTGGAAGGCGATCGCGTGGTCGGCGCCGTCACGCAGGTCGGGGTGCGGTTCCGGGCACGTGCGGTGGTGCTCACGGTCGGGACTTTCCTCGATGGCAAGATCCACGTCGGTCTGAACAACTACACGGGCGGCCGCGCGGGCGATCCGGCGGCGGTGTCGCTGTCCGCACGCCTGAAGGAACTGAAGCTGCCGCAAGGGCGCCTGAAGACCGGCACGCCGCCCCGCATCGACGGTCGCACCATCGATTTCTCGGTGCTGGAAGAGCAGCCCGGGGACCTCGATCCGGTGCCGGTGTTCTCCTTTCTCGGCCGTGCCGACATGCATCCGCGCCAGGTGCCGTGCTGGGTGACGCATACCAACCAGCACACGCACGACATCATCCGCGCCGGACTGGACCGCTCGCCGATGTACACCGGCGTGATCGAAGGGGTGGGGCCGCGCTACTGTCCGAGCATCGAAGACAAGATCCACCGCTTCGCCAGCAAGGACAGCCACCAGATTTTCCTGGAGCCGGAAGGGCTGACCACCAACGAGTTTTATCCGAATGGTGTGTCGACCAGCCTGCCGTTCGACGTGCAGCTGGACTTGATCCACTCGATGCGCGGCCTTGAAAACGCCCACATTCTGCGGCCCGGCTACGCCATCGAATACGATTACTTCGACCCGCGCGGGCTGAAGGCTTCGCTGGAGTCCAAGGCCATCGGCGGCCTGTTCTTCTCCGGCCAGATCAACGGCACGACCGGTTACGAGGAGGCTGCCGCCCAGGGGTTGCTGGCTGGCATCAACGCCGGCCTGCAAGTGCAGGGCAAGGAGGCCTGGACGCCGCGCCGCGACCAAGCCTATCTGGGGGTGCTGGTCGATGACCTGATCACGCGTGGCGTGACGGAGCCGTACCGCATGTTCACCAGCCGCGCTGAATTCCGCCTGAGCCTGCGCGAGGACAACGCCGACATGCGCCTGACCGAAGCCGGTCGTGGCCTTGGCGTGGTCGACGACGCACGCTGGGATGCGTTCAACCGCAAGCGCGACGCTGTTTCACGTGAAACAGAGCGCCTGAAGTCGACGTGGGTGAACCCGGCGATTCTTCCCGTGGCCGATGCGGAGCCGGTGCTGGGCAAGGGGATCGAACGCGAATATTCGCTGGCCGATCTGTTGCGCCGCCCGAACGTGACGTATGAATTGCTGATGGGCATGCAGGGCGCCAAGTACGCACCTGAGGCTCCGCTGGCCGATGAGCCGCTGATGGCCGAACAGGTCCGTGAGCAGATCGAAATTGGCATCAAATACCACGGCTACATCGCCCGCCAAGCGGACGAAGTCGAGCGTCTGGGTGCCAACGAGAGCACCCGACTGCCGGCCGACTTCGACTACACGCAGGTGCGCGGGCTGTCGATCGAGGTCCAGCAGAAGCTGGCGCAGCACAGGCCTGAGACGATCGGCCAGGCGTCGCGTATCTCCGGTATCACGCCCGCGGCCGTGTCGCTGCTGCTGGTGCACCTGAAGAAAGGTGTGCTGCGCGGCAAGGTCGGCCCGCGCTCTGAAGGCGAGGCGGCCTGATGGCGAATACCGCGTTGGCCGACACCCGGTCGGAACTGGATGCCGGCGCGCGCGCGCTCGGTTTGCCGCTCGATGCGGCGCAGCTGGATCGCCTGCTGGCGTACCAGGTGCTGCTCGCCAAATGGAATCGCGTCTACAACCTGACCGCGATCCGCGATGCCGGCGACATGCTGACACACCACCTGCTGGATTCGCTGGCCGCCGTGCCGCGTATCGCCGGGCTGGTGCGCCGCGTGCAGCCCGAGGCTCCGCGCGTGCTGGACGTCGGTTCCGGCGGCGGCTTGCCCGGCATCCCGCTGGCAATCGCGTGCCCGGACATCGGCGTCACCATGGTTGACATCGTGCAGAAGAAGACCGCGTTCCTGACGCAATGCCGCGCAGAACTGGCCCTGGCAAACGCCCAGTCGCACTGGGGCCACGTGGAAAAACTGGCCGATGCCACCGGCTACGGCGTCATCACTTCGCGCGCATTCGCCGAGCTGAACGATTTTGTGCGGCTGGCCGGCCATCTGCTGGCGCCGGGCGGGCGCATGGTCGCCATGAAAGGTGTGTGCCCGGCTGCCGAAATTGCCCGGCTGCCCGAAGGGTGGACGGTCGAATCGATCGAGCGTTTGACGGTTCCGGGGCTGCCGGCTGAACGCCATCTGGTCATCCTCGCGCCGTCGGCGTGAGTGCACAAGCGAAGTCCGAGTCATTCACCGCAGAGGATTCATGTCGAATATTTTCGTGATCGCCAACCAGAAGGGCGGGGTCGGCAAGACCACCACCACGGTGAATCTCGCGGCGGGGCTGGCCGCGCAAGGGCAGCGCGTGTTGCTGGTCGACCTGGATCCGCAAGGCAATGCCTCGATGGGGTCCGGCATCGACAAGCACGCCCTGGAGATGAGTATCTATCAGGTGCTGGTCGGCCTGGCGACGGTTCCCCAGGCGCGCCAGCGTTCCGAGTCCGGCCGCTACGATGTGCTGCCGGCCAATCGCGACCTGGCCGGCGCCGAAGTCGAGCTGGTCGATCTCGATCATCGTGAGACCCGCCTCAAGCGCGCCCTGGCCGAGGTCGCCGATGACTATGACTTCGTGCTGATCGATTGCCCGCCGGCCCTGTCGCTGCTGACGCTGAACGGCCTGTGCGCCGCGCATGGCGTGATCGTGCCGATGCAATGCGAGTACTTCGCGCTGGAAGGGCTGTCCGACCTGGTCAATACCATCAAGCAGGTGCATGCCAACCTGAACCGGTATCTCAAGGTGATTGGCCTGCTGCGCGTTATGTTCGATCCGCGCGTGACGCTGCAGCAGCAGGTGTCGGCGCAGCTGGAGTCGCATTTCGGCGACAAGGTCTTCAAGACGGTGATCCCGCGCAATGTGCGCTTGGCCGAGGCGCCGTCCTACGGCATGCCGGGCGTGGCGTTCGATTCCGCATCGAAGGGTGCCAAGGCGTACCTGGATTTCGGCGCGGAGATGATCGCGCGCGTGCACCAGATGGCTGACCAGCCGGCCTGATGCCGGGCATCGCGAGGGGAACACGGATGAGCACGATGAAGAAGAAGGGACTGGGCCGCGGCCTCGAGGTGCTGCTGGGCAGTCCCGCCGAGATTGTCGAGGTGGCCAAGCAGGACGGCGCGCCGACGGTGCTGAAGCTCGAGCAGATGCAGCCCGGCAAGTACCAGCCGCGCACGCGCATGGACGAGGGCGCGCTGCAGGAGCTGGCCGCCAGCATCCGCGCGCAGGGGCTGATGCAGCCGATCCTGGTGCGCAAGGTCGAGTCGGACGGGCCCGCGCAAAAGTACGAGATCATCGCCGGCGAACGTCGCTTCCGTGCGTCGCGCCTGGCCGGGTTGACCGAAGTGCCGGTGCTGGTGAAGGACGTGCCGGACGAGGCCGCCGCCGCCATGGCGCTGATCGAGAACATCCAGCGTGAAGACCTGAACCCGCTGGAAGAAGCGCAGGGTATTGCACGCCTGATCCGTGAATTCCAGTTCACGCATGAGCAGGCTGCCGAGTCGCTCGGCCGTTCGCGCAGCGCGGTGTCGAACCTGCTGCGCCTGCTGAACCTGGCCCAGCCGGTGCAGACCATGCTGATGGCCGGCGATCTCGACATGGGCCACGCGCGCACGCTGCTCGCCGTCGACGGCGCTTCGCAGATCACGCTGGCCAACCAGATCATCAACAAGCGCCTGTCGGTGCGCGAGACGGAGAAGCTGGTCGCCTCGACGCTCAAGCCGTTCGAGTTGAAATCGCAGCGGCAGAAGAACGCCCAGAACGGACGCGACGTCGCCCGGCTGGAAGAGGAACTGGCAGACATGCTGGGGCTGCCCGTGCAGATCAAGCTCGCCGCCAAGGAGCGTGGCCAGTTGACGGTGCAGTTCGCTAGCCTTGACGAGTTTGACGGGCTGCTGGCCCGTCTGCGCCCCGACGGGGCCGACGAAGCCGTCGCCTGACGCTGGCCGCCTTGGTGCGCCATATCTGCGACAGTTTGTCGCGGTATTGGCAGCGCCCGTCGCAGCGCCATTTGCGGCCGTCGGACGTGCGCCGGATGGGTGCGATGACTTCGCGCGTCATCGACGATGTGCGTGGAGGCCGCCATCATGAAATCGTCAGGATGTCCGGTCGCCAAGTGAGCCCGGTGTCTTGGCCGCAGCACATCATTGTGTGTCGTGAGCGGAACACGCGGCTGCAAGTGCAGTCGAAGGCGCCCGCCCGCCCGCCCGCCCGCCCGCCCGCCCGTTCGGCCGTTCGGTTCGCGCGTTGACTGGCGACTGTCATGTCCCGTAAAATCGTGCGGTTTTAAATCCGCCTGATCCGAAGCGGTGCGGCATGACGAAAGGCCCTTTTTCCATGCAGCCAGCCGAGCGGCAACGGCCCGATTCTCACTCTCACGCTTCGTCGGAAGACGCCCGGTCCCAACCGGTGCAGGCTCCGAAGCGGGACTGGGATGCCGAAGACGCAGGGGAGGCGGAGCCGCCGGTGCATGCGCTCTCGCATGACGAAGCGGTCGCCCTGTTCGGCGAGCGGGCCTTGCGGGCCTCGCGTGTCACGCCATTCTCCATCGTGCTAGGCCAGGTGGCCATCACACTGCTGTGTGCGCTCGGATGGTATGTCGGCAGCTGGCTCGCGGGCACGGGCGCTGCGTCGGCGGGCGTGGCAGCGCTGTCAGCCCTGTTGGGGGGCGGCGTCTGCGTGGTGCCTTCGGCGTGGTTCGCGTTGCGGTTGTCGACGGCAAAGGGATTCGAGTCCATCGCCAGGCTGGTGGTGGGCGAAGCGATCAAGGTGCTTGGCACCGTCGCGTTGCTGGTGGTCGTGGTCGTGACCTTCAAGGGGCTGCATTGGGTGCCCTTGCTGATCACCCTGATCCTGGCGCTCAAGATGTACTGGGTCGGTCTCGCATTGCGGTGACGGGCCCATGCCTGCGGCCATGCAGCAGGCGCACGGGATGTGTTGGAGCACGACAGGAACCTGAGTCGCTGAAGCACAGCGGGCGCCGGTTCATTGCCCTGACACCCCGATCAAATAAGGTGGCCCGTTCCGGCCGCGTGCAGTCCGCGATCTCCAGGGCAACCTGCCGAGCATCGCGCGCGATGCCGGAACGCGCCACGAAGAATGTTTCGCAATATTGGACTGGATCAACATGGCAACTGAAGTCGCAGAAGCCGCCGGCCACGCCGCCGAGCACGCTCTCACGCCTTCCGCGTATATCGCGGAGCATTTGCAGAATTTCAATAGTCTGGGCGGCAAGCAGACGTCGATCGTCGACTTCTCCGTCATCAACTGGGACACGATGTTCTGGTCCGTGTTGATGGGCGTGATCGGCCTGATCTTCCTGGGCATGGCCGCGCGCCGTGTCACTTCCGGCGTCCCGGGCCGTTTCCAGGCCTTCGTTGAACTCGTCGTCGAGATGGTCGATGACCAGGCAAAGGGCATCATCCATGGCGATCGCACCTGGATCGCGCCGCTGGCCCTGATGGTCTTCGTGTGGATCACGCTGATGAACGCCGTCGACTTGCTTCCGGTGGACTGGGTCATGGGCGTCAACCATTTGCTGGGCACCTTCGGCGTGCACGTGCCGCACCACCGCGCCGTCGCCACCGCCGATCTGAACGGTACCTTCGGCATGTCGTTCGCCGTGCTGGTCCTGATGATCTACTACAGCTTCAAGATCAAGGGCGCGGGCGGCTTCGTGCACGAGCTGCTGTCGGCCCCGTTCGGCGCCAAGTGGTATCTCGCGCCGTTCAACCTGATCCTCAACATCATCGAATTCCTCGCCAAGGCGGTGTCGCTCGGCATGCGGCTGTTCGGCAACATGTACGCTGGCGAACTGGTGTTCCTGCTGATCGCGCTGCTCGGCTCGATCTGGACGTTCGGTGCCGATTTCTCGGCGCTGGGTTTCGTGGGTCACGTGGTGGCCGGCGCGGCTTGGGCGATCTTCCACATCCTGATCGTTCTGCTGCAAGCCTTCATTTTCATGATGCTGACGCTGGTGTATATCGGCCAGGCACATGATCACCACTAAGTTGCGGTTCAGGTTCTCCGGTTCCGTTCGGTTTTTCAAGTTCTTCAGTTCTTCGTCTTTCACGTAAAAAGGGAGTCATCATGCAAGCATTTCTCGCCAACATCCAAGGTCTGACCGCCATCGGTATCGGCATCATCATCGGCCTGGGTGCCATCGGCGCCTGCCTCGGCATCGCACTGATGGGCGGCAAGTACATCGAAGCCTGCGCACGTCAGCCTGAGCTGATGAACCCTCTGCAAACCAAGATGTTCCTGCTGGCTGGCCTGATCGACGCGGCATTCCTGATCGGCGTTGGTGTGGCCATGCTGTTCGCGTTCGCCAACCCGCTGCTGTCGGTCATCAAGTAATTCTTTTCGGTCTGCATGATGCCGGAAGCGGCCAGGGTGAGCGCAACGCGTGACCCTCGCCGCTTCGTGCATTGATCCGTAGTCACAACACCGAAAGGAACACACCATGAACCTGAACGCCACTCTCGTCGCGCAGATGGTCGTGTTCTTCATCCTGTGGTGGGTTGTTGCCAAATTCATTTGGCCGCCCCTGGTGAAGGCGCTCGACGAACGCGCGAAGAAAATCGCCGACGGCCTGGCTGCCGCCGACAAAGGCAAGGCCGAGCTGGAGCTGGCCAACAAGCGGGTCGAGCAGGCACTGACCGAAGCGCGCAATGAAGGCGCGCAGCGCATCGCGGACGCTGAGAAGCGTGCCCAGATGAGCGCTGATGAGATCAAGCAAAACGCCCAGGCCGAAGCCGCGCGCATCATCGCGCAAGCCAAAGCCGAAGCCGAGCACCAAACCGTGCGCGCGCGTGAATCGTTGCGCGACCAGGTTGCCACGCTGGCCGTCAAGGGTGCCGAGCAGATTCTCAAGCGTGAAGTCAATGCGCAGGTCCACTCCGATCTGCTCAATCAACTCAAGGCTGAGCTGTAATCATGGCAGAACTCGCAACCGTTGCCCGTCCGTACGCAGAGGCGCTGTTCCGCGTGGCGCGCGCCGGCAATCTGGGTGCATGGTCTGAGCTCGTGTCGGAAATGGGGCAAATCGCCGCCGTGCCCGACATGAAGGCAGTCGCCGATGATCCGAAGCTCTCCAAAGCCGATGTGGCGGGGATCTTCCTGTCGGCGTTGAAATCTCCGGTGTCGCACGAAGCGAAGGAACTGGTTGGCCTGCTGGTCGCCAACAAGCGCCTGTCGCTGCTGCCGGAAATTGCCGCGCAATTCCATGTGCTGCGGAATGCCAGCGAAGGCGCCGCCGACGTCGAGATCACCAGTGCGTTCCCGCTCGAGGGCGCGCCCCTGACCGAACTGGTCGCCACGCTCGAACGCAAGTTCGGCAAGAAGCTGCAACCGCATGTGACGGTCGATCCTTCGTTGATCGGCGGTGTGCGTGTGCAGGTGGGCGACGAAGTGCTCGACACCTCGGTGCGCGCGCGCCTGGCGCAGATGCAGTCTGCGCTCACCGCCGCGTAATGCTGCCCCGCGAGGCTCGGACAGACCGCCCGCGGGCAGATTGAAGAATTAGGAGCATTCGATGCAACTGAACCCCTCCGAGATCAGCGACCTGATCAAGACCCGTATCGAGGGCTTGAAGGCCGGCGTTGACGCAAAGAATACCAGCACGGTCATTTCCGTAACGGACGGCATCTGCCGCATCCATGGCCTGTCGGGCGTGATGCAAGGCGAAATGCTGGAATTCCCGGGCAACACGTTCGGCCTCGCGCTGAACCTCGAGCGCGACTCCGTCGGCGCCGTGGTGCTGGGTGAGTACGAGCACATTTCCGAAGGCGACGAAGTCAAGTGCACTGGTCGCATTCTGGAAGTGCCGGTCGGCCGTGAACTGCTGGGCCGCGTGGTCAACGCGCTGGGTCAGCCGATCGACGGCAAGGGCCCGATCAACGCCAAGCAGACGGACGTGATCGAGAAGGTCGCCCCGGGCGTGATCGCACGTCAGTCGGTGAGCCAGCCGGTGCAGACCGGCCTGAAGTCGATCGACTCGATGGTGCCGATCGGCCGTGGCCAGCGCGAGCTGATCATCGGCGACCGCCAGACCGGCAAGACCGCCGTGGCCGTCGACGCCATCATCAACCAGAAGGGCAAGGGCATCTTCTGCGTGTACGTGGCCATCGGCCAGAAGGCTTCGACGATCGCCAACGTGGTGCGCAAGCTGGAAGAGCACGGCGCGCTGGAATACACGATCGTGGTGGCCGCCGCCGCGTCCGACTCGGCTGCCATGCAGTACCTGTCGGCCTACGCCGGCTGCACGATGGGCGAATACTTCCGCGACCGCGGTGAAGACGCCCTGATCGTCTACGACGACCTGACCAAGCAAGCCTGGGCCTATCGCCAGATCTCGCTGCTGCTGCGCCGCCCGCCCGGCCGTGAAGCCTACCCGGGTGACGTGTTCTACCTGCACTCGCGCCTGCTGGAGCGTGCTGCCCGCGTGAACGCCGAGCATATCGAGAAGATCACCAACGGTGAAGTCAAGGGCAAGACCGGTTCGCTGACCGCGCTGCCCGTGATCGAAACGCAGGCCGGCGACGTGTCCGCCTTCGTGCCGACCAACGTGATCTCGATCACCGACGGCCAGATCTTCCTGGAAACCGACCTGTTCAACGCCGGTGTGCGCCCTGCAATCAACGCCGGTATCTCGGTGTCGCGTGTGGGCGGTGCTGCGCAGACCAAGGTCATCAAGAAGCTGTCCGGCGGTATCCGTACCGACCTGGCCCAGTACCGTGAGCTGGCTGCGTTCGCGCAGTTTGCTTCCGACCTGGACGACGCCACCCGCAAGCAGCTCGAGCGCGGCCGCCGCGTGACCGAACTGCTCAAGCAGCCGCAATACCAGCCGCTGCAAGTGTGGCAACTGGCCGCTTCGCTGTACGCCGCCAACAACGGCTTCCTCGACAACGTGGACGTGAAGGACATCCTGGCCTTCGAAAAGGGCCTGCACGACCACCTGAAGACGAAGTCCGCCGACCTCATCAACCGCATCGAGGACACCAAGGACCTCGGCAAGGAAGACGAGGCCGCCCTGCGTGCCGCGATCGAGGATTTCAAGAAGTCCGCCGCGTTCTAACCGCGTCATTCCCGGAACTGGCCGTGCTTAGCCTGCACGGCCAGGGCTGGATGGAGAGATAGAAATGGCCGGAACGAAAGAAATCCGAACCAAGATCAAGAGCGTGCAAAACACGCGCAAGATCACCAAGGCGATGGAAATGGTCGCCGCGTCCAAGATGCGCAAGGCGCAGGAGCGGATGCGCAGCGCCCGCCCGTACGCCGAGAAGATCCGCAACGTGGCTGCGCACATGGCGCAGGCCAATCCGGAGTACCAGCACCCGTTCATGGTCAAGCGCGACGTCAAGCGCGCCGGCCTGATCGTGGTGACGACGGACAAGGGCCTGTGCGGTGGCTTGAACACCAACGTGCTGCGTGCCGTCACCAACCAGCTGCGCGACTTGCAGAACAAGGGCGTGGAGACGCAGGCCACGGCCATCGGTACCAAGGGCATGCAGTTCCTGGGCCGTATCGGCGCGAAGGTCGTGTCGAACGTGGTGCACCTGGGCGATACGCCGCATCTGGAAAAGCTGATCGGGGCGATCAAGGTCCAGCTCGACGCGTTCACGGCCGGCCAGATCGACGCCGTGTACATCGCGTACACCCGCTTCATCAACACGATGAAGCAGGAGCCGGTGGTCGAGCAACTGCTGCCGCTCACGGCCGACAAGCTGACGCAGACCGAGGCCGAGAAGCAGGCCTACTCGTGGGACTACATCTACGAGCCGGACGCGCAGACGGTGGTCGACGAGCTGCTGATCCGCTACGTGGAAGCGCTGGTGTACCAGGCTGTGGCCGAGAACATGGCCTCCGAGCAATCGGCCCGGATGGTGGCGATGAAGGCGGCTTCGGACAACGCCAAGAACGTGATCGGCGAACTGCAACTGGTCTACAACAAGACCCGTCAGGCAGCGATCACGAAGGAACTGTCCGAGATCGTCGGCGGCGCGGCAGCGGTCTGACGCCCACGGCAAAGATTTAAGTTATTGGAGATACAAATGAGTATCGGAACGATTGTGCAGTGCATCGGCGCCGTGGTGGACATCCAGTTCCCGCGCGACGCGATGCCCAAGGTCTACGAGGCGCTCGTGCTGGAAGACAGCAACGAGAAGTCGTTCGCCGAGAAGGGCCTGACCTTCGAAGTGCAACAACAGCTGGGCGACGGTGTGGTGCGCACCATTGCACTGGGCTCGTCCGACGGCCTGCGTCGCGGCATGGCGGTCAAGGGCACCGGCGCGGCGATCTCGGTGCCGGTGGGTCACGGCACGCTGGGCCGCATCATGGACGTGCTGGGTCGCCCGATCGACGAAGCCGGCCCGATCGCCTGCGACGAAAAGCGCGCGATTCACCAGAAGGCCCCGAAGTTCGACGAACTATCGCCGTCGGTGGACCTGCTGGAAACCGGCATCAAGGTGATCGACCTGGTCTGCCCGTTCGCCAAGGGCGGCAAGGTGGGTCTGTTCGGTGGCGCCGGCGTCGGCAAGACCGTGAACATGATGGAGCTGATCAACAACATCGCCAAGCAGCACTCGGGCCTGTCGGTGTTTGCTGGCGTGGGCGAGCGTACCCGTGAGGGCAACGACTTCTACCACGAAATGAAGGACTCCAACGTGCTCGACAAGGTGGCCATGGTGTTCGGCCAGATGAACGAGCCGCCGGGCAACCGTCTGCGCGTGGCGCTGACCGGCCTGACCATGGCCGAGCGCTTCCGCGACGAAGGCCGTGACATCCTGTTCTTCGTCGATAACATCTACCGCTACACGCTGGCCGGTACCGAAGTGTCGGCCCTGCTGGGCCGGATGCCTTCCGCCGTGGGCTATCAGCCGACGCTGGCCGAAGAAATGGGCAAGCTGCAGGAGCGCATCACGTCGACCAAGACCGGTTCGATCACGTCGATCCAGGCCGTGTACGTGCCTGCCGATGACTTGACCGACCCGTCGCCGGCCACGACCTTCCTGCACCTGGACTCGACCGTCGTGCTGTCGCGTGACATCGCCGCGCTGGGTATCTACCCCGCCGTCGATCCGCTCGACTCGACCTCGCGCCAGCTCGACCCGCAAGTGGTCGGCCAGGAACACTATGAAGTCGCCCGTCGCGTGCAGCAGACGCTGCAGCGCTACAAGGAACTGCGCGACATCATCGCGATTCTGGGCATGGACGAACTGTCGCCGGAAGACAAGCTGGCCGTGGGCCGCGCCCGCAAGATCCAGCGTTTCCTGTCGCAGCCGTTTCACGTGGCCGAAGTGTTCACGGGTTCGCCGGGCAAGTACGTGCCGCTGAAGGAAACCATCCGCGGCTTCAAGATGCTGGTCGACGGCGAGTGCGATCACCTGCCCGAGCAGGCGTTCTACATGGTCGGCTCGATCGACGAGGCCTTCGAGAAGGCCAAGAAGCTTCAGTAAGCGCAGCGTCTTTCGGCCCCGTCTGCATTCAGCTTCGGGGCCGGAATACCGGCTTTCCGACACACGCGGGAAGCAGCTTTTCTGAGCAAAGGAATCGAGATGGCAACCATTCATGTAGACGTCGTCAGCGCCGAGCAGGAGATATTCTCCGGCAATGCCAAGTTCGTGGCGCTGCCCGGTGAAGCGGGCGAGCTGGGCATTCTGCCCGGCCACACGCCGCTGATCACGCGCATCAAGCCGGGCGCCGTGCGCATCGAGAAGGAAGACGGCGGCGAAGAGTTCGTGTTCGTTGCCGGTGGCATTCTCGAAGTGCAGCCGAAGAAGGTGACCGTGCTGGCCGATACCGCAATCCGCGGTCACGACCTGGACGAAGCCAAGGCGAACGAAGCCAAGCGTGCGGCCGAAGAGGCGCTGCAGAACCAGAGCAGCGACCTGGACCTGGCCCGTGCGCAAGGTGAACTGGCCGTGGCCGCTGCGCAGCTGGCAGCGATCGCGCGCCTGCGCCGCAAGCGCTGAGCGGATCTGTGCCGTTTCGATTTCGGATCGGCACGACCCATCAAAAGAAAGCAGCCCTCTCGGGCTGCTTTTTTTTTCCGGTCGGTTGCGGCCGGAAGCTCAGTAGCGCTCGCCGTCGTGCTGCTGCGCCTCATTGTGGCCAGCCTGCGGGTGCGGCTGGGTTGGAGCGGCTTCATGATGCTCCACACGCGGCTGCGGCTGCGGTGGTTGTGGCGGTCGTGCTTCCGGACGCGGCTGAGGTTGCGGTTGCGGTGGACGCATCTCGACCACGTGCGGTTGCGGTTGGGGCTGCGGCGGGCGCACCTCGACCGGATGCGGTTGCGGCATCATCGGGCGTGGCGCTTCGACGCGCGCTTCGGGCTGACGCGGTACCGGGGCCGGATGTGACTGCGGCTCGGGGCGTACCTGCACCGGTGGCTCGTTGCGTGGACGTTCTTGTTGCACCGACGGCATTGGGCGGCGCTCGTCCCGCGGGGCACTTGGTATGCCTTCAGGTTGGGGCGGGCGTGTCGTCGTGCCCGCCGGCCCCTGCGGCGGCGCGTGCATGGCTTGCGCAGGGGCATTCGGTGTAGCCGGGCGTTCTTCGCCGCGACGTTCCGGCATCGGCATGGCGCCGGGCTGCGGCTGCCCGGGCCGGGCGGCCGCACCCGGCGCTGCGGGTGCCATCAGTGCCTGCGGAGCGGGCGAGGACGGCGCACCGTGTGCCTGCGGGCTCCCTGGGCCACCCGGGGCGGCCGGATTGTTCGGACCGCGCGGACCGCCGGGCTCGTTGCCCGGACGCGGCACCCCGACCGGCGTGGCGCGTGTCAGCCGCAACCCTGCGGCTTGTGCGGCGGCAGGCATCGGCTGAGCACCCGCGTTGGCCGGACCGCGCGCGGTGGCGACACGCGCGGCGTTGCCGCCTACCCATGCCGGCCCCGCGCTGGGCAGCGCGCCGCCTTGCGAGCGGAAGCGCTCGGCCAGCGGATCGTGTCCGCCCGCCGGGGCTTGCGGCGCGCGCATGGCAAGCGCCTGCCGCGAGAAGACCTGTGCCGGCGGCAGCGGATGCGGCCCGTTGGCGGCGGCCGCGCCGACCAGGCTGGTCTTGACGGGCGCCAGCGCCGGTGTCGAAACGAACTGCGCATGCGTCAGCTGCGCACGCATCTGCTCGGGCCGCAGGGTCGTCATCGCCGGGCCGACCGGCTGGCCGTTGACGAAGGTCTTGGCCGGCACCGCCGTCAGCGCGGCGGGGTTGTTGGCGTTGATGTAGGTGACGCGGTTGACGTTGGTGACATTGGTCACGTTGTTGTTGATGATGGTCTTGTTGACCGTGACGTTGTTGACCACCACTGTGCGGTTGATGTTGGTCATGTAGGTCGGGCTGGCCGCATAGACAGGGCGATACGCTTCGCCCGGCGCGAGCGGGAACCACGCCACGCCCGGCGAGCCGATCGAGATGTTGATGCCCCAGCTTACGCCGCCGCCACCGCCACCACCCACGAAGGCGACCAGCGCGGGTGCGTAGACCGGCCGCGGCACCACGGGGCCCGGCACCCAGCACCACGTCGTGCCCACATAGGCCCAGCGGCCATAGTGGAACGGTGCGAAGCCCCACGGCGCATCGTCGACCCAGGTCCAGCCCCACGGTGCGACCCAGGCCCAGTGGCCGGTGCGATACGGCGCCCAGCCGACCGGCACGGCGCGCGGTACCCACACCGCGCCGTAGCCGTCTTCCTCGCGCCACGTGCCGTACTCGTCCAGCGCTTCATAGCCGGTCATCTCGCGGCCGACGTAGCGTGCGGACGCGGAGGCGTCCTCACGCGCATCGCGCGCTTCGGCCCAGCGGTCGAACGCGTCGCGGTTGGGATAGTCGGTGCCCCCGGCTTCCGCCAGGTCGGTTCCGCCGAAGCGGACCTGCTGGCCGGCGGCCAGCGGCGCCGAGCGATCGTCGCCGTAGGCCGTGCCGTTGCCGCGCCAGACCGTCACCGTGGTGGTCGAGCCATCCGGCGCGACATCGAGCCGGTATTCACCGGGTTCCTGGACCTGGAAGGCCAGGTTGGGTGTGTCGATTTCCACGACCTGATCCGGCGGCAGTGCGCGCACGCGTACCGACAGCGCACCCTGCGTGAGCTTGATCTGCGTGGTGCGATCGTCCAGGTCGACCAGCGTGGCGCCGGTGCTCTGGCCCAGGCGCAGCGCGGTGGAGCCGACGTGGAGCTCGGTGCGGCTGCCCTGGTCGGACCACAGGCGATCGCCGGTGGTGAAGGGGCGATTGAGCGTGGCGGTGGCCCAATCGTCGGAGCCCGCGGGCGCGAAGCTGACGGCGCCCGAGAAGTCCGACAGGCGCGCCACGCGCGAGGCCGGGTCGGCGGCCAGCGCGGCTTGCGCGCCGCACACCAGCAAGACCGCAGCGAGACTCGCCGCCCGCAGGACGCGTGGCAGCCGAGGGCCGGAGAGACGGCCGGTACGGCAGGAGCTTGTAGTCATGATGAGCCCTCGTTTTGGATGACGATGCGTATCGTCTGGATGCCTCTATTAAACGCAGCGGTGAACGGTAGGGCGATGTGCCTTTGTAAGCGCGTGTTTCGTCGTGATGCAGCGTACGGGCGCGCAGCGGGAGGGCTGGGTAAGGGCGGGACCGCGATCGATGTGCGCGGACAAAAAAAAACGCGCGGGCCGGGGAGCGCCGCTCGGACGGGAAATCCCTTCGAGGGGTCAATTCGAAAGGTAGGGGGTAACCTGTGCACCGCATGCGTTGGTGTCTGGAGGCCGTCGCTTGGCGAGGCGATGTGGCCGCGATGGCGCACAACAATTGGACACAAACGCGTCGGGTGCGAAGGCATTGTGGGCGACCAGAGCCCCCCGGGGCGTAACAAAGTGTGTCGGATTGCAATCGAACGCAATCGCTGTAAGATATCCTGTGTGTGATTGGAAAGCCGCTTGCGGACCAGGCTCGGGGAACGTCTGCGTCACGCACGGAGTCCCACTGACTTGTCGCATGGGGATGCCGCCTGTGCGCAGGCGGTTCCGGAAGCGATGTCCTAGTACCTCTGCACAGGGGTTATGACGGTTTGTCAGAGGTGGTTACAGGGTAGGCTTTGGCCAATTTTTTGCGGGCCGTTTCAGTAGAGAACATCCAGTTGATGCGAGC
>CAKKOY010000058.1 GCA_919592095.1 Ralstonia syzygii subsp. syzygii | reverse complement strand
CCGCCGGCAAGCAGGCATCGCTCGCAGCATTGAGCTGCTCGTTGACCACAACTGCTTGCCTGTCCTACAACCTACCCAAACTGTCATAACCTCTGTGCTGAGGTACTAGTCTCCAGGCTCCAACAAGCGTTAACATCCGGTCCGCCGATAACGCCGCAGGTGATCCGTTATCGAGCCTGGACAGTGTCCGCAATTTTCGTCCGCCGCAAATTGAAGAGAAGGTCATGGTGACCATGCTGGAGCATGTCGCCGGCCTGTCGTTGCGCGTGCGATATCGGCGACCGGAAAGCCAGGAGAGCTGATTCATGCCATTGCGTCGCCAACTGGAAATCTCGGCAGACATTCGGGCTTCCTATCGACGGTTGCCCTTTCAGTGGTTCTGGACATGGTTGACGGGTAAGGCTTTGCCCGGCGAGCTGCAGGTGCGGCGGATCCACCCGCTCGAGCCCGTGGCCTGGTCGCTGATCTGGTTTCTTGGCGGTCTGTCCGCGTCGGTTGTTGTGCTGCTGAATGGCGCGAGTGTCTTCTGGCTGTTGCCGAGCATGGTGTTTACGGTGGCCGGCGCGCGCTATATTGTTGCCACGACCATTCACCATGGCGTTCACATGGCGATCTTCAGAAGCGAGCGGGCCAATCGCATTCTGTGTGAAATCCTCTCGACGCTGACGGTCGTGCAGGCATTCGATTCATACCGGCAGTTTCACGTGCATGAACATCATGGCCGCGATTTCTCGACCATGGGCGATCAGGATCTGGCCGCGATCTACACCCTGGGCCTGCGGCCCGGCGTGCCGGTCGCGCAGATGCGGCTGATCCTGGCGTGGCAATGCATCAGCCCCGTCTTCCACCTGCGCTATGTCTGGGGGCGCCTGAAGGCCAATTTCATCGGCGTGCCGGCGTACCGGCTGGCCATGTCCTGCGCATGGGTGGCATGCCTGTGCGGGCTGGCGGGCTGGATGGGATTCGGGGTCTTCGCCATCGCTGTCCTGCTGCCGCTGACGGTCCTGTATCAGATCTGTTCGCTCCTGCATCTGGTGACCGAGCACGCCTGGGTGCTGCGCGAGGCCGGCGAAACGGTCCGGTCGTCCCACGTGAACAACAGCCATGGCCGGTTTTGCGGCTCGCCGGTACCGGCGAGCACGCTGCGGGGCACGCAGCGGGTGCGGGCATGGGCGTACTGGGGGCTGATCCATCTGCTGGTCCACCTGCCGGCACGCCTGCTGGTCGTGCAGGGGTCGCTGATCGTCCACGACTGGCACCACCGGGCCGGAGCGGACCGCAGTTGGCCGAATGCGATCCAGCGCCGGGAAGAGACGATCCAGGCCGAGATGGCGCGCGGGCTGTACACGTACCGCGATATCTGGGGGATCCATCATGTCATCGACGAAGTCCTGCGCCGCATCAGCCAGGCCCCGGCGATCGAGATGGCGGACGAACTCCGGTATCGGCTGAACTGAGCGCGCGCCGGCAACCGCATCATCACCAGCCAATAACAACGGACCGAGAGAGAGACCATGCGAGCACCAGCCCTGAGCATCGTGGACGGCTTCAAGTTCGTGCCCGGCGGGCACTACATGGACGGCCTGACCGATACCGACTACGTGAAGTTCTTCCGCTTCTACGAAAGCCAGATCCAGGCCGATCCCTACGCCGACGTCCGCGACCGCGGCATGATCAAGATCGTCTACGACCGGGCCAGCCGCACCATCCGCAAGAATGCCAACCAGAGCTATTTCCAGTCGTACGCCGCCAACGACTCGGACGGCGGCCGGGTTCGCGTGTTTCCGCCGATCAGCGACGCGCTCATCGACGACCGGACCTTCCTGCACATCCTCAGGCAGAACGCGCCGTACATCGATGAATACTGCGATCGCACGGACAAGGCCGAGCTGAACATCAGCGTCCATTTCATCCGCTACAAGGCCGACATGGGGCGTGCGTCGTACAGCTCGCCGATCTGGCTGCACGTCGACGATGAGCCGCTGGTGTTCATCCATCTGATTCAGTTGACCGATAACGCTATCGGCGCGGACAGCGTGATCTCCGAGATGGACAGCAAGCCCACCAACGTCCTGCGGCTGTCGGAGCCGTTCGACACGCTGATCGTCGACAAGACCAAGAAGCATGCCGTGACGCCGCTGGGTTCGCGCAACGGGATGGCTTACCGTGATGTCATGCTGATCAACGTCGAAGCGGAAGTGCAACAGAAATGACGCAAGCACACACCAAGCCGGCCAGCCTGCCTGTGGTGTCGCTCCAGGAGGAGCGGATCGGGCGGCTCTATATGGTCGGCGCCATGGTCATCGCGGGAACGATCGGGTTCTTCGTGCTGTTGTCCGGGCAGAGTCCGTTCAACGTGGTGTTCTTCCGGTGCGCCATTGGCGCCGTCGGCCTCGGCCTGTACTGTTGGTGGCGCGGGTTTTTCCGGTCGGTCAGCATGAGCCGCGGGGAGGCCCTGAATCTGGTGCTGGCGGCGCTGACGCTCGTCTTCAACTGGTATTTCCTCTTTACTGCGTACAGTCTCACCTCGATCGGCATCACGACGGTGGTCTACAACTTCCAGCCTTTCCTGCTGCTGCTGGCCAGTTTCGTGTTTCGCCGGGAGCGCCTCGGCGCCAGCGCGATCGCGTGGCTGCTCATGGCGTTCGCGGGCCTGGTCGTGCTGGCCGAGCCCACCGCGCCGCATGTCGGCAATGCCTATCTGCTGGGCGTCGGCAGTGCGCTGACGGCGGCGGCGCTCTACGCTGCGACCACGCTGCTGACGAAGAAGCTGTCGGCGACGATGCGGCCGGAAGTCATCGCGGTCTGCCACATGGCCATCGGCGCCGGCGTGTTCGTGCTGCTGGCGGACTTCAGCCACCTGCCGCAGCTGCCGCACCAGGTGTTCGCCGTGCTGGCGCTCGGCCTGTTCCACACGACGTTCATGTATGTGCTGCTGTATGGCGCCTTCCAGAAGGCGTCCACGGCCAGCTTGGCGATCTTCGGGTTCATCTACCCGGTGGTCGCGGTGGTGGTGGACTACCTGGCGTACGGCAAGGTCATGAATCCGGCGCAACTGGTGGGCGGCGTGCTGATCCTGGCGGCGGCCGGCGCTTATGCGAAGGGCTTGAAGCTGCCGTTGCTGGATCGCCGCGGCGCTTCCCGCATTTGATCGATGCTCACTGCTCACTGTTACCCGGACGCTGCGATGCCTGAAGGAAAAACCGAAGCGCTGTTCGATGCGCAACCGTATGAGGTCGATTTTTCGGCGGCCGTCGTTGCAGTCCGCGACGATCTGGTCGCGCTCGACCGCACGCTGTTCTACCCGGTGGGCGGCGGCCAGCCGGCCGACACCGGCGAACTGACTGCGGTCGCCGGCGAACGGATCCAGGTGATCGGCTCGCACTGGGACGAGACCAACCGCGCCATCATCTGGCACCGGCTGGATCACGCCGGCGCGCTGCAGGCCGGCATGCAGGTCAGCGGGCGGATCGACTGGTCCATGCGCTATCGGCACATGAAGATACACACCTGCCTCCACCTGCTGTGTTCCCTGATCGATGCGCCGGTCACGGGCTGCGGCATCGGTCACGAGCGGGGGCGGCTGGATTTCGATCTGCCCGAGATGTCCCTGTCGCGGGAGGCGATCACCGAGGGGCTGAACACGCTGATCCAGCGCGGCATCGACGTGACCACGCATCTGGTGCCGCCCACGGAGCATGACAAGGTGCTGAGCCTGGTCCGCAACAAGTACGCGTTGCCGCCCAGGTCCGACAATGCCGTCAAGATCATCCAGGTCGGCGACATCGACATCCAGCCCTGCGGCGGCACGCATTTGCGCAATACCGCCGAGATTGGCGAGGTGGTCTGCGAAAAGATCGAGAATAAGGGGCGGCAGAACCGGCGGATCGTGATCGGTTTTGTGAACTGACGCGCCTGTCTTCGGCAGGGCGCCTGCCCGGCGCGGGCGGCAACGATGCCACGCATGACGGCGTGGCATTTTTGTTGCCTGAGCGCCCGTGCGCAGGCATTCCCGTCGGCAGCGCCGTCATGCGCGATGCCGCCGGGTCTGTGCAGGTTGCCGGCAACTGTTCTAATCTTGCGCCCTGGTTCCCGTTACCGGAAAGGATTGCCATGCTGCCAAGACGTTACTGGGCCCTCGCGGGCGTTGCACTGCTGTTCGTCGCCGCCGCTGTGCTGGCGGTGGCGGGGCGCATTCACTGGGCGTGGCCGGTCATCCCCGGCATGCTGGTGATACTGGGCGTGCATGACATCACGCAGCCGCGCCATTCGGTGCTGCGCAACTACCCGCTGTGGGGGCACCTCCGCTTCCTGTTCGAGTTCATCCGGCCGGAAATCCGCCAGTATTTCGTCGAGGACGATACCGACGAGCGCCCGTTCTCGCGTGCCCAGCGCAGCATCGTCTACCAGCGCGCCAAGGGCGAGGTCGACAGCCGCCCGTTCGGCACCGAGCTGGACGTGAAGATCGCCGGGCACGAGTGGATCGGCCATTCGCTGGCCCCGACGCGCATCGCTTCGTCGGACTTCCGCGTACTGGTGGGCGAAGGGCGGGCCAAGCCGTATTCGATGTCGGTGTTCAACATCTCGGCGATGAGCTTCGGGGCGCTGTCGGCCAACGCCATCCGCGCGCTGAACCGTGGCGCGAAGCTGGGCAACTTCATTCACGACACGGGCGAGGGCTCGATCTCGCCGTACCACCGGGAAGCGGGCGGCGACCTGATCTGGGAAATCGCCTTCGGCTATTTCGGCTGCCGCGATGCCAATGGCCGTTTCGATGCGGAGCGTTTTGCCGAGCAGGCACGCAGCCCGCAGGTGAAGATGATCGAAGTGAAGCTGTCGCAGGGCGCTAAGCCCGGGCACGGCGGCGTGCTGCCGGCGGCCAAGGTCACGCCCGAGATTGCCGCCACGCGCGGTGTGCCGGTCGGGCAGGATTGCATCTCGCCGGCGGCGCATTCGGAATTCTCCACGCCGCTGGGCCTGCTGCAGTTCGTCGACCGTCTGCGCACGCTGTCGGGTGGCAAGCCGACCGGCTTCAAGCTGTGCATCGTCCACCCGTGGGAGTTCTTCGGCATCGCCCGCGCGATGCTGGAATCGGGCATCCTGCCGGACTTCATCGTGGTGGACGGGGCCGAGGGCGGCACGGGCGCGGCGCCGCTGGAATTCACGGACCACGTCGGCACGCCGCTGCAAGAGGGACTCTTGCTGGTGCACAACACGCTGGTCGGCACCAACCTGCGCGACCGGATCAAGATCGGCGCATCGGGCAAGATCGTCACGGCCTTCGACGTGGCCCGCACGCTGGCGATGGGTGCGGACAGGTGCAATGCCGCGCGCGGCTTCATGTTCGCGCTGGGCTGTATCCAGGCGCAGAAATGCCATACCGGCCGTTGCCCGACCGGCGTCGCCACGCAGGACACGTCGCGCCAGAATGCACTGGTGGTGCCGGACAAGGCCCAGCGCGTGCACCAGTACCACACGCACACGCTGCACGCGCTGCTGGAACTGACGCAGGCCGCCGGGCTGCGGCATCCGGCGGAATTCCGCGCCCACCATATCGTGCGGCGGGTGTCGGGCAACGAGGTGCAGCTGCTGTCGTCGCTGCTGAGGTACCTGGAACCCGGCGACTTGCTGGCCGGGCGGTATCGCTATCAGCTCTATGAGCGCTACTGGCCGATGGCGCAGGCCCACCGGTTCGATCCGGTGGCCCCGTGAGGAGATAGGAGAACGGGCGCCGCTTACTGCGGCTGCGTCTCCATGAAGCTCGGCCGCTTCTCGATGCGCGCGTAGAAGGCGGCCAGGTTGGTGTGCCGTTCCCGCCAGTCGACCTGCGGCTGGCGGAAGTCCAGATAGGCGAGCGCGCAGCCGACGGCGATGTCGGCCAGGGTCAGGTGGTTGCCGTTGCACCAGGCCTTGTCGGCCAGGCCACGCGACATGGCCTTGAGCGCCTCGTCGATCTTGTGGTGCTGGCGGGCGATCCAGGATTCGCTGCGCTGCTCGGATGTGCGCTGGGTCTGTTCCACGCGCAGCATGACGGCGGCATCGAGCAGGCCCGGCCAGCGCCTCCCAGCAGCGCACTTCCACGCGCTCGCGGCCGGACGGCGGGATCAGGCGCGCGACCGGCGACAGGGTGTCGGCGTATTCAGCGATCACGCTGGAATCGAACAGGGGGCCACCGTCGTCCATCACCAGGCATGGCACCTTGCCGAGCGGGTTGAACTGGTGGATCTGGGTATCGGCGTTCCACACGTCTTCCAGCACGAACTTGTAGTCGATTTTCTTTTCGGCCAGTACCACGCGCACTTTGCGGGTGTAGGGGCTGGCGTGCGATCCGATCAGTTTCATAGGCGTGTCATGTTGGAGGCGGAAGTATAGCCGCGCACGTTCCCGCGTGCTGTTTCGCGCGCTCGGGCCGGGCACGGGCGCGCCGGCGCCGGGCAGTCCACGGAAAGGGGGTAAAATCGCGGGTTCGCTGCGGGCGTGCCTGGCGCTCCCGATTCAACGCTCGAGGCCGCGTCCGGGTTGTCCGGCGCCCACCCGTCTTTTCACATTTTCGTTCCCGTCCGCCATGTCGTCGCTTTCCGCCCTGACCGCCCTGTCTCCCATTGATGGCCGCTACGCCGCCAAGGCCGATCCGCTGCGCGAATGGCTGTCCGAGGCCGCTTTCATGCGCCACCGCGTCAAGGTGGAGGTGCACTGGCTGATCGCGCTGTCGCAGGCGGGCCTGGCGGAGATCCCGCGCTTTTCTGCCGACGCCGAGCGCACGCTGCTGGCCCTGGTCGACAACTTTGCCGAGGCCGATGCCGCCCGCATCAAGGAAATCGAAACCGTCACCAACCACGACGTGAAGGCGGTCGAGTACTGGCTCAAGGAACGCGTCAAGGGCAATGCCGAGCTGGAAGCCGCCAGCGAATTCATTCACTTTGCCTGCACGTCGGAAGACATCAACAACACCTCGCACGGCATGATGCTCAAGGGCGCGCGCGACACCGTGATCGTGCCGGTGCTGCGCCGCGTGCAAGCCCGCCTGATCGAACTCGCCCACGCCAATGCCGACGTGCCGATGCTCTCGCGGACCCACGGCCAGCCGGCCAGCCCGACCACGCTGGGCAAGGAAATGGCCAACGTTGCCGCGCGCCTGGAGCGCGCCATCCGCCGCGTCGAAGCCGTCGAACTGCTGGGCAAAATGAACGGCGCGGTGGGCAACTACAACGCGCACCTGTCGGCCTACCCGGACGCGGACTGGGAAGCCTTCTCCAAGAATGTGATCGAGAACCGCCTGGGCCTGACGTTCAACCCGTACACCATCCAGATTGAGCCGCACGACTACATGGCCGAGCTGTTCGATGCCGTGGCGCGCGCCAACACCATCATCCTGGACCTGGACCGCGACGTCTGGGGCTACATCTCGCAGGGCTACTTCAAGCAGAAGACCAAGGCCGACGAGATCGGCTCGTCGACCATGCCGCACAAGGTCAACCCGATCGATTTCGAGAACTCCGAAGGCAACATCGGGCTGGCCAACGCGGTGCTGCGCCACCTGTCGGAAAAGCTGCCGGTCTCCCGCTGGCAGCGCGACCTGACCGATTCGACCGTGCTGCGCAACATCGGCGTGGCGTTCGGCTACAGCCTGCTGGCCTACGATGCCTGCCTGCGCGGCTTGGGCAAGCTGGAAACCAACCCGGCCCGCCTGGCCGAAGACCTGGATGCCTGCTGGGAAGTGCTGGCCGAGCCGGTGCAGACCGTGATGCGCCGCTACGGTATCGCCAACCCGTACGAGCAGCTCAAGGAACTGACGCGCGGCAAGGGCATTTCGCGCGAGGCGCTACGCAAATTCATCGGGACCCTGGCGATTCCCGAGGCGGCCCGCCAGCAGCTGCTGGACATGACGCCGGGCAGCTATGTCGGCAAGGCGGTGGAACTGGCACGCCGGATCGCCTGATATTGCGAAAATTTGTAGATATGGTTTGAAAAACAGCCCGCTCCGGAACGCCGGGGCGGGCTGTTTTCTTTGGTGCTTGCCATGGAACATGCTGTTCCACGGCCGGTTCTTTCATCAAAAATATTGAATTTGTCGATGAACTTCTGCTATCCCAGGGGTTTCCAAACTTGCAAATAATGCACAATCGTTTGACGCCGCCGCTTCCTGGCGGACATCCCGCCCAGCGCATTTGCAACGAGGAATCCGATGCCGCACGCCGCCCAATCCGACGCCGCCCTGCGCGTTCCAGCCGCTGACGATGGCGCCTATGGCAAGCCCGCCATCGCGCTGCACTGGATCATCGCGCTGCTGATCTTCGCCGCGTTCGGGCTCGGCCTGTACATGACCGATATCCTCGGCTTCACGCCGACCAAGCTGAAGCTGTACTCGTATCACAAGTGGGTTGGCATCACCGTGCTGATCCTGGCGATGCTGCGCGTGCTGTGGCGCCTGACCCATCCGGCGCCAGCGCCGGTGGCGGGCATGCCGGCGTGGCAGCAAAAGGCGGCAGAAGGTGCGCATATCGTGCTGTATCTGCTGATCCTGGCGGTGCCGCTGACCGGCTACCTGCTGAGCGTGGCGGCTGGCATCAAGGTGGTCTACCTTGGCCTGTGGGAATTGCCGATGCCGTTCGACAAGCGCGACGCGCTCAAGGATATCTTCCACGTAGCGCACGAATGGCTGAACTGGACCATGGCCACGATTGTCGTGCTGCACATCCTGGCCGCACTCAAGCACCACATCGTCGACCGCGACGGCACCTTGCGCCGCATGCTGCCGTTCCTGCGCTGATTCTCGCTGGTTCCGAAGGCGCCGGTGTCGCGCCGGCGTCCTGTCTTCCGTCCCGCCCATGAGTGCCGGCACAGGCCGGCCTGACTGAAGGAGTCTGATGATGAAACGTGTTGCGCGTCCCCGCGCCCTTGGGCTGATCGCCGCCGGTGCCCTGTCGATCGCCGCGCTGTCGGCCATCGCCCAGGTGGATGCCGCCAAGAGCAGCGTGACGGCCACCGGCAAGCAGCTGGGTGTGCCGATGGACATCAAGTTCGGCAAGTTCGATGCGGTCGTGAGCTATAACCCGGCCAACCTGGCGGCCTCCACGGCCAAGGTCGACATCGATGTGTCCAGCGTCGACGTGGGCGACAAGGCCTACAACGACGAACTGAAGAAGAAGGACTGGTTCGACGCCGCCAAGTATCCGAAGGCGACCTTCGTGTCGTCCGCGTTCAAGGCGGGCGCTGGCGGCAAGATCGATGTGGTCGGCAAGCTGACCATCAAGGGCGTCACGCAGGACGTGACCGCGCCCCTCACCGTCAAGCAGGACGGCGCCAGCCAGGTGTTCGAAGGCGCGCTGCCGATCAAGCGCAACGCGTTTCACGTCGGCGACGGCGAATGGAAGGACACGTCGGTCGTCGCCGACGACGTGACCATCAAGTTCCGTGTCGTCCTCGCCAAGAAGTAAGTAATCCGCGTCTTATCTTGTTCGCCCCCTTTCTCTGCAGGAGCTCTCTCATGAAGTTGCGTATCCTCGTCGCCGCACTGTCCGCCGTTGCCGCCACCGCCGCGTTTGCCGCACCGGTTACGTATCAACTCGATCCCTCCCACACCTATCCGAGCTTCGAAGCCGACCACATGGGCGGCCTGTCGAAGTGGCGCGGCAAGTTCGAGAAGTCGAGCGGCGTCGTCACGCTGGACCGCGAAGCCAAGGCCGGCACCATCGATGTGACCGTGCAGACCGACAGCATCGACTTCGGCTTTGCCAAGATGAACGAGCATGCCAAGAGCGCAGACCTGTTCGACGTGGCCAAGTACCCGACCGCCACCTTCAAGGGCACGTTCACCAAGTTCAAGGGCGACACGCCGACCGAAGCCGAAGGCCAACTGACGCTGCACGGCGTGACCAAGCCGGTCAAGATGGAGATCGATGCGTTCAAGTGCATGCCGCCCCCGATGCTCAAGCGTGAAGTCTGCGGCGCCGACGCCGAGATGAAGTTCAACCGCGACGAGTTCGGCCTGGACTACGGCAAGCAGTACGGTTTCAAGATGGAAACCAAGCTGAAGATCCAGGTGGAAGGCCTCAAGCAGGACGCCAGCGTGGCGCAGCAATAAGCCGGCGCAGCGCCCAACAAAAAGCCCCGCGATCGCGCGGGGCTTTTTGTTGGGCGCTGCGGGGAGGAAGAGGGGAGGGCCTCAGACCTGTGCGCCGAAGTTCGGATCGTCCTTCGGGCCGCCGGCCTTTTTCTCGCCCTTCACCAGGTCTTCGCGCTTGACGCCCAGCCACATGCATAGCGCGGCCGCCACGAACACCGACGAATAGATGCCGAACAGGATGCCGATGGTCAGCGCCAGCGCGAAGTAATGCAGCGTCGGGCCGCCGAACACCAGCATCGACAGCACCATCATCTCGGTCGAGCCGTGGGTGATGATGGTCCGCGAGATGGTGCTGGTGATGGCGTGGTCGATCACCTCGTGCGTGTTCATCTTGCGGTACTTGCGGAAGGCTTCGCGGATCCGGTCGAAGATCACCACGGATTCGTTGACCGAATAACCCAGCACCGCCAGCACCGCCGCCAGCACCGACAGCGAGAACTCCCACTGGAAGAAGGCGAAGAAGCCCAGGATGATCACGATGTCGTGCAGGTTGGCGATGATGCCCGCCACCGCGAACTTCCATTCGAAGCGGATCGACAGGTAGATCACGATGCCGATCACCACGAACAGCAGCGCCAGCAGGCCGTCGGTCGCCAGCTCCTTGCCGACCTGCGGGCCGACGAACTCCACGCGTTGCAGCTTGACGTCCGGCGTGGTGGCGGTCAGCGCCGACATCACCTGCTGGCTCTGCACGGCCGAGGCGATCGGCTTGCCGTCCGGGCCGTTCTTGAGCGGCAGGCGGATCATCACGTCACGCGAGGTGCCGAAGTTCTGCACCTGGGCATCGGCGTAGCCGAGCTTCTCGACGTCGGCGCGGATCTTCGGCAGCTCGGCGGCCTGGGTATAGGCGACTTCCATCACGGTGCCGCCGGTGAACTCCACCGAGAGATGCAGCCCGTTGTGGAACAGGAAGAAGACGGCGGCGATGAACGTCAGGAACGACACGGCGTTGAAAGCCAACGCGTGCTTCATGAACGGAATGTCGCGGCGGATGCGGAAAAACTCCATGTTCTGCCCTTTGTGGCAAGCGGCCCGTCAGTCGGGCCGGTGCCGGTTATGCGCGATGCGGTAAGGTCGTCGTAGCGTTACTGCTTGGCCGGACTTTCGGTGCCGGCGGGTTTCCACACCTGGCCGATGGCGAGGCCCTGCAGCTTCTTCTTGCGGCCGTACCAGAGGTTGACCAGGCTGCGGTTGAAGAACACCGCCGAGAACATCGACGTGAGGATGCCCAGGCAGTGCACTACGGCAAAGCCGCGCACCGGGCCCGAGCCGAAGGCCAGCAGCGCCAGGCCGGCGATCAGCGTGGTCACGTTCGAGTCCAGGATGGTCGCCCAGGCGCGCTCGAAGCCGGCGGCGATCGCCATCTGCGGCGAGGCGCCGTTGCGCAGCTCTTCGCGGACGCGTTCGTTGATCAGCACGTTGGCGTCGATCGCCATGCCCAGCGCCAGCGCGATGGCCGCGATGCCGGGCAGGGTGAGGGTGGCCTGCAGCATCGACAGGATGGCGATCAGCAGGAACACGTTCACGCCCAGCGCCACCACCGAGAACAGGCCGAACAGCATGTAGTACAGCACCATGAACACCGAGATGGCGGCGAAGCCGTACGCGGCCGAATCGAAGCCCTTCTTGATGTTGTCGGCGCCCAGCGACGGGCCGATGGTGCGTTCTTCGATGATCTCCATCGGTGCGGCCAGGGAGCCTGCGCGCAGCAGCAGCGCCAGGTCGGATGCGGATTCCACCGTGCCGATGCCGGTGATCTGGAAGCGCGAACCCAGTTCGGACTGGATGGTGGCGACGGTCAGCACCTCGCCCTTGCCCTTCTCGAACAGCACGATGCCCATGCGCTTGCCGATGTTGTCGCGCGAGACGTCGCGCAGCATGCGGCCGCCCTGGCCGTCGAGCGTGATGTCGACCGACGGGTTGTGGTTCTGGTCGAAACCGGCCGAGGCGCTGTTGATGCGGTCGCCGGTGAAGATCACCTGCTTCTGCAGCAGCACCGGCGCGCCGCGGCCTTGCGTGAACAGCTCGTCGCCCAGCGGCACCGGATCGGTCGCGCGCGGAATGCCGGTGGCGTTGGGGTCGGCCAGGCGGGCTTCCAGCGTCGCGGTGCGGCCGATGATGTCCTTGGCCTTGGCGGTGTCCTGCACGCCGGGCAATTGCACCACAATGCGGTCCGGGCCCTGCTGCTGGATCACCGGCTCGGACACGCCGAGCTCGTTCACACGGTTGTGCAGCGTGACGACGTTCTGCTTGACCGCGTTGTCCTGGACTTCCTTCTTGGCCGCGTCGGTAAAGGTGCCCGTAAGCGTGGCGCCATCGGCGGTCTTGTCGACCGTGAAGGCCAGTTCGCGCGCGCTGTCGGCCAGCAGGCTGCGGGCGCGGTCGGCGTCATCGGGGCTGCCGAACTTGATGGCGATGGTGGAGCCGCTGCGCTCGATGCCGTTGTGGCGGATGCCCTTGTCGCGCAGTTGTGTGCGGATATCACCGGCCAGCGAATCGAGCTTCTTGGTCAGCGCGCCGTTCATGTCGACCTGCAGCAGGAAGTGCACGCCGCCGCGCAGGTCCAGGCCCAGGAACATCGGCAGGGCGTGGATGGAGGTCAGCCAGCGGGGCGAACCCGACAGCAGGTTCAGCCCGACGATGTAGGTCGGGTCGGTCGGATCGTTGTTCAGGCCGTGCGTCAGGACGTCTTTGGCCTTGAGCTGGGTGTCGGTGTCGGCAAAGCGCACGCGCACGCTGCCCGAGGTGCCGTTCAGGTCGAAGAACACGCCGTCCGGCTTCAGGTTGGCGGCGGCGAGGAGGTTTTCGACCTGCTTTTGTGTCGCCAGGTCGACCTTGACGGTGGCCTTGCCCGATGACACCTGGACGGCGGGCGCTTCACCGAAGAAGTTCGGCAGCGTATAGAGGAACCCGATGGCGAGCGCCATCAGGATCACAAGGTATTTCCAGAGCGGATAGCGGTTCATCTTGGAGGACGCTTGGAGAGCAGTCAGGCGGCGCGGAAAGGCGACGGCGCGGCAATCTCAGGATAGGCGCTGCCTGGGGTGCCGGCGGTCGCGCGGGACGCGCGGCGCCGGGCAAGTCGGATTACAGCGACTTGAGCGTGCCCTTGGGCAGCACGGTCGTCACGGCATTCTTCTGCACGGTGACTTCGGTATTCGGGGCAACTTCCACCGTGACGTACTGATCCGCCACCTTGGTGACTTTGCCCAGAATGCCGCCGGCGGTCACCACTTCGTCGCCCTTGGCCAGGGCCTCGAGCATCGTCTTGGTTTCCTTCTGGCGCTTCATCTGCGGGCGGATCATGATGAACCACAGCACGACAAACATCAGGATGATGGGCAGGAAGCTCATCAGGCCACTTCCCGCCCCCCCCGGCGCGGCGCCGGCGGTCTGTGCGTAAGCTTCGGAAATCATCAGCACGGTCAAACTCCGTAATGGTTCGTCAATCGGTCAAAAATCGGACCGGTTATTCTACCACCGCGGTCCTGCGGCAAATGGGCGCTCCGACGGGTTTGTCAAGTGCCCTCAGAGCGCTCCGCGGGCCCGGTCGGCGGCAAAGCGGGCCCGGAAGGCGGCAAAGCTGTGCGACTCGATCGCCGCGCGCATGTCGGCCATCAGCTCCAGGTAGTAGTGGAGGTTGTGGATGGTGTTCAGGCGGGCGCCCAGGATCTCGCCGACGCGCTGCAGGTGGTGCAGGTAGGCGCGCGAGAAGTTGCGGCAGGTGTAGCAGCCGCAGGTCTCGTCCAGCGGGCGCGGATCGTTGCGGTGCACCGCGTTCTTGATCTTGATGTCGCCGAAGCGGGTGAACAGCCAGCCGTTGCGCGCGTTGCGGGTCGGCATCACGCAGTCGAACATGTCGATGCCGGCGGCCACGCCCGCCACCAGGTCTTCCGGCGTGCCCACCCCCATCAGATAGTGCGGCTTGTTGGCGGGCAGGCGCGGTGCAACGTGCTGAAGCACGCGCATCATGTCTTCCTTGGGCTCGCCCACCGACAGCCCGCCGATGGCGTAGCCGCCGAAGCCCTGGCCGCCCGCACCGGCGTCGATCGCCTGCAGGCCGGCCAGCGATTCATCGCGCAGGGGCTCGAACATGCCGCCCTGGACGATGCCGAACAGGGCGTTGGGATTGTTCTCCCGCTCGAACTCGTTGCGCGAACGCTGCGCCCAGCGCAGGCTCATGCGCATGGACGCGGCCGCCTCCGCCTCGGTGGCCGGCCGGCCATCGATCTGGTACGGCGTGCATTCGTCGAACTGCATGACGATGTCGGAGTTCAGCCGGCGCTGGATCTGCATCGAGATATCGGGCGACAGGAACAGCCGGTCGCCGTTGATGGGCGAGGCGAAGTGCACGCCTTCTTCGGTGATCTTGCGCAGATCGCCCAGAGAAAACACTTGGAAACCGCCGGAGTCGGTCAGCATCGGCTTGTCCCAGCCGACGAAGCCGTGCAGGCCCTTGTGCGCATCGATCACCTCCAGCGCCGGGCGCAGCCATAGGTGGAAGGTGTTGCCGAGGATGATCTGCGCGCCGATGTCCTTGAGTTCCACCGGCGACATCGCCTTGACCGCGCCGTAGGTGCCCACCGGCATGAAGATGGGTGTTTCCACCACGCCGTGGTTGAGGGTCATGCGGCCGCGCCGGGCGAGGCCGTCGGTGGTGAGCAGGTCGAATTTGAGCATGGTTAGGCGGATTGGGTGTCAGGTTCGGCACGCGTCAGGAACATGGCGTCGCCGTAACTGAAGACGCGGTAGCGCTGTGCGATGGCATGGCGGTAGGCGGCGCGGATGGTCTCCAGGCCCGCGAACGCCGACACCAGCATCAGCAGCGTCGATTTGGGCAGGTGGAAGTTGGTCACCAGCGCGTCGACCAGCCGGAAGCGGTAGCCGGGGGTGATGAAGATGTCGGTCTCGCCCGAGCCGGCCGCCAGCGTGCCGTCCGGCCGCGCGGCCGATTCCAGCGCGCGCATCGACGTGGTGCCGACGGCGATGATGCGCCCGCCCGCCGCCCGCGTGGCGCGGATGGCTTCGGCCAGCGCCGGCGAGATGGCGTACCACTCGCTGTGCATGCGGTGCTCGGCGATGTTCTTCACGCGCACCGGCGAGAACGTCCCGGCGCCGACGTGCAGCGTCAGGAAGCCGCGCCGCACGCCCATGGCGTCGAGTCTGGCGAACAGCGCATCGTCGAAATGCAGGCCGGCCGTGGGGGCGGCTACGGCGCCGGGGTTGCGCGCATAGACGGTCTGGTAGCGCGTTTCATCGAAGCTGTCGGGCGTGTGCTCGATATAGGGCGGCAGCGGCAGGCGGCCGTATTGCTCGATCAGCTCCAGCGCCGGCTGCGGGAAGCGCAGGGTGAAGAAGGGTTCGTGGCGCGGTCCGACCGTCACATCGAAGGCATCGGCCAGACGCAGCGTACTGCCCGCGACCGGCGACTTGCTGGAGCGGATCTGCGCCAGCACCGTGTATTCGTCCAGCAGGCGCTCGACCAGCACTTCGATCTTGCCGCCGCTGGCCTTGTGGCCGAAGAAGCGCGCCTTGATCACACGGGTGTCGTTGAAGATCAGCAGGTCGCCGGGGCGCAGGTAGTCGACCAGGTCGGCGAATTGGCGGTCGTCGAAATGCGGACCTTGCGCGTCGCGGCGCACGGCCAGCAGGCGGCTCGCGGTGCGGTCGGGCAGGGCGGTTTGCGCGATCAGCTCGGGTGGCAGATCGAAATCGAAATCGGACAGCGTCAGCATGAATGGCGGCGCAGACATGAATTGCGCCAAATGATGGCGGCGGGCGCCGGTACAATCGTCGGCGATCCGCAAAGTCCGACATTGTAAACGTCCTGTGCCGCCTCGCGCCCGCTCCGCCACCGCCGCTGTCCCCGCGCCCGATTCCGACGCGGCGCCGGCCGTCGGCCCCAAGCGCGCCCCCGCGGCGAAACCCGCGGACAAGCCGGCCGCCAAGACCGCCCGCCCCGCCGACAAGCTGGCCAAGCTCGGCCTGCGCCGCGACGTCGACCTCGTGCTGCACCTGCCGATGCGCTACGAGGATGAAACCACGCTGCTGACCATTGCCGAGGCCGTCGCCCGCGCCAATACCGGCTGGGCCGCGCAGGTGGAGGGGGCGGTGACGCGCAACGAAGTGGCGCTCCGGCCGCGCCGGCAACTGGTGGTGCACATCGCCGACGATTCCGGCGAACTGGTGCTGCGCTTTCTCAACTTCTACGGCAGCCAGGTCAAGCAGATGGCCGAAGGCGTGCGCCTGCGCGTGCGCGGCGAGGTACGCGGCGGCTTTTTCGGCGCGGAGATGGTGCACCCGACGGTGCGCGCCGTGGCGCCGGACGAGCCGTTGCCCGACCGCCTGACCCCGGTCTATCCCAGTACGGCGGGTGTGGCGCAGGCGTATCTGCGCAAGGCCATCCTGAATGCGCTCGGCCGCACGCCGCTGCCCGAGACGCTGCCGGACAACCTGATGCGGGGGCCGCTGGCGCCGCTCAAGCTGATGGCGCCCGCCGAGGCCGTCCGCCTGTTGCACCAGCCCACGCCCGATGTGGACGAGCACAGCCTCATCGAACGCACGCACCCGGCCTGGCTGCGCATCAAGTTCGACGAACTGCTGGCGCAGCAGCTCTCGCTCAAGCGCGCCCAGGCCGCGCGCCGTACGCGCAGTGCGCCGGTCCTGCGGACTGGCGGTGCGGACGGGCTGCTCGCGCGCTTCATGGCGGCGCTGCCCTTCAAGCTGACCGGTGCGCAGGCCCGTGTGTGGGAGGAGATCGGCGCCGACCTCGCCCGGCCGTACCCGATGCAGCGGCTACTGCAGGGCGACGTGGGCAGCGGCAAGACCGTCATCGCCGCGCTGGCCGCCTGCCAGGCCATCGACGCCGGCTGGCAGGCCGCACTGATGGCGCCGACCGAACTGCTGGCCGAGCAGCATTACCGCAAGCTGTCGGCCTGGCTCGAACCGCTGGGCGTGGAGATCGTCTGGCTGGCCGGCAGCCTGAAGCGCAAGCAGAAGGACGAGGCCGCCGCGCGCGTGGCCGCCGGCGCCGCGCAGCTGGTGATCGGCACCCATGCGCTGATCCAGGACACCGTCGCCTTCGCCCGCCTGGGCCTGGCCGTGGTGGACGAGCAGCACCGCTTTGGCGTGGCGCAGCGGCTGGCGCTGCGCGGCAAGGCCGGCGGTGCCGACACGCCCATCGCCGATCCCGCGCAGGTGCCGCACCAGTTGATGATGTCGGCCACGCCGATCCCGCGCACGCTGGCGATGACGTACTACGCCGACCTCGACGTCTCGGCCATCGACGAACTGCCGCCGGGCCGCACGCCGGTGGTCACGCGCCTGGTCAACGATGCCCGCCGCGACGAGGTGATCGAACGCATCCACGCCGCCGCGCGCGAGGGGCGGCAGGTCTACTGGGTCTGTCCGCTGATCGAAGAAAGCGAGGCGCTGCAGCTGCAGACCGCCGTCGAGACCTTCGAGACACTGTCGCAGAGCCTGGCCGGCCTCAAGGTCGGGCTGGTGCACGGGCGCCTGCCGTCCGCCGACAAGGCCGCGGTGATGAGCGCCTTCGCCGGCGGCGAACTGCATGTGCTGGTGGCCACCACCGTGATCGAAGTGGGCGTCGACGTGCCCAACGCCTCGCTGATGGTGATCGAGCATGCCGAGCGCTTCGGGCTGGCGCAGTTGCACCAGCTGCGCGGACGGGTCGGGCGCGGCACGGCCGAATCGGTCTGCATCCTGCTGTACCAGGCGCCCCTGTCGCCGACGGCCAAGCAGCGCCTGCAGACCATGCGCGAGACCACCGACGGTTTCGAGATCGCCCGGCGCGACCTGGACATCCGCGGCCCCGGCGAATTCCTCGGCGCGCGGCAATCGGGCGAGGCCATGCTGCGTTTTGCCGACCTGAACCACGATGCCTGGATGGTCGAGTTCGCCCAGGGCGCGGCCGAGCAGATGCTGGCGCGTTTTCCCGAAGCGGTGGAGGCGCACCTCAAGCGCTGGCTCGGTGAGCGCGAGCACTATCTGCGCGTCTAGCCGGCGCCGCCGCCGGCCTCATCCGCAGCCGTTGCGCCGCAGCTGGACCGGCGGACACGGGACCGAGCCGTACGAGCAGAACACGCAGCAGTCGCCGGGCCGGGGGCGCAGCAGCGCGTGGCAGTCCGGGCATTCGGAGAAGAACATGCAGGCGTCGGTCGGCATGGTTTCCTGCCATGCGAAGCCGCAAAGCGGGCAGGTCAGGACCGATTCGAGTCTCATCGCGATCGCTGTCAATGGTGCGCACCGCCGCCGCCGCGGCCACCTTCGTGGCCACCCTGATGTCCGCCATGACCGCCGCCATGGTGAAAGCCGCCCCGGCCGAAACCCCGGCCGTCATGGTGGAAAAACACGTCATGCATGCGGTGAGCGTGGTGGAACCGGTCGATGAAAATCACGCCGCCGAAGACCACGCCGGCGGGCGCCCAGTACCAAGTGTCATCCACATAGTACGGCGGACCCGCGTACGCCACGGGGGTGCCGTCGGCCATCTGCCAGGTGCCGTCCGGCTGCAGGCACGCCGTGCCGCTGACCTGCTGCACGACACCGTCGATTTCGGTCTGTCCCAACATCGGCCGGCAGGTGCCGACCGGGACGTCCTGAGCGGTCGCGCAGGCGCAGACGCCAAGCCCCATCAGCGTTGTGGCCAGGGATGCCAGATGCCTGTTCATGATGCCCCCCGTTCCGGGATGCCCGACGTTGCAATACGGCGCTTCAGTGTCCAGTGGCCTGTCCGGTCGTATGTCTCGGCACATCGGTTTGCCTGCGGGGTCGCGCTGGACCCTGCATACGCGTAAACGCAGCCGGGTCGCGGTTTATTCCTGTCCACGCCCGGGGCGTGTGTAACGTTTTGTTTCCGGTGCCGTCGGCGGGCCGGGCGAGCGGCGTCGAGCCATGCTGCCAGCGTAGCGGGAGACGGCCAGCGCATCGGGAGATGCGTCCCATTGATGACGCAGGGTCATCGATTCCAGCGCGTCCCCCCTCAATCACGCACGCCATGGTCGACAGATTCGCTTCATCGGAAAAAGCGGCGCCAGTGCGCGTGAGAAAGGACATGAAACGAAGGCCGACGGCCGTGAGCACACGGGTCGACTTCGCGTCACATCGTACGGCGGTGCTGGCAATCCTCCTGGTCAGTTCCTGGGGGCCATGGTGGGGTTCTGGTTCTTCCTGCAGGGCGTGGCGTCCCTTGCGCTGCAGCCATGGCGCTTGCCATATCGCGCCCGGCGGCCGATACCAGCGCTTTATTACCAGACAGCGGCGAAGCGGCTCGACGGATCTTGCGAGGCGGTTCTCGCCCGGTGGCCTGTGGTGGTCTGTACGCCGGTTGCCGCTCAACCAGGTAATCCCAGCCAGGCCCGGCGGTTGACCAACGACAGGACATCGACCATGAAGACACGCACACTCGGCAACAGCGGCCTTGAGGTTTCGGAACTCGGTTTTGGCTGCATGGGCATGCGTGTCGGCTATGGCCCGACTTCGCTGAGCCGGAACGAGCCGATCGCCGAGGCAAGCGAACCTGAACTTGCCTGTGCAGCGGATGAGCGCCGCGGTGGGGTTGATCAGGGCGTTGGGCGGCGATTGGCAGGTCGCGCTTGGCATGCGGCGCCGTGACGCACATCAATAGGCGATCAGGCGCCCAGGAAATCGCGCGCAACGCGCTCAGTCAAAACACGGCCGCCGAATGTGCCGAATGCGCTCAAGACAACCCCGGGTCAAAGCGCTTGCGGCGAGCATCCTGAAGAGACGGTGGTCAGCAGCGCGGCGCATGCCCGGAACGACGCCTCGCCCGGCAGTCAGGTTGCTGTACCTTCGTGCGGAGCGTCTTGGAGCAGCCAGCCCGGGCTTGATGTGCGCTTTCCCTCGACGTATTGCCAGTTCGTGCCGCAGATTCCACAACGGAACGTGCTGACGGTCACGATGCCTTCCTTCGGAAGCTTCAGGCGTTGCGTACTGGTGATCTGCATGGCGGCGTGTGGCGAAGGGCTGCCTTCACGCGCTGTGGTGGCCAAGCAGTTGGGGCAAGGTGGCATGTAGGATCCAAGGCGGGCGCTCATCGTAGCATGCATCCATCCTCCGCGCCGCTGTATTTGGCAGGCCCGGAATCGATGGCCGTTTTGATCATCTTGCCTGCGTACCTCGCAAAGCCTGTGATGCCGGAGGTCTGCTGGAGCATCTACTGGCCACGCGACTGGCTACGGATGCCGAGTGCGCTATCGACGCCTCCTGGAAATTTGCCTCGCTCCATATGGTGATTGGGCGTAGAGTGGGCTGGCCATCCCCAGAGGAGCGCGTTGTGGAAACCTGCCCTGCTTCAACGTACAAGGGATACGACATCTATCCCCTGATCCTGCGATTCGATACTCCGCGAGAGTGGTACGAGCGGCGCCCGGATCGATCCTATAGCGCTTCCGTGATGATCTGTGACGAAGGTATTTCTCCGAGCGCAAGGAACGCCAGAGTCTACGGTGTGAGGGTGGAGCAGTGGGATGGCGTTGTTGCATAAATCGACTTTGAAGTCGAAGCCATCCCTGTGAGGCGTAATTCAGTCGACGCGGACGGACTGCGGGCGGGCAAGCGCAGCCATGCGGTTGAGCACGC